>CAZBUU010000021.1:0-31564 GCA_964495125.1 uncultured Rubrivivax sp.
CACCATGACGCAGGCCAAGGCGGTGAGCAACTACACCAACAGCATCCTGGCCAACCTGGAAGCCACCGAAGACGGCTACGACGAGGCCATGTTGCTTGACGCCTCCGGCTTCGTCAGCGAAGGCGCGGGCGAGAACCTCTTCGTCATCAAGGGCGGCGTGGTCTACACGCCCGACCTTTCCGCCGGCGCGCTGAACGGCATCACGCGCAACACCATCTTCCACATCTGCCAGGACCTGGGCCTGAAGGTGGTGGAAAAGCGCATCACACGCGACGAGGTCTACATCTGCGACGAGGCCTTCTTCACCGGCACGGCCGCCGAAGTGACGCCCATCCGCGAGCTGGACCGCGTGGAGCTGGGACGCGGCAGCCGCGGCCCCATCACCGAGAAGATCCAGAGCGCCTTCTTCGACATCGTCAACGGCCGCAACCCCAAGTACGCCGAGTGGCTGACCCTGGTGTGAAGACCATGAACCCCACCGAACCGAAAGCCGTCGTCGAACTCGCGCAGGCCGATCTCGTCGGCCACGGCAGCACCTTCTGCCCGAACCCCAAGATGACGCTGTGGAACCAGCATCCCAAGGTGTTCATCGACGTCGGCCACACCGGCGAAGGCCGTTGCCCCTACTGCGGCACGGTCTACAGGCTCAAGGCCGGCGAGACCTCGCACGCCGGGCACTGAGCCGCCAGCCAGGCCGGGAAGGCCTCGGGGGCCAGCGGGCGGCTGAGCAGGTAGCCCTGCAGTTCGTCGCAGGCGTGCTGGCGCAGGAAGCCGAGCTGGGCCTGGGTTTCCACGCCTTCGGCCACCACGCGCAGGCCCAGGGCATGGCCCAGCGCGATCACGGCCGCCGTGATGGCCGAGTCTTCGGCATCGTCGGGCGTGTCGCGCACGAAGGAGCGGTCGATCTTCAGCGTGTCGACGTTGAAACGCTTGAGGTAGTGCAGTGAGGACTGCCCGGTGCCGAAGTCGTCGATGGCGATGCGGATGCCCATGGCCGCCAGCTCCGACAGGATGCGCAGCACCGTCTCGGAGTCGTCGATGAGCATGCTCTCGGTCAGCTCCACTTCCAGTCGCTCCGGCGGGAAGCCGGTGTCGGCCAGCACGCCGGCCACCTGCCGCACCAGGTCCTGGTGACGGAACTGGCGTGCCGAGAGGTTGACCGCCAGGTTCATCGGGACCATGCCGCGCGCCTGCCAGGCCACCATCTGGCTGCAGGCCTGGCGCAGCACCCACAGGCCCACCGGGACGATCAGGCCCGTCTCCTCCAGGATGCCGATGAAGCGGTCGGGCTGCACCATGGGCTGGCCCGGCGGCTGCCAGCGCAGCAGGGCCTCGACGCCCGAGATGCGCCCGCTGGCCAGGTCGGCCTTGGGCTGGTAGTACAGGCGGAACTCGTCGCGGTCCAGCGCGTGGCGCAAGGCCACTTCCAGCTGGTGGCGCTGGCTCACGGCCTCGTTCATCTTCTCGTCGAAGAAGCAGTAAGTGTCGCGCCCCAGGTCCTTGGAGCGGTACATCGCCATGTCGGCCTGCTTCACCAGGCCGTCGAGGTCGACCGCGTCGCCGGTGTACAGCGTGATGCCGATGCTGGCCGAGATGAAGAGATCGTGGGTCTCGATGACGAAGCGCCGGTCCAGCGCGCGCAGCACACGGTCGGCGATGGCGGCCACCGCGTCGGAGCTCGCCACGTCCTCGATGAGGATCATGAACTCGTCGCCACCCAGCCTGAAGACTTCGTCGGCGGGCGCGTCGACGGTGCGCCGGCCCACGGAGTCGGCGTCGCGCACGCAGCTGGCCAGCAGCGTGGACACCTGCTTGAGCAGCCGGTCTCCGACGTCGTGGCCCAGGCTGTCGTTGATGTTCTTGAAGCGGTCGATGTCCAGGAACATCAGCGCGCAGGGCCGGCCGGAGCGCCGGCTGTGCGCCATGGCGTGCTGCAGGCGGTCGCGGAACAGCGTGCGGTTGGGCAGCCCGGTGAGGCTGTCGAAGTTGGCCATGCGCGCCAGGCGCTCTTCGTTGTTCTGGCGCTCGGAGATCTCGCGGCCGTGGGCCTCGGTCAGGCGCTGGCTCAGCTCGTCGATCGACACGCGCTGCTGCTGCAGCGAGTCCGCCGTGCGGTTCAGCACGGCCATCAGCTCGCCGAGTTCGCCACGCGGGTGGGGCAGCGCGATGCGCGCATGCAGATTCCCGGCGCCCAGCCCGTTGACCATCGAAGTGATGCGCGCCACCTGGTGGCGAATGCCCCACTCGGCCAGCGCCCACACGCCAGCGAACAGCAGCAGCGCCGCGCCGGCCAGCGTGATGAGGCCCTGGCGCAGGCGCTGCATCGGGCCGGCGACCAGCGCCTCGCGGTGCTGGCCCAGCATGAGGCGCATGCCGGCGGCCTTGAGGGCCGGCGCCTCGGCCGCCGCCCAGATGCGTCGCAGGCCGTCGCGGCCGTCCAGCTCCCCGGTACCGCCCTTCAGCGCCAGATCGTGCAGTGCGCTGCCGGCGATGGAACTGCCAGGCGTGAACAGGTCGCCTTGTGCGCTGGCCCAGGCCATGACGCGGCCGCCGTCGTCCACCAGCAGCAGTTCGGAGCCTTCCAGCAGGGACTTGCGCTGCGACTCCTCGGCGAAGCGGTGCAGGTTCAGCGAGGCCACGAGCACGAAGCGCAGCGCCAGGTGGCGGTCGCGGGCGGCCTGCACGATCTGCAGCACCGAGGTGCCGGTCAGGCGACCGAACGCGGGCTCCACGATCAGGCCGTCGGTGCTGGTGCGGGCGCGCTGGAAGTAGCTGCGGTCGGCGACGTTGAGCGTGCGGCCGGTCTGCAGCGAATCGCAGTGCAGCCGCCCGTCGGGCAGCGCGGTGAGGATGCCGGTGTACTGCGGGTAGGCCTCGCGCACCTCGGAGAGGTAGGCGGAGCAGGCCTTGGGATCGGCGTCGTCGAGCACCCGCGAGTGGGCCAGCCCGTAGTGCAGCTGGGCCGTGCCCTGCACGCGATGCTCCAGCTCGGCGGCGACGCTGCGCGCGGCCAGCGACAGGCTGCGCACGGCGGCGGCGATCTCTTCCTCCGTTTCCACGGCGCTGCGCCAGCCCAGAAGAATGGCCGGCACGAGGGTCGCCAGGAGGACGAGGCCGAGCAGTCTTGCGCGCAGGTTCATGGGCAGGAGCCAGGTCAACCCCTCCTTATCGGCAGGGGCCGTCATGGCTCCAGGGAACGGAGCGGCTCCGTGGCAGGCGGAGTGCCCGCTAGTTCACGCTTGTCCTGCCTTCAGCCCACCACCGTGGCCAGCAGGCCGACCACGCCGAGCCCCAGCGCGGCGAGCGCGTCACCGGCGATCAGGCCGCCCCCCAGCAGCGACACCGTGCTCATGTCGGGCGGCAGGTCCTCGTCGCCCGGCGCCGGTCCACGGGCCTGCTTCACGAGGTCGGCCACGCTGGCCACCACGCCGCCGGCGGCGAACCAGATCGAGGTGGCCAGGCCCAGGAAGGTGCCGAAGGCATAGGCGTAGGGCGAGGGCAGCAGCACGGCGTCGACCACGAAGTCGGCCGCCTGCCGGCCGCGGGACGCGGTGCGCCAGCGCCGGTAAGCCTCACTCTCTAAGATCACGATGCGCAGCGCCTGCACCGCCAGCCCGATGCCCACGCCCACCCAGATGGCGGTGCGCTGGTAAGGCTTGTCCTCGGTCAGGCTGCGCAGCGCGCCGACGAACTTGAAGGTCATGGCCGAGGCCCATTGCGCGGGGGCTTCGCCGGCCTTCATCACCGTCTGGTCCAGCGCCAGCACCGGGTAGGCGCTCATGAAGAGCCGCGCGAAGCCCACGGTGAGCACGGCGCCGACCACCAGCCCCAGCACCTGGAAGCGGAACTGCAGCGTGCGCGGCGTGCCCAGGCGCCAGCCGGTGGAGCGGTCCTGCTGCATGTCGCCGGCCACGGTGGTGGCCACGAGCAGGATGCCGCCGGCCATCAGCCCCACGGTCGCATCCTTCAGCCCGAGAGCGGCCATCAGCACCACGGCAACCACGAAGGCCGACGAGATCGGGTTGGAATCGCTGATGCCCAGCGAGATGCCGTTGACCATGGTGAAGACGAACACCAGCAGCACGGCGAAGCCCATGAAGAACACCGGCTGGTGCAGCACCGTGCTGCCCACCCAGACGACCACGCCGCCCCAGAACAGCGTCCAGGCCAGCAGGCGGCCGGTGTTCGTGCGCTTCCAGGCTTCCTGGGGCGCTGCCGCCTCGGCGGGCACGCCGGCGCGCCAGCGCGACAGCGCCTGCAGCAGGATGCGGCCGATGTCCAGGATGGCTGCGCCCATGATCAGCCCCAGGCCGATCAAGAAGGTGATCTTGCGGAAAGGAGCGCCCTCGCTGAGCCAGCCGATGGAGACGAAGAAGGGGATCAGCGCCGTACCCGTGAGCCCGGCCATCAGCGCCGGGATGCCGATGCGCGCGCCCACCAGCATGCCGGCGCCGAAGGTGGAGGTCGAGAGTTCGATGACCCCCAGCCACGCCACCTTGGCCCCCGCCAGGCCGCCGGCCAGGCCCAGCCCCACGCCCGTGCCCAGGCGCGCCACCGAGCGCTTCAGCAGCACGGGGTCGGTCAGCGCACGAAGGATGTTCGCCACCGCCAGGCCCGAGGGGAAGGTGAGCTGCAGGCGGTCCACCAGGATGGGCGTGTAGAGCATGCCCACACCGGCGCCGAACATGCCGATGGCGCCCATGAACAGCACCAGCTGCCACACCGGAGGCTGCGGCAGGCCCATCCACACCATGGCCTGGATCAGCACGCCCATGCCGGCCATGCCGGCCACCGAGGCGGCCGCGGTCTGCATGTAGTTGGCGCCGTGTTTGCCTTCGGGCCCGTAGCCGAAGGTGACGGTGGAGCCGAGGATGCCCGCCAGCACCTGCCCACCGACGAAGAAGCCGATGGAGAAGTTCATGTACGACGCCGTCACCCCGCCCAGCGGGCCGAGGACGAGGGCGCCGAGCAGCGCGAGCAGGAGGTAGTACTTCCAGCTGCCGATGGGGGGCAGCCAGGCCCAGCGCTGGCCGCTGTGGGCGGCGGGCGCGGACGGGGAAACGGGAACGACGGCAGACATCGGTCAGGCGCGGCGCCGCAGGGCGCCGCGACGAGGCAAAGACGCGATTGTCAGCCGCCCGGCGGCCACCGCCGCCGACGCGGGATCAACGGCCCGCCGCAGCGCGCTTTTCGTCCTCGTGCATGTGCTTCAGGAAGTAGCGCAGGTAGAAGCCGCCCATGCCGAGCATGAAGAGGATGACCGCGGCACTCAGGATGCCGACATCGGAACTGAAAAGATCCACCAGCAGACGCATGCCCGACTCCTCTGGAACCATATGCAGGGGAGGGTATTGGGCACCTCGCTGCGGCACACCGCCTTGAACTGGGTCAAGTTCGGGCGCGTCCAGGCGACTCAGGTCTCGTCCCGCTCCATGCGCCAGGTCTGCAGTGCCAGGCCTGCCTTCACCCCGGCCGCCATGCCTGCCACTGCCAGCACCGCGCCCGCCGACAGCAGCGACAGGCCGCTGACGCCCTGCCCGATGGAGCAGCCCATCGCGGTGACGCCGCCGAAGCCCATCAGCACGGCGCCGGCGAGGTGGTCGGCCAGGTCCCGCGTGCCGGCGAAGCCCTCGACGCGGAATTCGCGCCGCAGCAGCGCCGAGCCTGCACTGCCCAGCACCACGCCCAGCGTGACCAGGACGCCGAAGGTGGCCGTGGTGTTGCGGTCGGACCAGAGCGTCAGCAGTTGCAGCCCGTGCGCCACCGGCGCGGCGAAGGTCAGGCCTTCGGGTCTCCGCGAGTAGGTGCCCAGCCAGGCCGGCTCCAGCGTTTCGGGGTGTTCGGCCAGGAAGCCGAGATGGCCCGTGGTGGCCCAGGCGGCTACCGCCAGCACCCCCACGCCCAGCCCGCCCAGCCAGTGCAGCGGCTCCATCGCCGTGCGCTGGCACCAGACGACGGCGGCCGCCAGCACGACCACGGCGGCCACCAGCGTGCCGCGCAGCGCGGCGGCGCCCTGGCCGGTGGCGGCCGCCAGCAGCGTGGCCAGATCCTGCGGCCGGCCCAGAGACACGCCGGCCGCGTCCAGCCAGTTCGTGCGCGGCATGGCCAGCAGCCCGCGCAGCGTCATGTCGGCCGCCAGCCCGGCCACGAGCAGGGTCACCAGTGCCTTCAGGCTGCCGGCGCCGGCGCGCACCAGGTTGCGCTGCGGGCAGCCGGAGGCCAGCACCATGCCCAGGCCGAAGATCGTGCCGCCCAGCGGGTAGGACAGCCACAGGAAGCGCTCGCTCCAGGCCGCCGCCCGGGTCGCATCCAGCCAGCCCGCCTGCATGAGGCCAAAGGCGCCGGCCGCGGCCACGGCCACCGCCAGCACCCACATCATCAGCCGGCCGGTGCCGCCGTAGCCGAACCAGTCGGCCAGCGCCCCCATGGTGCAGAAGCGCGAGGCCTGGGCCACGGCGCCCAGCAGCAGGCCGATGAGGAGCCCGCTCCAGAGGACGGCTTGCGTGGCGGCGACGGGTGTCATGCAGAAGTGGTGGCGGGCGGCAGGGCGCGAGCGTAACGGCTGCCCGTCAGGCTCGGGTAAACACGGACGCTTTAAATTCATCCCGCACTTATATTTGTCAAACCGAATACACAAAAGCATCCGGAGACAGCGCTTTGGCTTCTTCATCACCGCCGGCCGGCCGCCTGCGCAAGGCCCCCGAGAACTTCGTCGACCCCGTCGGCGTCAGGCAGGTCTTCGCCGAAGCGAAGTCCGGCCGCCGAGACTTCATCCGCCAGGCCTTCGCCGGCGCCATGGCGGCCGGCGCCGCCACGGCGGCCGTGGCCGCCCCGGCCGACGGCGACCCCGCCATCCTGGCGCTGCCCGAGCACTCGCGCGGCCTGGGCAAGCCCGTGGCCACCGACGGCTACGGCAAGCCCAGCCGCTTCGAGGCCAACGTGCAGCGCCGGCCCAGCCCCGGCCTCACGCAGACGGCGCAGTCCAGCGTGTCCTTCGCGCCGCTGCAGTCGCTGTTCGGCATCGTCACGCCCAGCGGCCTGCATTTCGAGCGTCACCACCAGGGCTGGTGGGACGTCGACCCCGCCCAGCACCGCCTCATGCTCACCGGCAGCGACGCGAAGATGCTCAAGCGGCCGATGGTCTTCACCATGGACGAGCTGATGCGGCTGCCTTCGGTGAGCCGCTTCCACTTCATCGAGTGCGGCGCCAACAGCGGCATGGAGTGGGGCAACGTCGCCGTGCCCACCTGCCAGTACACGCACGGCATGCTCAGCTGCAGCGAATTCACCGGGGTGCCGCTGAAGCTGCTGCTGGACATGGCCGGCGCCGACACCAAGCGCGGCCGCTACCTGCTGGCCGAAGGCGCCGACGGCTCCAGCATGACGCGCACCATTCCCATGGAACTGGTGGAAAGCGGCGAGGTGTTCGTGGCCTACGGCCAGAACGGCGAGATGCTGCGCCCCGAGAACGGTTACCCGCTGCGCCTGGTGGTGCCGGGCGTGCAGGGCGTGAGCTGGGTGAAGTACCTGCGCCGCCTGGAGGTGGGCGACCAGCCCTACGCCACCAAGGACGAGGCCATCCATTACGTGGACCTGCTGCCCGATGGCCAGCACCGCCAGTACAGCAGCACCCAGGAGTGCAAGAGCGTGATCACCACCCCCTCCGGCGGCCAGGTGCTGCTGGACCAGGGCTTTTACTCGATCAGCGGTCTGGCCTGGTCGGGCCGCGGCAAGGTGCAGAAGGTGGACGTGTCGGTGGACGGTGGCCGCAGCTGGAAGCCCGCACGCGTGCAGGGCCCGGTGATGAGCAAGTGCCTCACGCGCTTCAGCCTCGACTGGGTGTGGGACGGCAAGCCCACGCTGATCCAGAGCCGCGCCACGGACGACACCGGCTACGTGCAGCCGTCGACCCAGCAGCTGCGCGCCGTGCGCGGCACGCGCTCGATCTATCACAACAACGCGGTGCAGACCTGGCTCGTGCAGGCCAACGGCGAGGTGAGCAATGTCCAGCTTTCGTAAGGTCTTGGCGGCGGCGGTGATGGCCGCACTCGGCAGCGGCGCCCTCGCCCAGGCCAGCTTCCCCGGCATCGGCCGCGCCGCCACGCCCAAGGAAGTGGCGGCCTGGGACATCGACGTGCGGCCCGACTTCCTGGGCCTGCCGCCCGGGCGCGGCAAGGTCTCGCGCGGCATGGACCTGTGGGAGGCCAAGTGCGCCGCATGCCATGGCACCTTCGGCGAGAGCAACCAGACCTTCTCGCCGCTGGTCGGCGGCACCACGGCCGAGGACGTGAAGACCGGCCGCGTGGCGCGCCTGATGGACCCCGCCTTCCCCGGCCGCACCACGCTGATGAAGGTGGCCACGGTGTCCACGCTGTGGGACTACATCCACCGCGCCATGCCCTGGACGGCGCCGAAGTCGCTGACGCCGGACGAGGTGTACGCCCTCACTGCCTACCTGCTGAACCTGGGCGGCGTGCTGCCGGACGACTTCGAGCTGTCCGACCAGAACATCCGCGACGTGCAGCAGCGCCTGCCCAACCGCAACGGCATCACCACCGACCACGGCCTGTGGCCCGGCAAGGGCATCGGCAATGGCGGCAAGCCCGACGTGCGGGCCAAGGCCTGCATGAAGGACTGCGCGCCCGAGCCGAAGGTCGCCAGCACGCTGCCCGACTTCGCGCGCAACGCCCACGGCAACCTGGCCGAGCAGAACCGGCTTGTCGGCCCGCAGCGCGGCGCCCTCACCACCCAGCCCAGCGCACCGACCCTGGCCGAGACGCGCCGCCTGGCGGGCCTGGCGGCGGCGGCGCCGCAGGCCACGGCCAGCGCCAACGCGCAGGTCCTGCAACTGCTGACGCAGCACAACTGCACGGCCTGCCACGGCGTGGAGAACCGCATCGTCGGCCCCAGCTTCCGTGACGTCGCCAAGAAGCATGGGGAACGTCCCGATGCCGCCGCCTACCTGGCGGGCAAGATCCGCTCTGGCGGTCAAGGCCTGTGGGGCGATGCCCTGATGCCGCCGCAGACGCTTCCCGACGCCGACAACACCCTCATCGCCCGCTGGCTGGCCGCCGGCGCCAGCCGCTGAACCCCGACCCCGACCGCATGCCTCAAGGAGACCTCATGCACACCCGCAGACAACTGCTGTCCCGCTCGGCCCACGTGGCCGCGCTGCTGGCCACCGCCGGCCTGCTGCCGGGCGTGGCCCGCGCCCAGGCCGCGGCCTACAACACCGCCGCCTTCGACGCCAAGACCATGGCCGAGTTGGTGAAGGCCCTGGGCGCCGGCGCGCCGGCCGAGAGCAAGGACGTCACCATCACCGGCCCCGACATCGCCGAGAACGGCGCCGTGGTGCAGGTGGGTGCATGCACCACCCTGGCCGGCTGCAAGAAGCTGCTCATCAGCGTGGAGAAGAACCCCTCGATGCTGACGGCGATGTTCGACGTCAGCGATGCCGTGGAGCCGAACTTCGTGACCCGCGTGAAGATGGGCCAGTCGTCCAACGTCTACGCCGTGGCTTTGATGGGCGACGGCAAGGTGCTGTACGCCGTCAAGGAAGTCAAAGTCACCCTCGGCGGCTGCGGCGGCTGAACCCCCTTTCAGGAGAAAAGACATGGCAGATCCGATGCGCATTCGCGCCCAGGCCGCAGGCGACAAGACCACCGTGCGTGTGCTCATGAGCCACGAGATGGAAACCGGCCTGCGCAAGGACACGGCGGGCAAGACCATCCCCGCCTGGTTCATCAAGGAAGTCAGCGCGCAGCACAACGGCAAGCCCGTGCTGACGGCGCAGTGGGGCCCTTCGGTGTCGAAGAACCCCTTCATGCAGTTCACGCTCAAGGGCGCGAAAGCCGGCGACAAGGTCAGCGTCACCTGGGTCGACAACAAGGGTGACAAGCGCACCGACGAAGCCACCGTCAGCTGAACGGTTCCCGGCGCCCCCGAACGGCGCCGCACGCGAGGAGACAAGACCATGAAAAGTACCGCCATCGCGGTGGTGGCCGCGCTTGCGTGCAGCGCCACCTTCGCGCAGAAGACCGCTGCCGAAGCCATCGCCGAATACCGTGCCATGCTCGCCGACGGCAACCCGGCCGAGCTGTTCGAGGCCAAGGGCGAAGACCTCTGGAAAAAGCCTCGCGGTCCGAAGAACGTGTCGCTGGAGAAGTGCGACCTGGGCAAGGGCCCGGGCGTGGTGAAGGGGGCCTTCGTCGAGCTGCCGCGCTGGTTCGCCGACACCGGCCGCGTGCAGGACCTGGAATCACGCCTGCTCACCTGCATGGAGCAACTGCAGGGCTTCGACGTGGCCGCCATCGCCAAGACGCCCTTCGGCAAGGGCGAACAGGTGACGCTGGAGGCCTATGCGGCCTGGATCTCGGGCGAGTCCAAGGGCCTGAAGTTCAACCTGTCGCAGGCCCACGCTGAAGAGCGCAAGTACTTCGAACTCGGCAAGCGGGCCTTCTTCTTCCGCGGCGGCCCGCACGACTTTTCCTGCGCGTCCTGCCACGGCCAGCCCGACAAGCGCATCCGCCTGCAGGACCTGCCCGACCTCACCAAGAACCCGGGCGACGGCATCGGCTTCGCCGCCTGGCCGGCCTACCGCGTGAGCAGCGGCGAGATGTGGAGCATGCAGCGGCGCCTGAACGACTGCTTCCGCCAGCAGCGCTTCCCGTACCCCGGCTATGCGTCGCCCGTGACCATCGCGCTGGGCGTCTACATGGGCGTCAACGCCAAGGGCGCCGTGGCCGCCACGCCCACCATCAAGCGCTGAGAGGCCGCCATGAACTTCCATCCCAAGAAGACCCTGACGCTGGCTGCCGTGGTGCTGGCCGGGTGTGCCGCCACGCCGCCCGCGCCCGACTACGACGCGCTCACGGCCCAGATGCTGGCCGAGTCCTTCCGCGACGAAGGCATCGCCAAGCTCGACCGTCTCAAGCAGGACGCCGGCACGGCCGCGTGTTCGCAGGCCCTGGGCGGCAAGCTGCCCGACGAGCAGGCCACCGCGCTGGCGCAGGCGGCACTGAAGGCGGTGCGCTTCCCGGCCGACGGCAAGCTGCTGGGCGACTGGCGCGAAGGCGAGAAGCTGGCGCAGAACGGCCGCGGCATGACCTGGACGGACAAGTCGGCGGCCCCCGCGGCCAACGGCGGCAATTGCTACAACTGCCACCAGATCAGCAAGCAGGAAATCTCCTTCGGCACCATCGGCCCCAGCCTCTACCAGTACGGCCGACTGCGGGGCATCACCGACCCCGACAGCCCGATCGCGCGCCCGATCCTGGAATACACCTGGGCCAAGATCTGGAACCCGCGTTCCTACAACGCCTGCTCCGACATGCCGCGCTTCGGCCACACCGGCGTGCTGGACCAACAGCAGATCAAGCACATCATGGCGCTGCTCCTCGACCCGAAGTCACCCGTCAACGCGGCCGACTGAAAACACCATGTCCCTGTCCCGACGCGATTTCGTCCAGGTCCTCGGTGCCGCTGCCGCGGCCGGCCTGAACCTGACCCAGCACGCCGAGGCCGATGCGGCCACGGCCGAAAAGGGCCTGTACGACCTGCCCGCCTTCGGCAACGTCTCGCTGCTGCACATGACGGACTGCCACGCGCAGCTGCTGCCCGTGCGCTTCCGCGAGCCGAGCGTCAACCTGGGCATCGCCGGCATGGCCGGTGCGTTGCCGCACCTGGTGGGCAACGCCCTGCTGAAGAAGGTGGGCGTTCGGCCCGGCACGGCGCAGGCCCACGCCTACAGCTTCGTCGATTTCGAGACGGCGTCGCGCCGCTACGGCAAGGTGGGCGGCTTCGCCGAACTGGCCACGCTGGTCAAGCGCATGAAGGCCAGCCGGCCCGGCGCGCTGCTGCTGGACGGCGGCGACACCTGGCAGGGCTCGGCCACCTCGCTGTGGACCGACGCGCAGGACATGGTCGACGCCTGCAAGCTGCTGGGCGTGGACGTGATGACGGGCCACTGGGAGTTCACCTACGGCATGGAGCGCGTGAAGGCCATCGTCGACGGCGACTTCAAGGGCAAGGTCGATTTCGTCGCCCAGAACGTGAAGACTAACGACTTCGGCGACCCGGTCTTCGCGCCCTACGTCATCAAGAACATCAACGGCGTGCCCGTGGCCATCATCGGCCAGGCCTTCCCGTACACCCCCATCGCCAACCCGCGCTACATGGTGGCCGACTGGAGCTTCGGCATCCAGGACGACAACATGCAGAAGATGGTGGACGAAGCGCGCGGCAAGGGCGCGCAGGTGGTGGTGGTGCTGTCGCACAACGGCATGGACGTGGACCTCAAGATGGCCAGCCGCGTTCGCGGCATCGACGCCATCCTGGGCGGCCACACGCACGACGGCATGCCGGTGCCGGTGCCGGTGAAGAACGCCGGCGGCACCACGCTCGTCACCAACGCCGGCAGCAACAGCAAGTTCCTGGGCGTGCTGGATTTCGACGTCAAGGGCGGCAAGGTGGCCGACTTCCGCTACCGGCTGCTGCCGGTGTTCGCCAACCAGATCAAGCCCGACCCCGAGATGGCGGCGCTGATCCAGAAGATCCGCGCGCCCTACACCGCCAAGCTGTCCGAGGTGCTGGCGGTGACCGACGGCACGCTCTACCGCCGCGGCAACTTCAACGGCAGCTGGGACCAGCTGGTGTGCGATGCGCTGATCGACGTGCAGGGTGCCGACATCGCCTTCAGCCCCGGCTTCCGCTGGGGCACCAGCCTGCTGCCGGGCGAGGCCATCACGCGCGAGCTGATGATGGACCAGCTGGCCACCACCTACTCCTACGCCACGCTCACGCCCATGACCGGCGAGACGATCAAGACCATCCTTGAGGACGTGGCCGACAACCTCTTCAACCCCGACCCTTACTACCAGCAGGGTGGCGACATGGTGCGCGTGGGCGGCCTGGCCTACGCCATCGAGCCCGCGGCGAAGATGGGCTCGCGCATCACCGACATGAAGCTCGGCGGCAAGCCCATCGAAGCCGGCAAGACCTACAAGGTGGCCGGCTGGGCGCCCGTGGCCGAAGAGGCCCGGACCGCGCCCGGGGTCAAGCCGGTGTGGGATGTCGTCGAGACCTGGCTCAAGGCCCAGGGCGGGCGCGTCAAGCCGAGACGCATCAATACCCCGCGCCTGGTCGGCGTGCAGAACAATCCGGGCATTGCCTGACAAGCTGCTGCGGCAGCAAGGAGACGACCATGTTTTTCCGCCGACTGTTCACTGCGTTCGTCCTCGGCTTGGCCGCCGTCGGGGCGCTGGCCCAGGACAAGGTCGTCTATCACATCGACGACACATCTTCGCAGGCCCTGAAGGGGCTGCGCAACATCCGCAACCATCTCGACACCGATCCGAAGGCGCAGATCACCGTGGTGACCCATGCCTTCGGCGTCGACTTCCTTCTCGAAGGCATGAAGGATCGCAACGAATCGCCCTTCGCCGCCACGGTATCTGCGCTGGTCAATCGTGGCGTGAAGTTCGAGGTGTGCGAGATCACCCTCAAGAGCCGCAACCTCAAGAAGGAGCAGTTCATCCAGGAGGCGCAGTTCACCGCTTCTGGCGTGGTGCGGCTCTCGAAGCTGCAGCACGAAGGTGCCGCTTACATCAAGCCCTGAACGCGGGTTGGGCGGCCCCGTGAGGACGCCGGGCCGGAGGGGACAGTGGCCATGCTCGAAGCAGCGATCGAAAGACTGGGCGAGAACGGCTTGCTCGCCATCGGCGGTTTGCTGCTCGGCGGTGGCTTCGGCTTCATGGCGCAGCGCTCCCGCTTCTGCCTGCGTTCGGCCGTCATCGAGTTCGCGCGCAACCGCGGCGGCGGCAAGCTCACGGTGTGGCTCTTCGCCTTTGCCACCGCCGTGGGCGTGACGCAGGCGCTGGCGCTGGCCGGGCTCTTCGACGCCGGCAACGCGCGCCAGATCTCGGCGCGCGGCAGTCTCTCGGGCGCGGCCGTGGGCGGCGCGCTGTTCGGCGTGGGCATGGTGCTGGCGCGCGGCTGCGCCAGCCGGCTGCTGGTGCTGGCGGCGCAGGGCAACCTGCGCGCCGTGCTGTCGGGCCTGGTGTTCGCGGTGGCGGCGCAGTCGGCCCTGGGCGGCGCGCTGTCGCCGCTGCGCGTGGCCATCGCCGAGTGGTGGACCATCGACGGTGGCGGTGCCCGCGACCTCATCGCCCGCACCGGCATCGGCCACGGTGGCGCGCTGCTGTTCGCCGGCGTCTGGCTCGCTGCGGCCGTGGTCTGGGCGCGGCGGCAGAAGGTGCCCGCCTGGGGCTGGGCCGGCGCCGTGGGCGTGGGCCTCGCGGTGGCGGGCGCCTGGTGGTTCACCTATGCCACCTCCAAGGTCGCCTTCGACCCGCATCCCATCCAGTCGCTGAGCTTCGCCGGCCCTTCGGCCGAAGTGCTGTCGCGCGTGCTCTTCGTCACCGACCGGCCGTGGACTTTCGACGTCGGCCTCGTGCCGGGCGTGTTCATCGGCTCCTTCCTGGCCGCCTTGCTTTTCGGCGAGTTGAAGCTCGAAGGCTTCGAGGGCGGCGCCAGCATGCGTCGCTACCTGGTCGGCGCCACCTTGATGGGCTTCGGCGGCATGCTGGCCGGCGGTTGTGCCGTCGGGGCGGGCCTGTCGGGCGCTTCGGTGTTCACCGCCACGGCCTGGGTGACGCTGTGCACCATGTGGGCCGCCGCCGCCCTGACCGACCGCCTCGTCGACCGCCAGACGGTCCACGCCCCCGACCAGCCCGTGCCGGGCCCGACGCTCGGCCACATCATCTCCACCACCCGATTCCGATGAACAAGCTCCTGCTCCTGGCCTGGCTCGGCGCCGCGATCGCGCCGCTGGCATCGCATGCGGCCGAGGCCGCCCTGGTGGCGCGTGGCGAAGAACTCGTGCAGGCCAAGTGCTTCATCTGCCACGGCGCCAACGGCGAGAGTTCCAGCCCCGTGTTCCCGCGCCTGGCCGGCCAGCACGCCGGTTACCTGGCGCGCCAGCTGGCCGACTACCAGAGCGGCCGCCGCAAGAGCAGCACCATGCAGCCCATGGTGGAGGACCTGAAGCCCGAGGACTTCAAGGCCCTGGGCGCCTACTTCGAGACCCAGCCGGTGCAGGCCCACCCCGTGGCCGACACCGAACTCGCGCAAGTCGGCCGCTTCATCTTCCTGCGCGGCAACCCCTACAGCGGCGTGGCCGCCTGCGCCGGCTGCCATGGGCCGCAGGGCGGCGGCACGGCCACGCTGCCGCGGCTGGCCGGCCAGCATGCGCAGTACACCGAGAACCAGCTCAAGGCCTTCGACAAGCGCGAGCGCACCAATGACAACGCGGTGATGCACGGCATCGCCACCAAGCTGTCAGAGTTGGAAACCAAGGCCGTGGCGGCCTACATCAGCGGACTGCGCTGACCACCGGGCGCCGGTCACTGGGCCGGCGATTCCCGCGCTTCGTCGCATGGGGGGTGCCGTTTGCCCCCGCTCCCTGTCAGGATTCGCCCCCATCAAAACCCCGGGGTGCAGCCGTCGCTCGCGCCCCGCGATGGTGCCGAATCAGGAGCCTGTCATGGAAGCCACCGCCGACGCCAGCGCGCCCGCGCCCGCCCCCGCACCGCCGACGGTGCCTTTCGTGCCCATCGCCGCGAGCCAGCGCATCGAGGCGCTGGACGTCGTGCGCGGCTTCGCGCTGCTGGGCATCTTCCTGATGAACATCGAGGTCTTCAACCGCTTCTTCGGCGACATCTTCGCCCGCGGCATTCCGCTCGAAGCCAAGGGCCTGGACTGGGCGGCCACCTTCTTCGTCAACTACTTCGTGCAGGGCAAGTTCTGGACGATCTTCGCCACGCTCTTCGGCATGGGCTTCGCCGTGATGCTGGTGCGTGCCGAACAGGCCGGGCGGCCCTTCGTGAAGGTCTACCTGCGGCGCATCCTGGCGCTGGCGGTGTTCGGCGCCTGCCACTACATCTTCATCTGGGACGGCGACATCCTCTTCAGCTACGCCGTGGCGGCACTGATGCTGATGATGGTGTTGTACGCGCGGCCGCGGCTGTTCGTGGCCATCATCGCCGTCAGCATCGGCCTGGGCTTCCTGGCCGAGCCCTTCTTCGGCGTGGCCGGCGGCATGGCTGTGGTGGGGCTGGTGGCGCTGTACCTGCGCAGCGAGAAGCGGCTGAAGCTCAAGAGCCTGTCGCTGCCAATCTTTTCCTTCATCCTGCTGCTCGTCGGCACGCTCGTGAGCATCGGCGCCGTGGTCTTGTGGCTGCTGCCCGACGGGCCCAGAGAGCCGCGACTGCCGATGACGGTGTTCGGCCCGCTGCTGTTCATCACCGGCTGGCTGTCCTGGAAGTATCACGAGCCGGTGGAGAAGCGCTCGCTGCGGCTGGCGGTGAGCCTGTACGTCTTCGCCGGCGTCTCGATGACCGCCGGCGCCCTGGTGCAGCACTTCAGCCCCGACCCGCTGGTCACGCTGACCGCCGAGGCCAAGAAGGAAGCCGCGGAGAAAGCCGCCGCCCCGGCCGCAGCCAAGCCCGCGCCCGTCGCGAAGGCGGCCGACAAGGGCGCCTCGGCGGCCAAGGCCGAGGACAAGCCCAAGAAGAGCAAGGCCCAGCGCGCCGAAGAGATGAAGGCCGAGCGCGAGAAGCGCAAGCTCGAGCGCGAGGCCGAGCGCGCCGAGGAGCTTCAGGTCATGAAGACGGGCACCTACGCCCAGATGGTCGAGCGCCGCGGCGGCCGCTTCCCCGAGAAGGTGGCCGGCGACTTCGGCTTCGGTGTCGTGCTCACCGGCATGTTCCTGCTGGGCATGTGGTTCGTGCGCTCGGGCGTGATGGAGAACACCGCGGCGCACCTGCCAATGTTTCGCCGGCTCGCGGTGGTGGGCATCTCGCTGGGCGTGGGGCTGAGCATGGCCAGTGCCTCCATCGCCGTGTCGCACGTGCCGGGCGAGCGCTACGACGGCTGGGGCATCGCCGGCGGCCTGCACATGCTGGGCAACCTGCCGGCCTGCGTGGGCTACATCAGCCTCGTGGTGCTGATGCTGCACAGCCGCGGGCCGCTGTCGCGCATCGGGCTGCTGGCGCCGATGGGCCGCATGGCACTGACCAACTACCTGATGCAGTCCGTCATCTGCGGCCTCTACTTCTACGGCTATGGCCTAGGCCATTTCGGCATGGGCCGAGCGGCGCAGTTTGTATTCGTGGCCGTGGTCTTCCTCGCGCAACTCGCCTTCAGCCACTGGTGGCTGGCGCGCTTCCGCTACGGGCCGATGGAGTGGCTGTGGCGTGGCTTCACCTACCGGCAGGTGCCGCCGCTGCGCATCGCGCCGGCCGGCACGCCGACGCCCGCACCCGCGGCCTGAACCTGGAGGCGGCTACTTCGCCGCCGGCACCAGCTCGATGCGGCGCACCGCCGCCGCCTCGACCTTGGGCCGCGTGTACAGCAGCGGGAAGTACTCGCCCTTCAGCCACATCGGCGCCAGGTCGCGGTAGTGCGGGCTGGCCGGATCGCCCGACTGGCCGGGCGTGTTCATGGCCCGCGAGTTGTCCCAGTCGCCCACATCGATGACGACGCGGAAGGAAGGGCCGCCGATCTGGCGGAAGTCGCTCGGGTCGTAGCTGGAGATGTTGACGGTGTCGCTGCCGCCCTGCTTGGGGAAGGGGCCGACGTTCAGCCGTGCCTTCGTGGCCGCGTCGGCGGCATTGGCCAGCGGGTGGGCCAGCATCGTGTGGTGCAGCTTGTCCCAGCGCCAGGCGGCCGGGTCGGGGCCGGCGAGCTGCTGCATCTCCGCCCAGGCGGCGGCCAGGCTCTTCTCGACGATCTCGTCGCGGCGCGCCACGGCGTCGCCCACCAGCGGCGGGCCGGGCCTTTCCATCAGCTCGAGCAGCAGTTCGGTGTCGCTGGTGCGCAGCAGCTGCGCCGCCGCGGGCGTGGCCAGCGCATCCTTCAGCGCCGGCCCCAGATGGCGAGAAAACCACAGCTCGAACAAGGCTGCCGGCGCCGAGCCGCCATGGGCCTGCTGGTCCCACGGCGCCAGCAGCCGCGCGGCGGACTGCGCCCGTGCGTCGTTCAGCTTCGCGTTGCGCAGCACGGCCTGCAGGCGACGCGCCGTCACCGAGAGCAGGTCGTTCTGCAGCCGCATCGAGTCCTCGATGCTGAGCTTGGGCGTGGCCTTCAGCACCTCGGCGACGCGCTGCCAGCGCGTGGCCGGCGGCCATTCGAAGCCCAGCTTGCGCTCCTTCACCGGGTAGCCCTCGGGGTAGTTCTGTTCGTTGGCCGAGGCCAGCCAGCCGGCGGCGGGGTTCAGCGCCCAGGGCAGCTGCTCACCGGTCCAGAAGCCGGCCCATTCGTAGCGGCCGTCGCCCGGCACGGGCAGCAGGCCGTCCCAGTTCGGACGCTTGGGCGCCAGACCGCCGGTGACCCAACCGATGTTGCCGGCCGCATCGGCATAGAGCTGGTTCTCGCTGGGCGCCCGCCACTTCGCCATGGCGCGCTTGAACTCGGCGAAGTTGCGCGCGTGCATGTAGTCGATGCTGCCGAAGTAGGGCGCCATGCCGGGTTCCGTCCAGCCGGTGCGCACGGCGTAGGCGCGGTTCTGCCGGCGGTCGACATGGACCACCGGGCCGTGGCGCGTGAACAGCAGCTCCACGGGCACCGGCTCGCCGCCGCGCACGGGGATGGTTTCGTTGACCACCTTCATCTTTTCCCAGCCGCCGCGGTAGCGGAACTCGCGCGGACGATCGGGGTGCGTCTCGTAGACGTAGAGGTCTTCCTGGTCGGTGCCGAAGATGGTGAGGCCGAAGGCGATGCTGCCGTTGTGGCCGATGGAGACACCCGGCAGGGCCGGCTCACCGCCGCCGATGACGTTCAGCCCCGGCGCGTTGAGGTGCACGATGTAGCGCAGCGAGGGCGCGGCCAGGCTGCGGTGCGGGTCGCTGGCCAGGATGGGCCGCCCGGTGGCCGAGCGCGCGGGCGCCACCACCCAGGCATTGCTGCCTTCCGGCGCCACGGGTTCGTCCAGCAGCGCCAGCTTCGGGGTGTCGGCGTCCACCGCGCTTCGGCGCGGGTCGCGCCCGGACACCAGCACGCCCTGCGTGGCCAGCTGGTAGGCACGCAGCACTTCGAACGGCAGGCAGGGGTCCAGGCCTTCGGGGATGCGCGTTTCCCAGCGCGGCGACAGCCGGATGCGCAGCTCGTCGGCCTTCAGCCCGGCACGGCAGGTGACGACGGCGCGCGAGAACTCCGAGCCGACGTTGCGCGTGAGGCCGTGGCTGCGGATGCGCACCACGTCCTCGGCCTGCCACTTCTCGGGTGCGTAGCCGAAGTAGCCGAACTCGAAGGGCATGCGCGAAGGGTCGCGCGCGGCGAGGTCGATGTAGGCGTTGATGCCGGCCACGAAGCGCGTGGCGATGCGCTGCGCCCCAGGGCCGTAGCTCTGCCACTCGCGCGCCATGTCGCCGCGGTAGAGGAACAGGCGCGCCGCGCGGTCCTGCTCGACGAAGTTGCCGCCGAAGACCGAGGCCAGCCGGCCCAGGCCGCGGCGGCGCCAGAGGTCGATCTGGAACAACCGGTCGCGCGCGGCGTTGAAGCCCTGCACGAAGAAGGCGTCGTCGGCGCTGGCGGCGTAGATGTGCGGCACGCCCCAGCGGTCGACGAGGATCTGCGCCGGCGCGGCCAGACCCGGCAGCGGTATGGGCTGGGCGGCGGCCGCCGAGGCGGCCAGGCAGGCGGTGAGGACCAGGTGGCGGCGGCGCGGCATCGCCACCCAGCATAGCCGAGCGCTAGACGGCCAGCATGTCGCCCCAGATGTTCTGCGCCCACGACAGCGCGTAGCGGCCCTCGATCTGGTTGGCCCCCGCCGACACGCCGCCCGAGCCCGGCACGGTCTTGAAGGTCTTCTCGGCGGCGTCGTACTGGTGCACCGAGGCGACGTGGATGACGTCGCGGGCGGTGACGAAGCTGTAGCAGGTGTTCATCACCACCGGCGTGGTGTTGACGGCCTCGCCCTTGAGCAGCTGGATGATGGCCGCGGCCGCCACCTTGGCGTGCTGGTTGGCCATGTGGCCCGACTTGGGCATCAGCGGCGCCGAGAACACGGCGTCGCCCAGCACGTGCACGCCCGGCACGACGGTGGACTCCATGGTCATCCAGTTCACGCCGGCCCAGCGGTTGTTGATGTTCACGAGCCCGGCCGTGCGCGCCAGGTCGCCCGCGCGCTGCGGCGGCACCACGTTCAGCACGTCGGCACGCACGTCCTCGAACTCCAGCTTGGCCAGCGTGCCCGACACTTCCTTCAGCTCGGCGTTCGGGCGGTACTCGACGATGCCCTCGTAGTGCTGCTTGAAGGCGCGCTCGAACAGCGCCTTCTTCGACTGGATCTCGGGGTTGGCGTCCAGCACCAGCACCTTGGACTTCGGCTTGGCCGTCTTGAAGTAGCTGGCCACCATGCAGGCGCGCTCGTACGGCCCGGGCGGGCAGCGGTAGGGCACCTTGGGGATGGAGAGCGCGTAGACGCCGCCGTCGCGCATGGCCTCCAGCTGGGCGCGCAGCGCCAGCGTCTGCGGACCGGCCTTCCAGGCGTGCGTGACCGTGCCGCGGTCCACGGCCGCGGCCAGGCCGCCGACCTGGTCGAATATGAAGTCCACGCCGGGCGAGACGATGAGGCGGTCGTAGGGCAGCTCGGTGCCGCCGGCCAGCCTGACCTTCTTCGCCGCCGCGTCGATGGCCGTGACCTCGCCCTGCACCACCTTCACGCCGGCGCTG
The DNA here is from genome assembly GCA_964495125.1 of uncultured Rubrivivax sp. Lineage (GTDB taxonomy): Bacteria > Pseudomonadota > Gammaproteobacteria > Burkholderiales > Burkholderiaceae_C > Rubrivivax. The sequence continues at coordinate 20,731 of CAZBUU010000021.1, forward strand.
CGCAGGCCGTCGTAGGCCAGCGTCATCTCCGACAGGTTCTTGTGGCCGCCGACCACCAGGTTGCTGATGGGGCAGGAGACGAACTGGGTGTTGCGCTCGACGAGCGTCACGTCCACGTTGCCGCCCCACAGGCGCAGGTAGCGCGCTGCCGTGGCGCCGCCGAAGCCGCCGCCGACGACGACGACGCGGCCGATCGACGGGCCGCTGCCCGGCGCGGTGCTGGCACAGCCGACCAGCGACAGGCCCCCGGCGGCGAGGCCGGCGCCCAGGAGATGACGGCGGCTCAGGCCGCTGCGGATGTCGTGCTTGTTGTTCATGCTGGTGCCCCTCACTTGGCCGCCGGCAGCGCGGCGTAGTAGCCCGCGATGAGGCGGATCTGGTCGTCGGTGTAGCCCTTGGCGATCTGGTGCATGATCGTCGCGGGTTGGGCGCCGCTCTTGAAGTCGGCCAGCATGGCGGTGATCTTGCCGGCGCTCACGCCGGCCAGCGGCTTCATGTCGCCGCGCGCCAGGCCGTTGGTGCCGTGGCAGTTGGCGCAGGTGGCGGCCAGGTTGCGGGCCAGCATCGTCTCCTGCGGCGAAAGCTGCTGGGCCTGGGCCGACGTGGCGGCGCCGACGACGGCGGCCAGTGCGGCGAGTTTCTGGAAGCGGGGCATCTTGTCTCCTGCGGTAGGGCGGGTCGGCGAGGGTCGCCTGTCGTGGTTGACCCTGAGTGCGTCGGGGTGAAGTGTGTCTAATATTCGTCCATCCGGAATTAATGCATTCCCTATGTTTCAAGCCTTCCGCCTCAGCCTGGCCGGCCTCGTCCTCGCGCTCGGCGCCACCGCGGCGGCGCTGGCGCAGCCGGCCTTCGAGGGCCTGAAGGCCCTGCCGGCGGCTGAGGGCGTCTGGTACTTCCAGGGGGCGGCGGCGCTGGGCACGCCCGCCAACCGCAACTTCATCTCCAACGCCGGCTTCGTGGTCACGCCGGGGGGCGTCGTGGTCATCGACGCGCTGGGCTCGCCGGCCCTGGCGCAGGCGGCGCTGGCCGAGATCCGCCGCATCACCCCGCTGCCGGTGCGCTACGTGGTCGTCACGCACTACCACGCCGACCACATCTACGGCTTGCAGGTGTACCAGGCGGCCGGGGCCCAGATCGTCGGCCATGGCGCTGCCCGCGAGTACCTGAACTCCGATTCCGCACAGTTGCGCCTGCAGGCCAGCCGCACCGAACTCGCGCCTTGGGTGGATGCCGACACGCGCCTCGTGCCTGCCGACCGCTGGGTGGGCGGTGGCGACACCGTGCTGACGCTGGGCGGCGAAGACATCGTGCTGCGTCCCGTGGGCCCGGCCCACACGCCCGAGGACCTGGTGGTCTGGCTGCCGCGCCGCGGTGTGATGTTCTCCGGCGACCTGTTCTTCCGCGGCCGCATCCCCTTCGTCGGCCAGGCCGACAGCCGGCGCTGGATCGCCTCGCTGGACCGGCTGATCGAGGTGCGGCCCACGATCGTCGTGCCCGGCCACGGCCCGCTGTCGCGCGAACCCCTGGCCGACCTCGTGCTGACGCGCGACTACCTGCGCCACCTGCGCCGCAGCATGGGCGCGGCGGCCCGCAACCTGGAGCCCTTCGACGAGGCCTACGCCCGCACCGACTGGTCGCGCTTCGAGGCCTTGCCCCTGTTCAAGGCGGCCAACCGCATGAACGCCTACAACACCTACCTGCTGATGGAGCAGGCCGGCGGCGAGGCTCCATCCGAAGATGCGGATAAATAGAATGCCGCCATCCCCCGCCCCGGAACCCGCCATGGACGACACCAGCCCGCAGGACCGCGTCTTCGAATCCGCCGCCGAGCTGTTCTCCGTGCTGGCCACGCCGATCCGGCTGAAGATCATCAGTGCGGTGTGCCAGCAGGAGCGCAACGTGTCGGAGCTGCTGGCGATGATCGACACCACGCAGCCCAACATGTCGCAGCACCTGGCCACGCTGTACCGCAGCGGTGTGCTGGCCAAGCGCCGCGACGGCACGCAGATCTACTACCGGCTGCAGAGCGAGCGCGTGGCCACGCTGTGCCGCGCGGTGTGCACACAGGTGGCGATCGAACTGGATGGCGGGGACGACGTCGAAGAGGCCGATCGCCTGGTGCCCCTGCAGCACCGCTGAAGGGCGGGGACAATCCCGGCTTCGAACCCCGCCGGAAGTCCCATGCCCGCTCTTGACGCCGCCGCCCTGGCCCAGGCCTTCACGGCCGCCCGCACCTTCAACCGCTTCCGGCCCGAACCCGTCGGCGACGACACGCTGGCGGCGCTGTACGACCTGCTGAAGTGGGGGCCGACCTCCATGAACTGCCAGCCGGCCCGCTACGTCTTCCTGCGCAGCGAGGCCGCCAAGCAGCGCCTGAAGCCGGCGCTGTCGCCGAACAACGCCGAGAAGACCATGGCCGCGCCGGTGGTGACCATCGTGGCCATCGACACGCAGTTCCACGAACACCTGCCGACGCAGTTCCCGGCCTGCGACGCGCGGCCGATGTTCGCCGGCAACCCGGCCCTGGCCGAGACCACGGCCTTCCGCAATGGCACGCTGCAGGGCGCCTACCTGATCCTCGCGGCGCGCATGCTGGGGCTGGACTGCGGCCCGATGAGCGGCTTCGACGCCGCCAAGGCCAACGCCGAGTTCTTCCCGGACGGCCGCTTCAAGGCCAACTTCCTGGTCAACCTGGGCTACGGCGACCCGGCGGGCAACCACCCGCGCGGCCCGCGCCTGCCATTCGAGACGGCGGCGCAGATCCTCTGAGCCAGCGTGAACTCTGAGCGGGCCGCCCAGGCAGCCGGCTGACAGAATCCCCGGTTTGGCTGCGCTGCACACCTGACGCATGAAGATCCTGCTCACCGGCGCCGCCGGTTTCATCGGCATGACCACCACGCTGCGCCTTCTGGCGCGCGGCGACGAGGTCGTGGGCCTGGACAACCTCAACGACTACTACGAGGTCAGCCTGAAGATGGCGCGGCTGGCCCGGCTGACGCCGCACGCCAATTTCCGCTTCGTGCAGATGGACGTGGCCGACCGTCCCGGCATCGAGAAACTCTTCGCCGAAGAGCGCTTCGACCGCGTCATCCACCTGGCCGCGCAGGCCGGCGTGCGCTACTCGCTGAAGAACCCGCACGCCTACATCGACAGCAACATCGTCGGCTTCATGAACATCCTGGAGGGCTGCCGCCACAGCGGCGTGCAGCACCTCGTTTACGCGTCCAGCAGCAGCGTCTACGGCGGCAACACCAAGATGCCGTTCTCGGAGCACGACAGCGTGGACCACCCCGTCAGCATGTACGCGGCCACCAAGAAGGCCAACGAGCTGATGGCGCACACCTACAGCCACCTGTTCGGCCTGCCCACCACGGGCTTGCGCTTCTTCACCGTGTACGGGCCCTGGGGGCGGCCGGACATGGCACTGTTCCTGTTCACCAAGGCCATCCTCGAAGGCCGGCCCATCGACGTGTTCAACCACGGCAACATGCAGCGCGACTTCACCTTCGTCGACGACATCGTCGAAGGCGTGATCCGCGTCATGGACCGCACCGCCGCGCCCAACCCGGCCTACGTGAGCGACTCGCCCGACCCCGGTACCAGCAACGCGCCCTACCGCGTGTTCAACATCGGCAACCACAACCCCGTGCAGCTGCTGGACTACATCGGCTGCATCGAGGACGCGCTGGGCATGAAGGCCACCAAGAACCTGCTGCCGCTGCAGGACGGCGACGTGCCCGCCACCTACGCCGACGTCGATGCACTGCAGGAGTGGGTGGGCTTCGCGCCGGCCACCGACATCCGCAGCGGCATCGGCCGCTTCGTGGCCTGGTACCGCGAGTACTACAAGGTCTGATCCGTTCGGTCAGCGCACTTCCCGCATCAGCGCCAGCAGGTGCTGCACCGGCACCGCGTAGGTGATGCCGGTGGGGCTGGAGAGCGCCGACTCGCGGTTGCCCTTCACCAGGCCCATGTTGACGACGCCGATGACGCGGCCGCTGGCCACGTCGAACAGCGGCCCACCGCTGTTGCCGGGGTAGGCGATGGCGTCCAGCTGCAGCAGTTCGAAGTTGCCCTGGCGCAGCTGCGCCACGGCGCGCGCGTCCAGCTGCGACGAGGTGGGCGCCGGCAGGCCGGCGCTGGCCAGGCTGGAGACGATGCCGGCATGCGTGACCGGCGCGAAGCCCAGCACGCCGCCGACCGGGTAGCCCATCAGCGCGACGGCCTGCCCTTCGCGCGCCGTGCCCGGCTCGCCCAGGGCCAGCGCGGGCAGCGGCGGGCCTTCGATGCGCAGCAGTGCGAGGTCGTGCAAGCGGTTCGTCGCCACCACGCGGGCACGGCGCAGCGTGGCTTCGCTGCGGCCCGGCATCACCACCATGCGCGGGCCGTTCTCGGTGTCGGCCCCCGTGGGCAGCACGTGGAAGTTGGTGGCCACCAGCGTGCCGTCGCCGATGACGAAACCCGTGCCCCGGAAGCCGAAGCGCGGGCTGTCGGTGGCGCTCCAGGTGCCCACGGGCAGCACCGAGGGCTTGGCGGCGGCCACCAGGGCCGGCAGGTCCGCCGAAGCCGCCACGCCGGCGGCGCCTGCCGCCAGCAGCACCAGCAGCTGGCGGCGCCCGGTCACAGCGTCTTCAGCAGCGACGCCACTTCGGCCTGGCCGGCGAACTTCTCGCCCTGCCGGGCCAGCGCCTCCAGCTCGGCGCGTGCGCGGTCCTTGTCGCCCGACTTGATGTACAGCTTGGCCAGGCGCAACGGCAGGTTCAGGTCCTTGGGATCGACCGCGATCGCGCGCTTCTGGGTCTCGATGGCCTTGGGCAGCTGGTTCTCGGCTTCCAGCGCGAGGGCCAGCGTGTCCAACAGCGGTGCGCGGTCGGGCAGCAGCTGGTTGGCCTTCTCGGCCAGGGCCAAGCCGCCGGGCTTGCCCTGCTTGCTGAGCAGCCAGGCCACGTTGTTCAGTGCCAGCGCGTTGTCGGGCTGGACGTCCAGCACCGCGCGGTAGCGAGTCTCGGCGGCCGGGAGGTCGTTGCGCGACAGCGCCTGGTCGCCCAGGTAGTACAGGAAGCCGGCGTCCTTCGGGTGCGCCTTCAGCCAGTCTGCCGAGAGGCGGTCGGCGTCGGCGGCCTTGCCGCCGGCGACCAGCGCGGCGTGCAGCCGCACGGTCACGTCGCTGGCGTTCGGGTCGCGCTGCTGCGCGGCCCGCAGGGCGGTGGCGGCGGCGTCCCAGCGCCGGCGGCCGCTCTCGATCTCGCCTTCCAGCACGAAGCCCGCCGCCTCGCGCGGCTGGCGCTTCTGAGCTTCCCGGGCGATCGCCAGGGCTTCGTCGAACTTGCCCGCCTGCGTGGCCAGCATGGCCAGCGAGCGGCGCGGCGGGAAGAGATCGGGCGACAGTTCGCTGGCGCGGGTGAGCGAGCGCCGTGCCGATTCGACTTCCTTGGCCGCCATGTAGGCCTCGGCCAACCGCATCTCGGGCATCGGGTTGCGCGGCTGCATGCTCGTCAGCTGCTTGAACGTCGTGATCGCGCGCTGCTGGTCGCCGGCGGCGAGTTCGGCGCGGCCCTGGGCTTCGATGATCTCGAAGCGGTTCGGCAAGGCGCCATTGGCCTCCTGCGCGGCCTGCAGCGCGGCCTTGCTGTCGCCCGAGGCGATGAGCCGCGTGATCAGCGCCAGGTGCGTGCGCGGTTCGCCCGGGTTGGCCTTGACGGCCTCGCGCAGCGAGGTCAGCACCTTGGCCGTCGGGGCGCCGGTGCGCACGTCCAGTTCGGCCATGGCCAGCCGCGCCTGCCAGCTGCCGGGCTGCGCGGCGATGTGGGCCTCGAAGCGCTTGCGCGCGTCCTCGGGCTTGCCGTTGGCCAGGCTCAGCGCGGCCAGTGCCGCCACGGCCGGGAAGTAGTTGGCGTCGCGCGCCAGGGCCGCTTCGTAGGCCTGGGTCGCGCCGGCATAGTCCTTCTTCAACACCAGCACGCGGCCGCGCAGGAAGGGGGCCAGGGGCTGGTCGGGCAGCTTCTTCTCGAGGCCCTCGACGGCCTTCAGCGCGCCGGCGGTGTCGCCCTGCCGCAGGCGGGCGCTGACGAGGGCCAGGTCGGCACGCGGGCCCTTGTCGGCGGCGGCGATGTTCTCCAGGTCGCCCGCGGCGGCGGCGTTGTTGCCGCGCGCCATCTGCGCCAGCGCGGCGGTCGTGCGCACGCGGGGGTCCTGCGGCGCGGCCTTGACGGCGCGCGCGAAGGCTTCCTCGGAGCGGCGTGCGTCACCCAGCTGCAGGTAGGCCTCGCCCATCAGGGACAGTGCCCCGGCCGGGTTGCCGCCGCCCTCCAGCACGGGCTGCAGGACCTCGATCACCTTGTCCGGCTGGCCCGAACGCAGGAAGCTCTGCGCGATCGCGATCCGCGTGACCTCGTTCTTCGGGGACAGCTTGAGCGCCTTGCCCAGCAGTGCCTCGGCCTGCAGGTAGTTCTTCAGCCGGAACTCGGTGTGGCCGGCCAGTTCGAGCACGCGCTGGCTGTCGGGCAGGGCCTTGAGGATCTGCTCGGTGATCTCGCGCGAGCGCTTGTAGTCCTTGTCGTTGAAGGCGATCTGGGCCTCCAGGAACAGCGTCTCGGGGTGGCGCGGGGCGATCTTCTTGAGCGACTCCACCTCGGCGCGGGCTTCGTCGAGCTTGCCCTGGCGCAGCAGGATGCCCGCGATGGCGCTGGAGGCCATCACCGATTCGGGCTTGGCCTGCTTCACCGCCCGATAGGCGGCCATGGCGCCGTCCATGTCGCCCTGGCCACGCAGCAGCATGTCGCCCTTGAGGATGCCGGCGCGGTCGCTGGCGGGGTCGGCCGCGATCGCTTCGTCGAGCAGCTTGAGCGCGGCGGGCATGTCGTTGCCGGCTGCGCGAAGCCCGGCCAGGATGACCAGCGCCGGGGCGTAGCCGGGCTTGAGCGACAGGGCGTCCTCGGCCGCGCTGCGGGCCTTGTCCATGTCGCGCTGCACGGCGAACGCGTTCGACAGCGAGGTCTTCAGATCCGCCATCGCGGCGGCGTCCTTCAGCGACACTTCCGCGTACTGCGCCAGCAGCTTGGACTCCTCGCCCGCGAGCAGCATGGCCCGCGCGATCTCGGGGATGACGCGCTCGTCGGGGATCTGCAACTCCTGCGCCTTGCGCAGTTCCACCAGCGCTCCGGTGGGGTCGCTGGTGTCCAGCAGCGCCTTCCCCAGCAGGAAGCGCGCTTCCGCGGCGTTGCCGTTCTTCTGCAGGGCGCTCTTGAGCTGGATGATCGCGGCCCGGTTGTCCTTCTTGTCGAGCAGGGCCTTGGCGGAGGCGACCAGTTCGGCTTCCGAGGGGCCGCCTCCGCAGGCGGCCAGGAGGAGCGCCAGCACGAGGGGTGCGAAGCGGGGCAGGGGCTTGCGGTTCATCGGGCGTTCGCTCCGTGGGTGGGGACGCGGATCAGAGCTGCTTGGACAGGCGTGTGACTTCTTCCTGGCGGGCGAACTTCGGGCCGAGGGCCTGCAGGCTCTTCAGTTCCGCACGCGCCGTGTCCTTGTCGCCGGCCTGCAGCGCGATGCGGGCCAGCGACAGGCGCAGCGAAGCGTCGCGCGGCGCCAGTGCGATGGCTTCCTTCTGCAAGGCCAGCGCCTTGTCGAACTGCTTCTCTGAAGCCAGCGCGTTGGCCATGGTGTCCATGACGGCCGTGTTGCCGGGTGCCAGATCGACAGCCCGCTGCGCCATCGCCACCGCTCCCGGACGGCCACGCGTGGCCAGGACCCAGGCCAGGTTGTTGACGGCCAGGGCGTTGTCCGGGAAGCGCGAAACGATGCGCGCCAGACGCGTCTCCGCGGCCTCGAGTTGGCCGTCGGCGATCATCGTGACGGCGACCTGGAAGTCCATGGCGCCATCGTCGGGATGGGCCTTGAGCCACTCCACCGAGAAGCGGTCGGCCTCGGCCCGCTGGCCGCTGTCGAGGTACAGCTTGTAGAGCTCGCGCGCGATGTCGGGGTGGCTGGTCTTGGCCAGGCCGCGGCGGTAGGCGGCGACGGCGTTGGGTGTGTCCTTCGAGCGCAGGTGGTAGGTCGCCTCCAGCATGTAGCCGACCTGCTTTTCGGGCCGGTCGCGTTGCAACTGCTGCACGTACTTGAGAACCTCGCCCTGGCGCTTGGAGGCCACCAGCATGTCGACGAGCGCCTTGTGGGCAGGCATGAAGTCGGGGTCGATCTCGATGGCCTTGCGCAGGGCGACTTCCGCCTGCTCTCGCTTGCCGGACACGCGGAACACATCGCCCAGTCGCAGGTAGGCCGACGCGGGGTTCGCACTGGCACCGGCCAGCTTGCGGAAGGTGCTCACCGCCTGTTCCACGTCGCCAGCTTCCATCTGGGCGCGACCCACGGCGTCCAGCACGCCCAGGTCACCAGGCATGGCAGCAAGAGTTTCCTGGGCAGCCACCAAGGCGTCCTTGAAGAGGCGCTTCTTGATCAGCAGCGAGATCATCGAAAGCCGCGGTGCCGACTGCTGCGGCGCCGCCGTGATCGCCTCCTGGAGGATCTTGCGGATGTCGTCGACAGGTGCGTCGGCCCGGCTCATGAGTTCCGCCAGAGCCAGCGAGGCGAGATAGTTCCGGGGATCCGCCTTCAGAGCCGCACGAAAGCGCTGCTCGGCGTCCGCCGGCTTCTTCTCCATCACGTCCATGGCGGCCAGGTTGGAGACGGCGCCGAAGTAGGCGGCATCGCGCTTGAGCGCTTCCTCGAAGGCGCCCCGCGCTCCAGGCAGGTTCCGTTGGGCCAGCAGCACCCGGCCACGCAGTTCGGCCGTCATGGCCTTGCCGGGCTGCTTCTTCTCCATGGCGTCCAAGGCGCGAAGCGCCTCGTTGAACTCGTGGCGCTTCATGCGGGCGCCGAAGATGGCCTGCTCGGCGATGATCTCCTGGCTGCTGGCCGCGACCTGCTCGAGATCGGCGAACATCTGGCTGGCTTCGCCGCGTCGCAAGCGGGTGAGTGCCACCGCGGTCCGGGCCCGGACATCGTCGGGCGCCACGCGGGCTGCCTGCCGGAACCAGGCTTCGGCACGGTCTGAATGGTTCAGGCGCAGTTCAGCCTCGGCGGCAAGGCTGAAGGCGTCGGCATCTCCCAGCTCGGCAGCCCGGTCGAGGATGGGCTTCAGCGTCTGCAGGGCCTTGTCGGGCTGGCCCTGCATCACGTAGACACGCGCCAGGCTGCGCCGTGCGACCTGGAGTTCCGGGTCGATCTGCAGCGCCTTGGAGAAGTAGGTCTCCGCGGCGAACAGCGAACCCAGCTGGCCTTCAACGGACCCGGCCAGCAGCAGCACGCCGGCATGGTTCGGCGCGACCTTCAGGATCTGTTGGGTGAGGTCGCGGGAGCGCGTCAGTTCGCGATCCAGGAAGGCCAATTGCGCGTCGACGAACAGCGAGATGGGATGGTTCGGCAGCAGCTTCTTGAGTTCGGCGGCCTGCGCCTTGGCGGCCACGAAGTCCCGGTTCCGGATGGCCAGCCCGATGATGCCGTTGTGCGCCGGCAGGAAGGCCGGCTGGGCGGCCAGCGCCTTGCGGAACGCGGCATCGGCGCCTGCCCTGTCCTTGCGGGCCACGTCCAGGATCTCGCCCTTGAGCACCCAGGCCTCGTACTCGCGATCGCTGCGTGACAGCACCTTGTCCACGCGCGCCAGCGCCTCGTCGTACTTCTGGCGCCCTGCGAGCAGCCGGGCTTCGAGAATCAGCGCGGCGGGCAGATCAGGGGCCGCGGCCAGCGCCGCTGCCGCCGCAGCCTCGGTCTTCTCCCGGTCCCCGAGGGCGCCCCACGCGGCGGCCACGGTCGCCTTCAGCGCCCCTTGCGCCTGCTTGTCGGTGAGGACCAGATCGCTGTAGAGGTTGACGATCTTCTTGTACTCGCCCGACAGCAGCAGCGCACGCACGAGAGCGGGAACCACCCGTTCTGCCGGCGCCTTCTGGTCGAGGGCCTTGTTCAGTTCCAGCACCGCCCCTGCGGGGTCGCCGCTGTCCAGCAGCGCCTGGCCCAGCAGGATGCGCGCCTCCACCGCAGTGGGGTCCTTTTGCAGGGCATTCTTGAACTGGATCGCCGCCGTCTTGGGGTCGCTCTTGGCCAGCGCCGCCTTGCCGGACTCCATCAGCGACTGGGGAGACTCGGAGCCGCAGGCGCCGAGGGCCAGCAGGGCAGCCAGGGCGACGGCGCGCAAGGCCGGATGGGCGCGGGGAAACTGGACGGTCATGACACCTCGCAGGGACAGGGCACGGCCAGCGGCCGCTTCATTTGATGGACAGGCGACGCATCAGATCGTAGAGCGTAGGCCGGCTCACGCCCAGGATCTCCGACGCCTTCACGATGTTGCCATTGCTGCGCGCCAGCGCGGCGACGATGGCCTGGCGTTCCGCGGCTTCGCGGAGGGTGCGCAGGTCCAGGTCCGACGCCGAGCTCCCGTCGGCAGCGCTGGCCGGCGCCGGCAGCCCCAGGTCCTCGTAGCCCACGCGCTCGCCGTCGGCCATGATCGAAGCGCGCTTCACCGCATTCAGCAGTTCGCGCACGTTGCCGGGCCAGGTGTGCTGCTCGATGGCCTTGATGGCCTCGTCGCTGAAGCCCAGCCCGGGGCGGCGCTGGTCCTGGGCGAAGCGGCGCAGGAACGACTGCGCCAGCAGCACGGCGTCGCCCGTGCGCGCACGCAGCGGCGGGATGTTGACCACGATCTCGGCCAGCCGGTAGAACAGGTCTTCGCGGAAGCGGTTCTCGGCGATGAGGCCTTTCAGGTCCTGGTGGGTGGCGCAGACCACGCGCACATCCACCGGGATCTCGCTGCGCCCGCCCAGCCGTTCCACCGTGCGCTGCTGCAGGA
>CAZBUU010000022.1:0-31494 GCA_964495125.1 uncultured Rubrivivax sp.
TGAAGAACTGCATGCTGCAGAGCTTCCACCAGAGCGGCGAGCAGTTCGAGATCCTCTTCAACAAGAGCAAGTACGACGCGCTGCCCGGCGAGCTGAAGTCCATCATCGACTACGCCGTGCAGGCCGCCAGCGCCGACATGTCCTGGAAGGCCATCCAGCGCAACAGCCAGGACTACATCGAGCTGAAGAACAAGGACAAGGTCAAGTTCTACAAGACGCCCGATGCCATCCTGCGCGCGCAGCTGGCGGCCTGGGACAAGGTGACGAAGGCCAAGTCGGCCGAGAGCCCCATCTTCAAGAAGGTGATGGACAGCCAGAAGGCCTTCGCGCAGCGCGCCGGCTCCTGGCAGAACGACTACATGGTCGACTTCAAGATGGCCTGGAACCACTACTTCCGCGCCCCGGCCAAGAAGGGCTGATCCCGCACCCGCCCACCGAAGGGGCCACCGCTGCTGCAAGGCCGGTGGCCCTTGTTCTTGAGCATCCTCACCTGCCCGATCTCCGGAGACAAGCTTCATGCAACGCCTGCTGCTGGGGGTGGACCGCCTGTCCACCGCGCTCGGCCAGCTCTTCGCCTGGCTGATCGTCGGCCTCACGCTGCTGATCAGCGCCGAAGTGTTCTCGCGCTACGCGCTGAACAACCCGCACGACTGGGCGCTGGATGCGCAAGTGCAGATGTACGGCACGCTGTTCATGCTGGCCGGCGCCTACACGCTGGCCAAGAACGGCCACGTGCGCGGCGACGTGCTCTACGGCTTCTTCCGCCCGCGCACGCAGGCCACGCTGGACCTGCTGCTGTACGGGGTGTTCTTCCTGCCCGGCATCGTGGCCCTCACCTGGGCCGGCTGGAACTTCGCCAACGAGTCGCTGGCCATCCGCGAAAGCACCTTCAGCGCCACGCCGCTGCCGGTCTACCCCTTCAAGTTCATGATCCCGCTGGCCGGCGGCCTGCTGCTGCTGCAGGGCATCGTGGAGATCGTGCGCTGCGTGCTGTGCATCCGCAACGGCGCCTGGCCCTCGCGCGAGCACGACGTGGAGGAAGTGGACGTCGACAAGCTCAAGGCGATGGTTCACGTGAAGGACGAGGACATTGCCGCGCTCGACGAGTTCGTGGTTCGCCAGGAGAACCACCGGTGAAGATACGCAAGGAACTCTGGTTCGGCTTCATCCTGATGGCGCTGATCATCACCGGCACGGCGGTGATGCTGCTGATGGCGCCCAAGATCACCAACGGCCACCTCGGCCTGATGATGCTGGCGCTGGTGGTGGTGGCCATCATGCTGGGCTTTCCGACGGCCTTCACGCTGATGGGCATGGGCATGATCTTCACCTGGGTCGCCTACGAGGAGGACACCTCCAAGACGCTGACCCTGATGGTGCAGAGCGCATTCAAGGTGATGGGCAACGACGTGCTCATCTCCATCCCGCTGTTCGTGTTCATGGGCTACCTCGTCGAACGCGCGAACCTGATCGAGAAGCTCTTCCGCAGCCTGCACCTGGCGCTGGCGCGCGTGCCGGGCTCGCTGGCCGTGGCCACGCTCTTCACCTGCGCGGTGTTCGCCACGGCCACCGGCATCGTGGGGGCGGTGGTCACGCTGATGGGCCTGCTGGCACTGCCGCAGATGCTCAAGGGCGGCTACGACGTGCGCATCTCGGCCGGCGCCATCACGGCCGGCGGCTGCCTGGGCATCCTGATCCCGCCCAGCGTGATGCTGATCGTCTACGGCGCCACCGCCGGAGTCTCGGTGGTGCAGCTCTACGCCGGCGCCTTCTTCCCCGGCATCATGCTGGCGGGCCTGTACATCGTCTACGTGATGCTGCTGGCCAAGCTGAAGCCGGCGCTGATGCCGCCGCTGTCGGCGGCCGAGCGCTTCGTGCCGCTGCCGCCGATGACGGCATCGCTGTCGAAGTCCATCTCCAACACCGCGCTGCCGGCGCTGCTGCTGGCGCTGAAGGGCCAGCGCAATGCCCAGGTGCCCACCGGGTACATCCTGCGCCAGCTGGGGGTGACGCTGTTGCCTTTGGCCGTGTTCGCGCTCGCCACGGCCTTCGCCTGGCACCTGAACACGCGGCCGGCGGAAGCCCAGCCGCCCGTCGCAGCCGAACTCGCCGGTGACACCGGGCTGGCCGCACCGCCGGGCAGCAATGCGGAAACGGCGGAAGGAGGCCTGGCAGAACCGCCGGGCGCGGATGAAGTGAAGGAGCCCGTCGAAGCGGGCGTCCAGGAACCCCCGGGCGCCGAGGAGGCCGCGTCGGCCGCACCGGCGGATGCCGCCGCGTCGGCAGCAGCGGCCGTCGAAGCGCCCGCCGAACGGGCACCCGCCACCAGTGGCTTCTGGACCGGCGCTGCCGTCGGCGCCGGCGCGCTGGCGCTCTTCTACGCCATGCTCAGCTTCCAGCGCCTGGAGATCTTCAAGATGCTGCTGGGCAGCTTCTTCCCGCTGCTGGTGCTGATCCTGGCGGTGCTGGGCAGCATCGTGATGGGCCTGGCCACGCCCACCGAAGCGGCCGCGGTGGGCGCCCTGGGCGGTTTCCTGCTCGCCGTGGCCTACCGGCAGTTCAACTTCACGATGCTCAAGGAGAGCGTGTTCCTCACCGCCAAGACCAGCGCCATGGTGTGCTGGCTGTTCGTTGGCTCGGCCATCTTCTCCGCTGCCTTCGCGCTGCTGGGCGGGCAGGAACTGGTGGAGAAGTGGGTGCTGGGCATGAACCTCAGCAAGACCGAGTTCCTCGTGCTCAGCCAGGTGATCATCTTCATCCTGGGCTGGCCGCTGGAGTGGACCGAGATCATCGTGATCTTCATGCCCATCTTCATTCCGCTGCTGGACAACTTCGGCGTCGACCCGCTGTTCTTCGGTCTGCTGGTGGCGCTGAACCTGCAGACCGCCTTCCTCAGCCCACCGGTGGCGATGGCGGCCTTCTACCTCAAGGGAGTGAGCCCGCCGCACGTGACGCTGAACCAGATCTTTGCCGGCATGCTGCCGTTCATGGGGATCCAGGTCATCGCCATCGTGCTGCTCTACCAGTTCCCCGAGATCGGCCTGTGGTTGCCGCAGCTGCTCTACAGGAACTGATCAGTGCCCGAACGGCCGGCCCATCGTGCCGGCCAGCGCGAACACCGAGTTCGGCGCCAGCGTGCGCAGCGGCTTGACGGCGGGCGCCTGCGGCGCGATGGCGCGTCGCGCCGGGCGGGCTTCGACGGTGGCGCCGCCGGCCTTCTGCTCGTCCACCAGGCTCTGCAGCGTGATCGTCGACATGTGCTTGAGCATGGCCTCGTTCAGGCGCTGCCACAGGCCCTGCGACAGGCCGTCGGCGCTGCCCTCGGCAACGTTTTCCAGCGGGTCGTCCACGGCAGAGATGATGTCGGCCACCGAGATCTCGGCCGCGGCGCGGCCCAGCGTGTAGCCGCCGCCGGGGCCGCGCGTGCTGTCGACGATGCCCACGCGCTTGAGGCGACTGAACATCTGCTCCAGGTAGGACAGCGACACCTGCTGGCGAGCGCTGATGGTGGCCAGGGCCACCGGGCCCGCGCCTTCGCGCAGGGCCAGGTCGATGAGGGCATTGACGGCGAAACGGCCTTTGGTGCTCATGCGCATGACGGTCTCCTGGGAGGGGTTGAAGAATGCAACCCCGCCAATCTAGGGGCTGAACGAAAGACCGTAAATTCGAAGTTTGATTTGATTTACTTCGCAAAAAACGCATCATGAACTTCAAGCACCTCTACTACTTCTGGGTCGCCGCCAAGGCCGGCGGCGTGGTGCGGGCTGGCGAACAGCTGCACACCACGCCACAGACCTTGTCCGGCCAGATCAAGCTGCTGGAAGAACGACTGGGCCGCAAGCTGTTCCGCAAGGCCGGCCGCAAGCTGGAGCTCACGGACGATGGCCGCGTGGTGCTGCGCTATGCCGACGAGATCTTCGCGCTGGGCAGCGAGCTGGAGACCACGCTGCGCGAGACCCGCGCGCGCGGCGGCCGTCAGGTGCTGGAGTTCCGCGTCGGCGTGGAAGACGCGCTGGCCAAGACCGTGGCCTACCGGCTGCTGGAGCCGGCACTCAACCTGGAGGTGCCGGTGCGCCTGGTGTGCGTGGAAGGCCGCTTCGACGACCTGATGGCACAGCTGGCGCTGCACCGCATGGACCTCGTCATCGCCGACGAGCCGCTGACCAGCCGGCTCAGCGTGAAGGCCTTCAACCACAAGCTGGGCAGTTCGCCGCTGAGCTTCTTCTGCGCGCCCTCGCTGCGCCCCACGCTGCGCGGGCCCTTCCCGCAGTGCCTGAACGACACGCCGATGCTGGTGCCGGGCGGCACGTCCTCGGTGCGGCCGCAGTTCGAGGCCTGGCTGACGCGGCACGCCCTGCACCCGCGCGTGATCGCCGAGTTCGACGACGGCGCGCTGATGAAGGCCTTCGGTCGCGAAGGGCGCGGCGTCTTCCTGTCGCCGACCGTGGTGGAGGACGAGACCTGCACGCAGTACGGGGTGCAGGTCATCGGACGCAGCAGCGAGATGGTCGACGACTTCTACGCCATCAGCGCCGAGCGCCGCATCACGCACCCGGCGGTGGCGGCGATCACCAGCAGCGCTCGCGGGACGCTGTTCGCATCACCGGCCTGATCAGCCCGGCAGCTCGTAGCGCGTGGCCGGCCCCTTGCCGCGCTGCACCAGCAGGCCGCGCTCGGCCAGCAGGCCCAGGTGCTTGGACGCCGTGGCCGGGGCCACCCCGGCCAGCTGCCCGTAGCCGCTCTTGGTGAGCGCACCTTCGCGCAGCAGGTGGGCGATGAGCGCGGCGCGGCGCTCGTCGTCGAAGAGCTCGGCGCTGGCCGGCTTCCAGGCCGCGGCCAGCTGCTGCTCGCGCGTGAGCTCGCGCTCGAAGGTGCGGCGCAACGCGTCGAGCTCGGCCACGAAGCCGGCCGACAGGCCGTGGCGCTCGATCAGCGCCATCGCGGCATCGCGCTCCTTGGCCGCGATGGTGGCGTAGGCCCGCGCGATGGCCAGGTGGGCGTGGGCATGGGCGTCGGGCGCTGAAGGCTCGGCCAGCACGGCGCGCTGGCGCTCCACCTCGGCCCAGTGGTCGGCGTGCGCGGCCCGTTCGGCGGGCAGCAGGCGGTCGGCCTGGTCGGGGCTGCTGGGCGGCGGCGCCGCGCCCAGGACCTCGGCCTTGAGCTTGCGCACCGCGTCCTTGGCCGAAGGGCTGCTGTCGGAGTCGGGCGTGTCCAGCGCGGCGCGCACGTGCGCGTCGCCGGCCTGCTCGTCCGCGGCCTGGCCCTGCAGGCGGAAGCGGTTGTAGAAGGCCTCGGCCAGGTTGTAGTGGGCGCGGAAGGCGTGCAGGCGCAGCCCGGCCTGCCGGCTGCGCGCCAGCGAGGCCTCGTGCGCGACGATGGAGTCGTCGTAGCGCGCCTGCCAGAAAAAGGCATTGCCGAGGTTCATGTGCGCCGTGGCCACCCACTCGGGTTCGACGCCCCCCAGCGCCGCCTCGTCCAGCACCAGCTGCGCGTACTTCTGCGCCTGCTCGAAGTTGCGCTGGATGGCGTAGGTGCTGCTCAGGTTCAGGTAGGTCGCCAGGATGGAGCGGCGGTCGCCCAGGCGCTCGAAGATGTTCAGCGCGCGGTAGCGGTGCTCCAGGGAGCGGGCGTTGTCACCGGCGCGCCGCCAGTACTCGCCCCACACCTGTTCCAGCACGCCCAGCACGGCATCGGGCACGCGTGCCTGCAGGCGCAGCGCCTCGGCGCGGTCGAGCAGGCCGCGCGCGCGGTCGTCGTTGCGCAGCAGGTACATCCAGGCCAGGCGCGCGTAGGTGGTGACCTGGTGCTCCAGCGCGTCGCTGTCGTCGGCCTGGGTCGCGATGTCGCGCAGGAACTCGGCGCTGTCCTGGTAGCAGGCCATGGCGCGGTCGACGTCGCGCGACTCGAAGTACTTGCCCAAGGCGCTGTGCACGATGCCCAGCAGCAGCGGCTCCTGCGCCGCCTGCGCCACCTGGCGCGCGTCCTCGATGGCGCGCAGCTCGCGGTCGTAGGTGCCGCGCGAGCGCGCCAGCGCGGCACGCGCCAGCCCCAGGTCCACGCCAAGGCGCGGCGTGAGCGCGCGCGCCGCGAGCTGGCCGACCAGCACGTCGGTCTCGGGCGCGATGGCCAGCTCGCTGGCGTGCTGGCGAAGGATGCGCGCGAAGCCGGCCGCGTCGTCGGCCTGCGCCAGGTGCCACAGGGCCGAGGGCGCGTCGCCCGAACGCTGCGCGCGGCCGGCGCGCTCGCGGTGCCAATCCGGCGTGGTGGCCTCTCCCGGGCCCCAGAGGCCGAGGTCCAGTTCGGCCTTCACCGCCGCCCGCAGCGCCAGGCTGCGCTGGGGGTCGCGCGTGCCTTCCAGCAGCGTCTGGGCCATCTGCCGGCGTGCCCGCTCCATCAGGCGGTAGACGGTGCTCTGGCCCACGCCCCACAGGCCGCAGAGGTTCTCCAGCGCCGGCTCGCCGCTGCGGCGTCGGTACTGGCGCGGGTAGTCCGGCACGGCCACGAACCCGGCCACGGCCGCCACGGCCAGCGCCGGGCGCCAGGCCGGCCGGAACAGCCAGTCCGCTTCGCCCAGGCCATCGAGCTGCGCGCCGCCGTCGGGCCGCAGCTGCGCCACGAGCCAGCGCAACAGGCACAGCGCCAGCGTCGGCGCGGCCTCGGCCTGCGCGGCCTGGCCCAGCACGCCGCGCATGCAGCGTTCATGGCGGTGCAGCAGCCAGCGCAGCGTGCGCGGATGCTGGCGCGCGAGGTCGATGAAGTTGCCGTTGCGGTAGGCCTGCAGCGCCGCATCGAGCAGCCTGGCCACGAGATCCAGCCGCGCCTCGGCCGCCGAGGCTGGTGCCGCCGCCCGCGGCGGATCGGCGGGCGCGGTGTCCGCGCTTGTCATTGCATACTCCGCCGCTTCGGGCGCGCCCGCGCGGCCAACGTCACTTGGGGATGGCGCACTGTAACCGCGCGTGATGTCATCCCCCGGCGCCGGCCACGGACCGGCGGCGCCCACGACGACAGACGATCCGAGACGGAGGGGAACCATGCCGAAGCTGCCGACGCTGCCCACCATCGCGCCCGCGCGCACCCGCGCCAAGGCCAGCACCGGGCGCAGCTCGGGCGTGCTGCTCGCCGTCTACGCCCCGCTGGGCACGGACGAGGCCCTCAGCCGCTACCCGAACGACAACCCCTCGGCACCGATCGCGCCGATCGAGTCGCAGGCCCTCGTCAAGGCGCTGCAGGCCACGGCGGCCGAAGGCGTGAACGTCTGCGCCCTGATCGACGTCTTCGACGACGACAGCTACCTCGTCGAGATCCCCGCGTTCAGGCCCGCGGCCATGAGCGTGGTGTCGACGTGGAAGCAGGACATGTCCGACCGGCATGCCCTCACGGCCTTCCTGCGCCGCGCCCACCACCGCTTCCCCTGCGACGCCCTCGTGCTGGCCATCGAGGGCCATGGCGGCGGCTTCGTGCCGGACATCGACTACGGCCGCATCACGCCGCAGAGCGTCACCCAGGTCGGCAGCGGCAGCACCGCGAAGTTCGTGCGCTGGGTGCAGACCAGCCAGCTGGTGAAGGTGGAAGCCGAACCGGGCTCGCTGCCGCGCCAGATGATCTCCCCGGCCCTGGCCGTCGAACGCAGCGGTCCGCCTGCGGCCAGCGCCGGCGTGGCGCGCGACGGCGAGTCGCCGCCGCTGCAGATGGTGTCGCCCGCCTTGCAGATGGTGTCCCCGGCGCTGCCGCCCGGCCGCCTGCCGATGTCCACCTGGGCCTACGGCGAGGCGCTGCGCCAGGCCATCAAGGCCGGGGTGCCCAAGCCGGTGGTCATCCACTTCAACAATTGCTTCAACGCGTCCACCGAGCTCCTGCACACGGTGGCGCCCTTCGCCGGCTTTGCCAGCGCCTACGCCAACTACGACTTCTTCACCGCCGGGGCGGCCTATCCCTGCGTTTTCCGCAACCTGCGCCTGGCCGGCACCGCCACGGCCGAGCAGCTGGCGCGCTGGTTCGTGAAAGAGAACGGCGAACTGCTGCGCCACAAGGGCAACCACCCCATCGTCGGCGCCACCGTGCGGCTGTCGCGCATGGCCGGTGTGACGGACAAGCTGGCGCAGCTGTCCCAGAAGCTCACCGCGGCGCTGCGTTCGTCCGCCGGCGAAGCCGTGCGCGACACCATCACGCAGGCCGCCCGCGACGCCCAGCACTACGACACCGTGCCGGGCTACGTGCTGAAGGTGCCCGACCAGTTCGTCGATGTGGGCAGCTTTGCGCGCGCGCTGGCGCAGGGCTTCGCCACCAGTGCGCCCGGCATTGCCGCCGCCGCCGAGGCGGTCCGCGTGGCCGCCTCCGGCCTGTGGCAGTGGGGCGACGACGACTGGCCGTGGATGGGCCGCGACCCGTCCATCCGCTACGACTTCCGCGACACGCAGCTGGGCTTGAACATCTTTTTCCCCGACCCCGGCCTCGACGGCATCTGGGACTGGCGCTCGCCCTACTACCTGTCAGGCACGGTCGACCCGGCCAAACCGCCCGCCCACCGCCACGTCATCCCCTTCCTGGCCGACGTGGCCGGGCGTTCACCGGCTTGGGTGGAGTTCATCGTCGAGTACCACAAGACGACCAAGTTCCTGGGCTTCCACCCGCCGCAGCCGCTCGTCTTCCCGGCTTTCAACCGGAAGTTCGATCCCAAGGCCGACGGCAACGGGCCGAAGCCCCCGACGACGGGCAACCCGCGCCGCTGACGCGGCGCCTGGACCTTCCCCCGAAGGTCCAGGATCGTCTCCCGATCGTCTCGCGAACGTCCGCCGGGCGCCTGCCGGCTGCGTCGCAATGCGAGTTCATGCGCCATGAAATGACGTCCACGCCAAGGCCGATCCCGGCCGCGGTTTCAGGAGGACAACATGAACGTGAACTCGCGCTGCTTCCCCGCCCTGCCCGCTTCCGCGCTCGACGAGCGCGACGTGGTCGACCAGTTGCTGAAGGCCGACCGCGCCGACTGGGCCCTGCTGGCCCTCGTCAGCTGCACGGCCATCGCGACGCTGCTGCTGGCCGCCGCCGCGACGCTGATCCGCTGAGCCGTGGCCCGCGGATCAGCCGGCCGCACCGGAAGCCCGCGGCGACGGGCGCGGTGCCGGCTTGGCGAAGTCAGCGGGCACTCGCATCAGAGATACGTCAGGCTCACCGCGCTTGATACCCTTGAGTCGGTAGTTCGTTTCGCCGGTCCGGGGGTCAAAGTCGCGCGACGAGACGGTGACCATGAGGTCGGGCGCCGTCCACACCTCGCGCGTGATGAGGATGGGCTTCTCGTTGCCGATCTTGCCGGCCTCGATGGTCCAGGTGGTGCGCTCGCCGTTGGCCCGCACCCCCTCGATGTCGCGCGTTCCCAGCGGTGAGACGCTGCCGGCGCCCCGCGGCGCGAAGGCCTGGGCGCGCCACTGCACGGGCGCGGGCGTCCACTCGATGGACTCGCCATCGCGATTCAGCCGCAGCACGCGGGTCTCGGTGCGTACGCCGCCGCCGGGGCCTTCGCCCGTGGTGACGATCACCGGCATGGGGGGGATGGGCGGCACCGGAGGCACCGGCGGCACCGGCGCCACGGCCGTCCCGGCCGTGCGGGCCCGTTCGACCGCCGTCCTGGCCTGCTCCCGTGCGCGCTCGGACTGCTCCCGTGCGCGTTCGATGTGCACCTCCACGTCGCCCAGGCCGGGCAGGCCCAGACGCCGCGCCGTCTTGCGCTCGGGGTCCAGCACCCAGTTCTCGCGCGCCACGGGGTCACGCAGGTACACCAGTTTGCGGCCGCCGCGCTCGGTCTCCTGGCGGGTGCGGCCCTCGCCGTCCCGGCACAGCCGCGTGCTGGTCTGGCGCACCACGCGGTTGGGCGCGCCGCCGGCGCTGTCATGCAGCCACTGCACGGTCTCGTGAACGGCGTCGGCACAGTACGGCGCGCCCTTGACGACCCGGCCGGCGCCCAGTTCGCCGGCGGCGAATTCCAGCCCCTCGCCGAAGCTGAACACGCGCTCCACCTCGGTGAGCGCCTGGGCCATCAAGGTCTCCAACGGCGGGGTGGCGGGCGGCGGCGGCGCGTCGGACGCGGTGGCGGCACGGGCAGCCAGCAGGGCGGCGATCAGCGCCAGGCGGGGGGTTCTGGACATCGCGGGTCTCCTTCTCTCGGGGCAGGGGGTCAGGGCACGAAGCGCACGGCCAGCACTTCGCCGGACGCTCGCATCAACAGTTCGGCGCGCACCGGGTCGGCAGCGCGCGCCGGGTCATAGGGCAGGCCCAGCGCCACCAGGCGCTCGGGCGGCAATTCGGTGCTCACCAGCCAGGCCTGCGCGCTGCCGGTGGGCCAGCGCTCCGGGGGCGCCACACGGACGAAGCCGCCGAAGCGCAGCCCGTCGTCCACCACCACCGGCGGCGGCGGACGAAGCAGCAGCAGCGCCGAGCCCAGCACCACCACCGCAAAGGCCAGCGCGCCGCCACCGGCCCAGGCGGCGCTGCGCCAGGGCGCACGGGGCGGCGGCGCGACAGGCCGCGCCGCGCCCTGCACGGCGGCCTGCACGCGCGCAGCCAGGCCGACCGGCGGCTGCCGGCTGCCGAGTTCGACAGCGGCCTCGCGCAGCAGGGTCGACAACGGGCGCGCGCCCGGCCGAGGCGGCAGCGGCTGGTTCATCGTGGACTCCCGTCGGTGGCGCCCAGGAGGGCCGCCAGCTTGGCGCGCGCCCGGTGCAGCCGGGTGCGCAAGGTGTTGATCTCGATGCCGGCGATGCGCGCGGCCTCGGCGTAGGGGCGCTCCTGCAGGTCCACCAGCACCAGCGCCTCGCGGAAGGGTGCTGGCAGTTCGCGCAACGCAGCCCAGAGCTCGGACAGGCCCTGCGCCTGGACCATCATCGACTCGGGTGACGCGGGGTCGGCGCCCAGCACGGCCTCGTCGTCCTCGGGCCAGGGCGATTCCAGCCGACCCTCGCGCCAGCGTGCGGCCAGCGCATGGCGCGCGACGCCGGCCAGCCAGGCGCCGAGGCTGCCGCGGGCGGGGTCGAAGCCGGCCGGTCGCGTGGCCAGCACGACGAAGGCCTCCTGCGTGGCGTCGGCGGCCCAGGCGTCGTTGCCGCACAGGGCCAGCACGTAGCGGTAGACGGGGCCGGCCTCGCGCCGGTAGAGCAGGTCCAGCGCCTGGGTGTCGCCGGCCGCCACGCGGCCCAGCAGCGCCGCATCGTCGCTTTCGGCGGCGCGGCGCGGGCGGGACCAGGGGGCGAAGGTCATCATGGGGCGGCGGGCGGCAAGGGCGTCACTGTCCACCATTGGCGCGAAGGTGGCGGAAAGTTCCCGCAGCGAACCGGGCTGTCGCTTGCCCGTGCAGCCTGTCCCGCGCCGGCGCCGACGCGTCGGCCGCCGCTGGCGGGCCTCCGGGGGCTGGGTAGAGTGCGAAGCATCCCGCTCCGCCCGACCCCGCCCCGATGAACGCCACCTCCACCGCCGACAACGCCACCACCTGGGCGGCACGCTGGCAGCGCTTCTCGGCCGGCTCGGTGCGCGCCTTCCACGCCTACGGCAACTGGCTCATCTCCATCAGTTGGCGGCGCTTCATCGTGCTGTCGGTGGTGTTGGTGGTCACGGTGGCCGTGGTGCACGACATGCCGCCCTTCACCTGGCGCATGACGGAGACGGTGGAAAACCACCGCCCGCGCATCGTCGTGATGCCCCCGCAGGCCGCCAAGCCGCCGGTCGCGCCGGCGGCACCGGTTTCGCCACCGGCGCCGCCTTCGCCGCGCCAGGCCGAAGGCAGCGTCGGCGACCTCCAGATCAGCATCGGCAAGGACGGCATCCGCATCGTGCCGAATGCCGCCAAGGGCGCGGCCTCGGCCGCCTCCGGCGCCGAGGCCGGCGTGGAGATCAAGCTGCCGCCCGGCGTGACCAGCGAGATCGCCCGCGAGGCCATCGCCGAGGCGCGGCGGCAGATCGAGGAGGCGCTTCGCCGTGAACAAGAGCAGCTCAAGGAGCGCCGCGAGGAAGCCGAGCAGGCCGTCAAGGACGCCGAAGCGGCCCGCCGCGACGCCGAGGCCGCGCTGGAGGCGCTGACCCGCGAACAGGGCGACGGCGACTTCCACACCCGCGTCACGCGCATCGGCATCGGCGACTTCCTGCTGCAGCTGTCCTGGCTGTGGGTGCTGGGTTCGGCGGTGCTGAAGTACACCTACAAGGGCCGCGTGCAGGCCGAGGTGAAGGCGGCGCAGGCCACCGAAACGGCCGAGGCCGAGTCGCTCAAGCGCCAGGTGGTGGAAGCACGCATGGCCGCCATGCAGGCCCAGGTGGAGCCGCACTTCCTGTTCAACACGCTGGCCAGCATCGACCACCTGATCGAGACCGACCCGCAGCGCGCCAGCCAGATGCAGAAGAACCTGATCGCACTGCTGCGTGCCAGCATGCCGTCGATGCGCGAGGCTTCGGGCAACGGCAACGGCGGGCTGCGCGAACTGGGGCGCGAGCTGGCGGTGATCCGGCCCTACCTGGAGATCCTGAAGGTGCGCATGGAAGAGCGCCTGGTGACGGACATCCAGGTGCCCGACGGCCTGCTGTCGGCCGAGTTCCCGCCCATGATGATCCAGACGCTGGTGGAAAACGCCATCAAGCACGGCCTGGAACCCAAGGCCGAGGGTGGATCGCTGACGCTGAAGGCCGAGATCGTGCACGGCAAGCTGCAGGTGACCGTGGCCGACACGGGCCTGGGCTTCGGCAAGGCGGCCACGGCCGGAACGGGCGTGGGGCTGGCGAACATCCGTGAGCGACTGCAACTGCTGTACGGCGCCCGTGCCTCGCTCACCGTGGCCGAGAACCCGCCCAGCGGCACCGTGGTGCAGATCACCGTGCCCTACAAGACCGTGGAAGGGAGCTACACGTGACCGACGAGGACATCTACGCGTTCAATCCCGTGCCACCGAAGACCACCCCCTCGGCCAACCCCCGGGCGCGACGGCGGCTATGGCCCTGGCTGCTGGGTGCGTTGGCGCTGGTGTTCGCGCTGGCCGTGTTCGGCAGCGTGGCGGCCCTGGTGTCGCTGCTGGACGCCGGCCGCGAGGGCTGGCACGTCTCGATCGACGGCGAGGAATGGCACGGTGGCGGCTGGCCCGGCCTGCTGGCGCTGCTGGGCGTGGCCGGCGGCCTGTTCGTCGCGCTGCTCACCGTGGTGCTGGTGGTGCCGCTGACGCTGCTGCTGGTGGCACTGGGCCTGGCGCTGGGCTTCGGCGGCGTGCTGCTGGCGCTGGGGCTGGTGGCGGCCGTGCTCCTGTCGCCCTTCTGGGGCTTGCTGCTACTGCTCTGGCTGCTGCTGCGAAAGCGACCCGCCGCTACAGTGTCGGCATGAACCTCCTTGCCAGCCCTGCCGCCGCCCGTGCCGTCATCGCCGACGACGAGCGCCTGATGCGAGAACAGCTGCGCGCCCGCCTGGCCGAGGTGTGGCCCGAGCTGGAGATCGTCGCCGAAGCCAAGAACGGCCTGGAGGCCGTGCAACTGGTGGACGAACACCGGCCCGACATCGTGTTCCTGGACATCCGCATGCCCGGCCTCACCGGCGTGGACGCGGCACGCCAGATCGCGCAGCTGCCGCCGAAGGCCGGCAGCGAAGGCGACGACGACGACACGCTGCCCGAGATCGTCTTCATCACCGCCTACGACCAGTACGCCGTCGAAGCCTTCGAGCAAGGCGTGGCCGACTACGTGCTGAAGCCTGCCGAGCGCGACCGGCTGGCGCTCACCGTGCAGCGCATCCGCCAGCGGTTGGCGGCGCGGGCCGGTGGCGGCGACGCGCCGGGCGGCGCCAACCTGCAGCAGCTGCTGCACCAGCTCTCGGCGCGCATGAACCCGGGGCAGGCGCCGCAGTACCTGCAGTGGATCCAGGCCAGCGTGGGCCAGGCGATCCAGATGATCCCGGTGGAAGAGGTGCTCTTCTTCATCAGCGACGAGAAGTACACCCGCGTGCAGACGGCGCAGGTCGAAGCGCTGATCCGCAAGCCCATCAAGGAGCTGGTCGACGAGATCGACCCGCGCCTGTTCTGGCAGATCCACCGCAGCACGCTGGTCAACGTGAAGGCCATCGCCGGTGTCACGCGCGACTTCCGCGGCCGCCAGATCGTGGCCGTGAAGGGCCACCCCGAGAAGCTGGAAGTCAGCCGCAGCTACACAGGCCTGTTCAAGGGAATGTGAGCGGCCGCCGCGCCCGGCCCCCCGGGATGGGGGTGCGCCGGTGCGGCAGAACATCACGGCGCGCGGGGCACGCCACCCGTCACCCACCGCAGCGACCGTGACGCAGTTCACGCCTCGTGCAGCTGCCGCCCGGCGCGGGCACACCGCCGGCGCCTCGGGCACGGCACACATCTGAAGCATCTGCTCGCAACCGCGCACCAGCCGTCACTGCACGGGAAGGCGCGCGCCGTTAACTTTCGGCACGCCGCAAGACGGCGAGGGATCGCCTGTCCAGCGCAGCGGCCTTCGCGCCGACCAGCCACCAAAATCGCCCGCATGGGCCTGCTCTCCAAACTTGCCATGCTCTTTGCCACCCAGCATCCCGGACAGCGCCGACTCGACTTCGCGCGCCGTCCTGCGCCTGCCCGCAGCGGCTGGGTGAAGCGTGACGAAGCCATCATGGGCACGGCGATCCACGTCGAACTCTGGTGCGAAGACCTGCGCCACGGCGAAGCCGCAGCCGCGGCGGTGATGGACGAGATGCACCGCATCGACCGCACGATGAGCCCGCACAAGCCCGACAGCGAGCTGTCGCGCATCAACCGCGCCGCCGCCGTGCAGCCGGTGCCGCTGTCCGAAGAGATGTTCACGCTGGTCGACCGCGCGCTGGCCTGGTCGGCGCTGACCGACGGCGCCTTCGACATCAGCTACGCCGCCGTGGGCCAGCTCTACGACTACCGCGCGAAGCGGCGCCCCGACGCCGAAGAACTGGCGCGCGCCCGCTCGCGGGTCGGCTGGCAGCACCTGCAGCTGGACCGCGGGGCGCGCACGCTGCGCTTCGACCTGCCCGGCATGCGCATCGATCTCGGCGGCTTCGCCAAGGGCCATGCCGTGGACCGCGCCGCCGCGCTGCTGCGCCGCCGTGGCATCACCAGCGCCATGGTGGCCGCCGGCGGCGACAGCCGCGTCATCGGCAGCCACGCCGGCCGCGGCGAACCGGCCCGACCCTGGACGGTGGCCATCCGCGACCCGCGCCGCGAAGGCGAGGTCGTGGCCGTGCTGCCGCTGGAGGACGTTTCGGTGTCGACGTCCGGCGACTACGAACGCTTCTACGACGATGTGGTGGACGGTGTCACCGAGCGCGTGCACCACCTCATCGACCCCGCCACGGGCACCAGCCCCCACCACGTTCACAGCGTCACCATCCTGGCCGACGACGGACTCACGAGCGAGGCCCTGTCCAAGGCCGTGTTCGTGCTCGGCGTCGAGCGCGGCCTGGCGCTGGTGGAACGCATGAGCGGCGCCGACGCCGTGGTGGTGGACGCCCGGGGTGTGCTGCACGCGACTTCCGGCCTGCTGCAAGGCATGCCGCAGGCGCGCCAATGAATCGCGAACCCGCGAACGAGGAGAGGACCATGACAAGACGCATCACCGCCCTGCTGCGGCGCACCACCGCCCCGGCCATGGCGCTGGCCGCCCTGACGCTGGCCGCCTGCTCCGGCGGCGGCTCCGGAAGCGGCAGCGACAACGTCACCGTCAACGGCGACGTGCCCATCGTCTACGTGATGCGCAGCACCGCGATCACCATCAACCCCACCGGCGGCACCAGCAGCGCGCCCGGCGGCGACCTGATGCTGCGCGAGAAGTCCAGCCCCAGCGCGCCCCAGATCAACCTCACGGCGCGCTTCACCGAGGGCAAGGGCGACGCGTCCGACCCCGAGGTCAGCTACGACGGCAAGAAGGTCGTCTTCGCGCTCAAGTGCCCCGCCAGCAACACCGCCACGGTGGACGGCACGGCCAGCGGCGCCAAGGCCTGCACCGGCCGCTGGAACATCTGGGAGTACGACATGTCGGGCGGCCAGCTGACGGCCGGCACCTTCCGCCGCCTGACGGCATCCACCAGCCACGACGACGTCGACCCCGTCTACCTGCCTGCCAACCGCGGCATCGTCTTCGCCAGCAACCGCCAGGCCAAGGCCAGCCTCGACCAGTCGCTGGGCCGCGCCTACTTCGCCGCCGACGAGTACGAGCGCGAGCGCGTGCTGAACCTGCACAGCATGGGCGCCGACGGCAGCAACATCCAGCAGATCACCTTCAACCAGAGCCACGACCGCAACCCGGTGATCCGCCCCGACGGCACCATCATGTTCTCGCGCTGGGAGCACGTGGCCGACCGCAACCGCTTCGCCATCTTCAAGGCCAAGCCCGACGGCACCGACATGTTCGTGCTCTACGGCGCGCACAGCCCGGGCAACAGCTACCTGCACCCGCGCGACATGGACCCGAAGGGCCCGAACGCCGGCAAGGTGCTGTCGTCGCTGATGCCGCTGTCGCGCACCCAGGAAGGCGGCAACCTGCAACTGATCGACGCCGCCAACTACAGCGAGTACAACACCCCGGCCAGCGCCAGCGTGGCCGCCACCGGCGGCCAGATCGAGGTCACCAACGACGCGCTCACCGACGGCGGCGGCCTGGCGCCGAACGGCCGCGCCACCACGCCCTACCCGCTGTGGGACGGCAGCGGCCGCATCCTGGTGGCGTGGCGGCCCTGCGAGGTGACGCGCAACGGCGTCGTCGTCTCCTGCACCACGCTCACCACCGAAGAGAAGGCGCTGCTGGGCGACAGCAACCGCGCCGTGGCGCTGCGCGCCACCGACGCCGTGAAGAACAACGCCCCGGCGGCCTACGCCG
The DNA here is from genome assembly GCA_964495125.1 of uncultured Rubrivivax sp. Lineage (GTDB taxonomy): Bacteria > Pseudomonadota > Gammaproteobacteria > Burkholderiales > Burkholderiaceae_C > Rubrivivax. The sequence goes on from CAZBUU010000022.1 coordinate 16,855, forward strand.
TGTACATGTTCGACCCGGCCAAGCAGACCTGGCAGATCGTGGCCTCGCCGCCGGCCGGCTTCATGCTGACCGACCCCATCGCGCTGCAGCCGCGCAGCGAACCGGTGGTGGTGGAACCGACCACGGTGGACCCGGTGCTGGCCGGGCAGAACCTGGGCCTGGTGGAAGTGCGCAGCGTCTACGACACCGACGGCCTGCAGCGCATGGCCGAACCGATGTTCACCGCCGCCGACCGCCCCGCCGGCTGCACCGTGAGCGTGGCCACCCGCGGCCCCACCGACCCGGCCGACACGCGCGGCGCCATCGCCGACATCGCGCGCATGAAGGACCCGGCCGACCTGGCCTACCTGTGTGCCCCGGCCCGCTTCGTGCGCGCCACGCGCGCCGTGGCGCCGCCCTCCGGCTCCATGGGCCTGCGCCAGGCCATCGGGGAGACCAACTTCGAGCAGGCCCAGATCCTGGGCTACGCGCCGATCGAGCCCGACGGTTCCTTCAAGCTGCTGGTGCCGGCCGACGTGCCGCTGGCCTTCAACATCGTCGATGCCGAGGGCCGCGCCATCCAGACGCACACCAACTGGATCCAGGTGCGCCCGGGCGAACGCCGCACCTGCGACGGCTGCCACAGCCCGCGCCGCGGCGCTTCGCTGAACTCCGGCGCCGTGGTCAACACCCAGCCGCGCGCGCTGAAGGCTTCAGTCACGGCGCAGCAGCAGAGCGGCGAGACGCTGGCCTCGCTGCGCACGCGGCTGGACGCCACGGCGCTGCGCCTGAGCGCCGATGCCATCTTCACCGACGTCTGGGCCGACACCGCGGTGACGGGCGCCAGGGCACGCCCGGCCATCGCGCTGCGCTATGTCGGCAATGCCGACGCGGCCGACGACCTGAAGACCACGGTGCCGGTGAACGGCGTCATCAACTACCCCGACCACATCGCGCCGATCTGGACACGCGCCCGCGGTGTCAATGGGGCCCAGACCTGCATCAACTGCCATACCGACCCGGCCAAGCTCGACCTGCGCGCCACGATCTCCGGCTCCGGCCGCCTCACCTCCTACGAGGAGCTGATGCAGGGCGACCCGGTGTTCGACGCCAACGGCCGGCCGGTGATCGAACTGCGCGAAGGTGTACCCGTGATCGTGCGCGGCCCGTCGCTGGTGGAGACCAGCTCGGGCGCCGCCAACACCGCGGGCCAGGCGCGCAAGAGTCGGCTGACCGAGATCCTGTGGGGCCAGACGCTGCTGGCCGGCGCCGGTGCCCGCACAGCGCACCCGAACCCGCCGGCCACGGCGCCCGACCACAGCCAGCTGCTCAACAAGGCCGAGAAGCGCCTCATCGCCGAGTGGATGGACCTGGGTGGCCAGTACTACAACGACCCCTTCGGCCCCGGCAACAACGTGCGCTCGGTCGCCACGCTGAGCGAAACCGTCTTCAACCGGGACGTGCAGCCCATCCTGCAGGCCAGCTGCGCCGGCTGCCACGCCGCCGGGCTGGCCATCCCGCGCAACCGCTTCGTGCTGACAGGCGAAGCCGAAGGCGACTTCAACGTCACGCTGACGCTGGTCAACGACACCTGCAACGCGGCCGGCAACCTGCTGCTGCTGCGGCCTTCCAACGTGCCGCATCCGGCCGGAGACCTCGACCAGGTCACGGCGCTGCTGCCGGCGGGCGGCGCGAATTACACGAAGATCGCGGCCTGGATCACCGCCGGCTGCACGAGCCCATGACACGTCGCGACACCGCAGCGTTCACCCGCAAGACCCTGGCCGCCGCCGCGGCGGGCGTCGCCTCCGCTTCGCTGCTGCTGGCCGCCTGCGGCGGCGGCTCGCCGCTGGACAACGCGCCCACGCTGAGCAACCCGCCGGGTGCCGGCGGGCAGAAGCTGTCCTTCGTCTACTTCCAGCGCTGCGTCTACCCGGTGCTGAACACGCCGCTGCCGATCAACATCAACGGCACGGTCTCCACCAACAACTGCACCGCCGGGGGCTGCCACGACAACGTCACCGGCACCGGCGGTGCGCTGCGGCTGCTGGCCAACTCGCCGGCGGTGGACCTGGCGCAGACCGCCGCGGTGCTGCGCGGCACCGACATGTACAAGAACTACTATTCGTCGCTCGGCGAAACGGTGGTGGGTGCGCCGGACCAGAGCCGCCTGCTCAACAAGCCGCTGGTGCGGGGCGTCCTGCATGGCGGCGGCCTCATCTTCGAAACGCCGGACGATGCCGGCGCCAAGCTCATGCGCTACTGGATCAACCGCCCCATGCCCAGCGGCCAGGACGAGTTCTCCGTGGCCGCCAACACGATGTTCGCGAACGGTGACCCCGTCAACGGCGCCTGCAATTCAGACTGAAGACGCGAGCCGATGCGCCTGCCCCTTCCCTTCCTGCGCTGCCTCTTCCTCAGCCTGGCCAGCGCAGCGGCACCGGCGCTGCATGCCGCCGACCCCGTGCCCCCGAAGATCGAAGCGCCCAAGACCGAGCGGCTGCAGGTCACCGAGCCCTTCCTGGAGATGCACACCGGCCCCGGCCGCGGCTACCCGGTGTTCTTCGTCGTCGAACGCTCGCAGTGGGTGACGATCGAGCTGCGCCACACCGACTGGTACCGGGTTCGCGCCGACGGCGGACAGGTGGGCTGGGTGCACCGCAGGCAGCTGGAAAGCACGATCACCGCCGCCGGCGGCGCCAAGAGCTTCCGCGACCTGGTGCTGGACGACTACCTCGGGCGCCGCCTGGAGTTCAGCGGCTCGTGGGGCCGCTTCAAGGGCGAGCCCATGCTCAAGCTGGGCCTGCAGTACCGCCTGGCCGACACCGTGGGCGCCGAGCTCACCGTGGGCCAGGTGCAGGGCCTGTTCTCGGGCACCGACTTCTGGCACCTGGCGCTGACCTCCGAGCCCTGGTCCGACCGCCGCTGGTCGCCCTACTTCGCCGTCGGCCTGGGCAAGTTCAAGAACATCCCCAACAGCACGCTGGTGGACGCCGCGCCGACGGACGCCAAGCTCGCCCAGGCCACCGTGGGCCTGCGCTGGCACATCACCGACCGCTTCACCGCGCGGCTGGACTGGACGATGTACAGCGCCTTCGTCAGCGAACAGCGCACGGCGGAGTACCGCAGCATCACGGCCGGCCTCGGCTTCTTCTTCTGAACGCACCATGCCCTTGACGAGAACCTTCGCCTGCCTGCTGCTCGCCGCTGCGGCTCCCGCCCTGGCACAGAGCGCCGACCCGCAGCCGCCCAAGCCCGCGGGCGAACAGGTCATCACGCCGCAGGTGGACCGCCGCGACGTGAAGCTGCCGCGCTTCGCCAGCAATGACATCTCGGTGGGCCTGTTCGCCGGCCGCTACGCCACGGCCAACTTCGGCAGCAGCACCGTGACCGGCCTGCGCCTGGGCTACCACATCACCGAAGACGTGTTCGTCGAGGGCGCCTACGGCCGCGCCAAGGTCACGGACGAGGCCTTCCGCCAGATCTTCCCCAACGGCGGCATCTTCCCCACGCCCAAGCAGAACCTCACCTACTACAACGTGGTGGCGGGCTACAACCTGCTGCCCGGCGAGGTGTTCTTCGGCCGCAGCAACGCCAAGATCTCGCAGGGCTACGTCGTGGCCGGCGTGGGCAGCACCGACTTCGCCGGCCAGAAGCGCCAGACGGTCGTCGCCGGCTTTGGCCTGCGCGTGGTCTTCACCAGCTGGTTCGCGGCCCAGGTGGACGTGCGCGACCACATCTATTCGCTGGACCTGCTGGGCAAGCGCCAGAGCAACCACAACCTGGAGGCCACCGCCGGCCTCACCTTCACCTTCTGAAGATGAACGCCATGCGCACCCTCGTCGTCCTCGCCACGCTCGCCTGCACCGCCGTGGCCCAGGCGGCCGTCACGCCGCAGGCCGCCGCTCCCGACTTCACGCTCAAGAGCGCCGAAGGCCGCAACCTGCGCCTGGCCGAACAGCGCGGGCAGGTGGTGCTGGTGAACTTCTGGGCCAGCTGGTGCGGCCCCTGCCGGCAGGAGATGCCGCAGCTCAACCGGCTGTACGACAAGTACCGCGCCTCGGGCTTCACGATGCTGGGCATCAACATCGACGACGACCCGAAGAACGGCGCCGCCACCGCCGCGAAGTGGGGCGTGAGGTTCCCCGTGCTGCTGGACGCCGACAAGACGGTGAGCAAGCTCTACGACCTGGGCAGCATGCCGGCCACGGTGCTGATCGACCGCGACGGCAAGGTGCGCTTCCTGCATCGCGGCTACCGCGAGGGCGTGGAAGAGACCTACGAGCGCCAGATCCGCGAACTGATCAAAGAGTGAACACGATGCGCCGCACCGCCTTTGCCATCACCGCGCTGAGCCTGCTCGCCCTGCAGGGCTGCGCGATGCCCCAGCCCTGGGTCAAGCCGTACGAGCGCGAGAAGCTCGCCGACCCCATCATGCAGTTCCAGCGCACGGCGCTGGCCGAGAAGCACCGCGAGCACATCCACCTCGTGCGCGAAGGCGCGCGCGGGGCCACGGGCGTGCAAGGCGGCGGATGCGGGTGCAACTGAGGTGCTGAAGCGTCTGTTCTCGTCGTTGCGCCGCCTGCTCACGGGCGTGATGGGGGGCGCCGTGGCCACCAGCGCCGCGCACGGTGCCACGCTGCCGGAAGACCGCGCCGAGGCCCTGTACCACAGCTACGACGGCGGCGGCGTCAAGGCCACCGGCCCGGCACTGCTGGTGCGCAAGAGCCTGGCCGACAAGGTGTCGCTCTCGGCGCAGTACTACGTGGACGCGGTGAGCAACGCCAGCATCGACGTCGTCACCACCGCGAGCCCCTTCAAGGAAACCCGCAAGGCCTACGACTTCAGCATCGACACCCTGGTGCGCGACAGCATCGTCTCGGCCACGGTGTCGCGCAGCAAGGAACCCGACTACATCGCCGAGGCCGCCAGCCTGGACGTCTCGCACGAGGTCTTCGGCGGCATGACGACGGTGAGCCTGGGCTTCACGCGCGCCGCCGACCAGGTGGGCATGAAGGGCGTCCAGGGCTGGATCGACAAGGCCACGCACTGGCAGTACCGCGCCGGCGTGACGCAGATCCTGAGCCCCAAGTGGTTGGTGAGCCTGAACGCCGAGGCCATCTCCGACGCCGGCTTTCTGGGCAGTCCCTATCGCGCGGCGCGCGTGTTCGGCGCCGCCGTGCCCGAACGCAATCCGCGCACACGCTCCAGCCGCGCCATCAAGCTCAGGACGGTCTACGACACCAGCGCGCTGCTGCCGCGCAGTTCGGTGCGCTTCGAATACCGGCCTTACTGGGACAACTGGGACATCAAGGCGCGCACGCTGGAATTCGGCGGCAGCCGGTACGTCGGCGAGAGCTTCCTGGTGGACGCCTCGCTGCGTTTCTACAACCAGACGAAGGCGCTCTTCTACAGCGACAACGCCAGCATCGAGACGGTCTACATCTCGCGCAACCGGCAGCTGTCCACCTTCAAGTCCACCGCGCTGAGTGCGCGCGTGACCTGGACACCGCCCAAGTGGTGGCCGCGTGCCGACCTGAAGTTCATCGGCAGCTACGAACGCAAGGCCTTCCGCTTCAGCGACTTCACCGACCTGCGCACCGGCAGCAACTACAAGTACAACGCCGACGTGCTTCAACTCACCGCCACGGCCACGTTCTAGGACGCCCGCCATGCTGAAACTCTTCGCTCCCGCCGCGGCCCTGCTGCTCACCCTGGCCGCCTGGGCGGCCGACCCGGCACCGGCCCCGGCCACACCGCCCGCGGCGGCCGCGGCCCCGGCCCCGGCGGCTTCGGCCGCCTTCATGGCCGCCCCGGCAGCACCGGCCTCGGCCGCCAGCGCGCCCGAACCGGCAGCGCTGGATGCCCGGGTGCAGCAGCTGAAAGCCGACGTCATCCGCCTGAACCGCGACCTGCTGGTGCTGGAAGAGGAACTGCTGTTCCCGCCTGGCACGCAGGTGGCGTTGTTCGTCAGCATGGACGTGGGCAAGCTGTTCGAGCTGGAGTCGGTGCAGATCCGGCTGGACGACAAGCTCGTGGCCACCCACCTGTACACGCCGCAGGAGGTGCAGGCGCTGCTGCGCGGCGGCGTGCAGCGCATCTTCGTGGGCAACCTCAAGGCCGGCAAGCACCAGGTCTCGGCCTTCTTCACCGGCCGCGGCCCGCACGAGCGCGACTACAAGCGCGGCACGACGCTGGAGTTCGAGAAGAGCACCGAGCCGCGCTACATCGAGCTGCAGATCAAGGACAAGCTGGCCAAGCTGCAGCCTGAATTTGAAGTGAAAGTTTGGCAGTGAGTCCTTGGCGCGCCAGCATTGCGGCGGCATTGGCCGCAGCCCTGGGCAGCAGCTTCGCGGCCGAGCCCGCGGCTGCGCCCAAGCACGAGCCAGGTGCGCCTCAGGTCATCAAGGCGCCGCACTACGGCGACGTGCTGTTCCACTTCTACCAGGACAGGACCTTCGCCGCGATCACCGGCCTCATGGTGTCGCAGCACTTCGAGCGCATCGCGCCACACGACGAGGAAGCGGAAGTGCTGCGCGGCGGCCTGCTGCTGGCCTACGGCCTGCACGACGAAGCGGCCGCGGTCTTCACGGCGCTCATCGAGCGCAACGCCGCGCCCGCCGTGCGCGACCGCGCCTGGTACTTCCTGGCCAAGCTGCGCTGGCAGCGCGGCCTGCTGGCCGGGGCCGAGCAGAACCTCTCGCGCATCGAGAAGCCGCTGGGCGGCACGCTGGAGGAAGACCACCAGCTGCTGCGCGCGCAACTGCTGATGGCGCGGCAGGACTTCGCCGGCGCCGCCCAGGTGCTGGACGCGCTCAAGGGCAGCCCCACCGCGGGCCTGTACGCCAAGTTCAACCTCGGCGTCGCGCTCATCAAGGCGGGCGACACCGACAAGGGCCAGGCCCTGCTGGACGAAGTGGGCCAGACGCCGGCGCCGAACGAGGAACTGCGCAGCCTGCGCGACCGCGCCAATGTCGCCCTGGGCTTCGCCACGCTGGCCGCGAAGAAGCCCATCGAGGCGCGCGCCGCGCTGCAGCGTGTGCGCCTGACGGGACCGCAATCGAACAAGGCACTGCTCGGCTTCGGCTGGGCCGCCAGCGAGCAGAACGACCCCAAGCTGGCGCTGGTGCCGTGGACCGAACTCGCCGCGCGCCCGCATGGCGACGCGTCCGTGCTGGAAGCCCGCATCGCCGTGCCCTACGCCTTCGCCGAACTGGGCGCCTACGGCCAGGCGCTGCAGGGCTACCAGGACGCCGTCGAAGGCTTCGAGAAGGAAGCCCGCGCGCTGCGCGAGTCCATCGACGCCGTGCGCGCCGGCAAGCTGGTGCAGGGCCTGGTCAGCACCAACCCGAGCGAAGGCCTGGCGGCCTTCCGCGGCATCGACAAGCTGCCCGAGATGCCGCACGCCTCGCATCTGGCGCCGCTGCTGGCCAGCGACGAATTCCAGGAAGCCTTCAAGAACCTGCGCGACCTGCAGTTCCTGGAAGGCAACCTGCAGCGTTGGCTGGACAACCTGTCGGCCTACTCGGACATGCTGGAGAACCGCCAGCGCGCCTTCGCCGAGAAGCTGCCCGCTGCCGAGGCCGGGCGCGGTGCCGCAAAGATCGCCGAGCTGCGTGCGCGCCGCGACGCGCTGGCCGCGGAGTTGGAGCGCGTGCAGGCCGAGTCCGACGCCGCCGCGCTGGCCACGCCGCGCGAACGCCAGCTGCTGGAGCGCGTGGCCCGCGGCCGCAAGGCACTGGGTGACGCTACCGAGCAAGGCGGCATCGTCGAGAAGGCCGACGCGGCCGAAGCCACCGAGCGGCTGCGCCGCGCCGCCGGTGCGCTGACCTGGCAGCTGGCGCAGGAGTTCAATGCCCGCAGCTGGGAAGCCAAGAAGGCCATGCGCAGCGCCACCATCGGCATCGCGCAAGCCACCGACCGCGACGCCGCGCTGACGCAGGCGCAGCAGGACGAACCGTTGCGTCACCAGCGCTTCGCCGAGCGCATCCGTGCCCTGGGCGAAAGGCTGCTTGGCATGCGCCCGGACGTGGCCACCACGGCGCGCGCGGTGCAGATCCAGCTGCAGGACATCGCCGTGGCCGAACTGGAACGCCAGCAGGAGCGGCTGGCCGTCTACGCCGCGCAGGCGCGGCTGGCCATCGCGCAGATCCACGACCGTGCCCAGTTCGCCCGCCGCAGCGACGGCGCGGAGGGCCCGCGATGAGCGCCCGGCACCTGGTGCTGACGGCCCTGGCCGCCGCCGTGCTGGCCGGCTGCGGCAGCAAGCCCAAGACCTTCAAGGACGACAACCAGCCCACGCTGGCCAGCCTGTCGCAGCGCGAGATCGTCGTGAAGCCCGACGCCGGCGTGCCGGTGACCGAAGAGCAGACCATCACCGCCTACCAGCAGTTCCTGGCGGCCGCACCGGCAGCGCCGCAGCGCGCCGACGCCATGCGCCGCCTGGGCGACCTGGAGATGGACCGCGCCGACCGCATCGCGGCCGAAGCCACCGGGACCAACGCCTCCGGCATCCCCGACTACAAAGCTGCGGTGGAACGCTACGAGGCCTTCCTGAAGGCCTACCCGAACGACCCCAAGAACGACCGCGTGCTCTACCAGCTGGCGCGCGCCCGGGAACAGGTGGGCGACCTGGAAGGCGCGCTGAAGACGCTGACGCAGCTGGTGACGCAGCACCCCGGCACGCTGCACGCCGGCGAAGCGCAGTTCCGCCGCGGCGAGCTGCTGTTCACCATGCGGCAGTACAAGCCCGCCGAAGACGCCTATGGCGCCGTGCTGGCCGGCGACGACAAGACGGCCTTCACAGAGCGCGCGCTCTACATGCAGGGCTGGTCGCGCTTCAAGCAGGGGCGGCTGGAAGACGGCCTGACCGCCTTCTTCGGCGTGCTGGACCTCAAGCTCGGCAACCTGTCGCCGCTGGCGCGCGAAGAGGCCGACCTGGCCGAGATCCGCGAGCTCACGCGTGCCGACCGCGAGCTGCTGGACGACAGCTTCCGCGTCATGAGCATCAGCTTCGCGGCGCTGAACGGCGCCGAAGGCATCGGCAAGTTCATCAGCGGCCCCACGCAGCGCCAGCGCGAGGACTACCAGTTCCGTGTCTACAGCCAGCTGGGCGAGCTCTACATCAAGCAGGACCGCATCAAGGACGCGGCCGACACCTACGCGGCCTTCGTTCGCCGCCAGCCGCTGCACGCGCAGGCGCCGCTGCTGCAGGCGCGCGTGGTGGAGATCTACGAGAAGAGCGGTTTCGACACCCTGGCACTGCAGGCCAAGAAGGACCACGTCGGGCGCTATGGCGCCGACAGCGAATTCCGCCGCGCCAACCCCAGCGGCTGGCAGCGCGCGCAGCCGCTGGTGAAGACGCACCTGGTGGAGCTGGCGCGCCACCACCACGCGCTGTCGCAGAAGACCCATGCCCCGGCCGACGTGCAGGAAGCCGTGCGCTGGTACCGCACGCTGCTGGCCAGTTTCCCCGCCGACACCGACACCGCCGGCAACCGCTTCCTGCTGGGCGAACTGCTGTACGAAGACAAGCGCTGGGCCGAGGCCGTGGCCGAGTACGAAACCGTCGCCTACAAGCACGCCAGCGACGCCAAGGCGCCCGACGCCGGCTACACGGCGCTGCTGGCCTACGCCGAGATCGAAAAGGCCACGCCCGCCGGGCCGCAGCGCGCGGAGGTGACGCGCGCTTCGGTGGAAAGCGCGCTGCGCTTCTCGCGCACCTTCGAGAACGACACGCGCAACGGCCCCGTGCTGACGCGCGCCTCCGAGCAGCTCTTCGCCCTGGGCGACACCGAGCGCGCCGTGACGGTGGCCAAGGTGTCGCTGGCGCTGAAGCCGCCGCCCGCACCCGAGCTGCGCCGCACGGCCTGGACGGTGGTCGCCCACCAGGCCTTCGAGAAGAACGAGTTCGCCGACGCCGAGAAGGCCTATGGCGAGGTGCTGGCGCTGACGCCCGAGCGCGCTGCCGGCCGCACGGCTTTGGTGGAACGCCAGGCTGCCGCCATCTACAAGCAGGGCGAAGCAGCGCGCACGGCCGGCGACGCCAAGGCCGCCGTGGGCCACTTCGAGCGCGTGGCTGCGCTGCCCGCGCTGGCCGCCACCTCGCCGGTGCGCGCCAGCGCGCAGTACGACGCAGCCGCCGCGCTCATCGGCTTGAAGGACTGGGGCAAGGCCGCCGACGCGCTGGAAACCTTCCGCCGCCAGCAGCCCGGCCACCCGCTGCAGGTCGAAGTGGCACCCAAGCTGGCGCTGGCCTACCTGGAGCAAGGCCGCAGCACGCTGGCCGCGGCCGAATTCGAACGCGTCGCCGTGCAGACCAGCGATCCGCAGCTGGCCCGCGGCGCCGCGTGGCAGGCCGCCGAACTGCACGAGAAGGCCGCCGCCGGCGCGCCACCGAAGTCCGCCGCGCTGACCACCGCGATCCGCGCCTACGAGCGCTACCTGGGCCAGTACCCGCAACCGCTGGAGACCAACGTGGAGGCGCGCTGGCGCCTGGCGGCCCTGGCACGCCAGGACGCCCAGCCCGTGCGGGCCACGGCCTGGGTGCGCAGCGTGCAGGCCGCTGACCAGGGTGCCGGCGATGCCCGCACACCGCGCACGCGCAGCCTGGGCGGCCAGGCCACGCTGCTGCTGAGCGAACCGCTGCTGGAGGCCTACCGCAAGGTGCCGCTGATCGAGCCGCTGGCCAAGCAGCTGAAGCTCAAGAAGGCGAAGATGGAAGACGTGCTCAAGGCCTACGCCAGCGCCACCGAAGCGCAGGTGGCCGAGGTGACCACCGCCGCCACCTTCCACACCGCGGCGCTGTACCAGGACTTCGGCAAGTCGCTCATCGGCTCGCAGCGGCCGAAGAAGCTCAGCAAGATGGAGCTGGAGCAGTACAACGTGATGCTGGAAGAACAGGCCTTTCCCTTCGAGGAGAAGGCCATCGAGCTGCACGAGACGAACGCGCGCCGCACCGCCGCCGGCCTGTACGACGACTGGGTGAAGAAGAGCTTCGGCGAGCTGGCCAAGATCAAGCCCGTGCGCTACGGCAAGGCCGAGCGCGGTGACGCCAACCTGCCCACCGACCTGAAGGCCCTTCAGGAAGCCGCGGCCAAGGAACCGAAGCAGGTGCGCGTGCTGAACCAGCTGGGCATCGAGGAACGCCGCGCCGGCCACTTCGCACAGGCGCGTGCCGCCTACGAGGCCGCGCTGGCGCTGGACCCCAACGCCGCCGCGCCGACGCTGAACCTCGCCATCCTGTTCGACCTGTACCTGGGTGACGCGCCGCGCGCGCTGCCGCTGTACCAGCGTGCGCTGGAGCTGTCACCCGCCGACGCGCCCACGTGGTCCAAGTGGCTGGCCGAGGTGAAGTCACGCAAGCCCGCGCCCGGCGCCGCGCCGGCCGCGCCGCCGGTGGCCACGCCGGCCCCGGCGCCGGCACCCAGCACCGCCGCCGGCGGCAAGGCCACCGTGGCCGCCACGCGCAAGGAGACGCCATGAAGCCCCGACACCTCGCGCTCCTGCTGCTGGCCGCCACCGCGGCGCAGGCGCAGGACCGCGCCGAGATCGACAAGACGCAGATCATCGGCAACCGCGAGCTGCCCAAGGTGCTGTACATCGTGCCCTGGAAGAAGCCGCTGCCCGGCCAGCTGAGTGGCCGGCCGGTGCAGAGCGTTCTGGACGAAGCCCTGGCGCCGGTGGACCGCGAGGTCTTCCGCCGCCAGGTGAACTACGCCGGCCAGGTGCAGGCGCAACTGACTGCAAGAGAAGTTCAGCCGGTAGCCCCCGCCGCCGACAAGACCGCATCCCCCAAAACCTCCACACCCGTTCCCGCCGGAGCCCCCCGATGAACACTTTCAACACCGTCGTCAAGTTCTTCGTCGACTGCGGCGCCTTCCTCTACCCCAGCCTGCTGATGGCGGCGCTGGGCGTGGCCATCGCCATCGAACGATTTGTCTTCCTGCGCAAGGCGCGCGCCGACAACCGCAAGCTGTGGGACCAGGTGCTGCCCCTGCTGCAGAGTGGCCGCTTCAAGGAGGTGGCCAGCGTCACCGCCAACGACGACAGCGCCATCGGCAAGATCGTCAACAACGGCCTCGTGCGCATGCAGACGGCGCGCCGCCGCGAGGACATCGACAACGCCATGGAAGAAGGGATGATGGAGATCGTGCCGCGCCTGGAGAAGCGCACGCACTACATCGCCACCTTCGCCAACACCATCACCCTGGTGGGCCTGTTGGGCACCATCATCGGCCTCATCAAGGGCTTCACGGCGGTGGCGCAGGTGAACCCGGCGGAGAAGGCCGAGCTGCTGAGCGCGTCGATCTCTGTGGCCATGAACAACACCGCCTTCGCGCTGATGGTGGCGATTCCCTTCCTGCTGATCCACGCCTTCCTGCAGGCCCGCGCCAGCGAGATCGTCGACAGCCTGGAAGCCGCCAAGATCACCTTCCTGAACCTGGTGCAGCGTCTGTCTTCCGAGCAGCAAGCGCCGCAACGCGAACTTCGCGCCTCCTGAACCCGGCATGACGACAAGGAGCGTGCGATGAGACGCCGCCGATTGCGCAAGGAAGCCGCGCACCTGGAGATCACCGCGTTCATCAACCTGATCGTGGTGCTGGTGCCATTCCTGCTGTCCACCGCCGTGTTCACGCGGCTGGCGGTGATGGACCTCAACCTGCCCGCGCAGCAGAGTGCCGTGGAGCAGATCAAGGGGCCGGAGCTGCAACTGGAGATCGTCATCCGCAAGGACGCGCTGGAGGTGGGTGACCGCATCGGCGGCCTCATCCAGCGCATCGCGGTGGTGAACGAGCAGCACGACCTGAAGGCCCTGCAGGCCCTGCTGGTGCAGGTGAAGGGCAAGTTCCCCGACAAGCGCGAGGCCTCGCTGCTGGCCGAGCCCGACACGCCCTATGACAACCTGGTGCAGGTGATGGACGCGGTGCGCGGCACCATCACCGCGCAGGGCCCCAAACTCATCCGCGCCGAGCTGTTCCCCAGCATCTCCATCGGCGACGCGCCGGTGCGGGGTGCGGCTGCAGCCACCGCCGCGGCAGGCAAGAAGGCGAGCTGACATGTCCACCCTCAGCCCGCGCGAGAGGCGCACCCAGCACAAGGCGCGCGGCGGCGCCGCGATGGACATGAACCTGGTGTCGCTGATCGACGTCTTCACCATCCTCATCTTCTTCCTGCTCTCCAGCGCCGCCGGCGTGGAGACGCTGGTGAGCCCCAAGGCGGTGAAGCTGCCGGCCGCCAACGTGGAGCAGGCGCCCAAGGAAACGGTGGTGCTGGTGGTCAGCGGCGAAGACATCCTGGCCGACGGCCGCCGCGTGGCGCTGGTCTCGGAAGTGATGGCCAGCACGGCCGACGTGATCCCCGGCCTGAAGGCCGAACTGGACATCCTGGCCACGCGCCAGGTGGTGCGCGCCGAGAACAAGGTCGACACCCAGGCCGTGACCATCATGGCCGACAAGGACATCCCCTACCAGCTGCTGCGCAAGGTGATGGTGACCTGCGCGAAGGCCAACTTCGCCGACGTGTCCTTCGCGGTGCGGCGGAAAGACGTCTGATGGCCGCCGCCCTTGCCATGACGGCGCCGCACGCCATCAGCTTCCGCAAGCCGGTACTGCCGTGGGCCACGGCGGCCGACGACGAGAAGCGCTTCCGCCGCATCGCCGGCCGCGTACTGGCGCTGGTGCTGCTGCTGGGCCTGCTGGTGCCCTGGCTGCCGCTGCCGAAGATCGAGCGCACGGAGGTGCAGCCGCTGCCACCGCCCATCGCCAAGCTGCTGCTGGAGCGCCAGGCCACGCCGCCGGCGCCGCCGCCACCTCCGGTGAAGCCCAACGACGCCGAACAGGTGGCGCAGAACAAGACCGAGGCCACGCCCGACCGCCCGGCGCCGCCGCCCAAGAAGGCGCCGCCGGTGCCCGAGGCGCGGCAGCCCGTGGAGGGCAAGCCGCCCGGCGAAGTGGCGCTGGACAACGCGCGCCGCCGCGCCAGTGGCGTGGGCCTGCTGAAGGACAACCTGCTGGCCGAGATGGCTGCGGCACCGGCGGCGGTGCAACTCAAGCAGGACATCAAGCCCGGCCCTGGCGTGGGCACCGGCGTCGGCGTGGGAGTGGGCGCCGGCACCGAAGCCGGCATCCCCGTGCGCGCCATGATCACCAGCAACGCCACCAACGGCAGCGGCGGCATCAACACCGCCGGCTACAGCCGCGACACCGGCGGCGGCGGCCTGGCCGGCCGGGGCACCACGCTGGTGGAAGGCGTGGCCGGCGGCGGCGGTGGCGGCGGCCCCGGCGGTGGCGGTTCTCGCGGCGGTGGCAACGGCACCGGCGTGGGCGGCGGCGGCGGCAAGGGCGGCGTGCTGGCGCGCGGCAACTCCGGCAAGGCCACGCGCAGCATCGAGGACATCAAGCTCGTCTTCGAGCGCAACAAGGGCGCGATCTACGCGCTCTACAACCGCGCGCTGCGCGACGACCCCTCGCTGCAGGGCAAGGTGGTGCTGGAACTGAAGATCGCGCCCAGCGGCGCGGTGGAAGGCGTGCGCATCGTCAGCAGCGAGCTGAAGGCGGCAGATCTGGAAGGCAAGCTGCTGGCCCGCATCCGCAGCTTCGACTTCGGGGCCAAGGACGTCGACCTGATGGTCGTCACCTGGCCGGTGGACTTCCTGCCGTC
>CAZBUU010000023.1:0-6580 GCA_964495125.1 uncultured Rubrivivax sp.
CCTGGTTGATGCCGGGCAGGTTGATTTCCGCCGGGTCTTCCACCGTGGCGATGTTCACGCCCGGCTGGTTCAGGATGTTCAGGCAGGTGTAGAGCGAAACCGTCTTGCCGGAGCCCGTGGGCCCGGTGACCAGGATCATGCCGTAGGGCCGCTGGATGGCCAGCAACAGGCGGTCTTTTTCGATCTTCTCGTAGCCCAGAGCTTCGATGCCCAGCTTGGCGCTCGACGGGTCGAGGATACGGATCACGACCTTCTCGCCGAAGAGCGTGGGCAGCGTGCTGACGCGGAAGTCGATGGCCTTGCTGCCGAACTTCAGCTTCATGCGGCCGTCTTGCGGGACCCGCTTCTCGGCGATGTCCATGCGCGAGATGACCTTGATGCGGGACGCCAGCTTGTCCTTGATGGCCACCGGCGGCTGCGTGATCTCGCGCAGTTCGCCATCGATGCGGAAGCGCACGCGGTAGGTGTACTCGTAGGGCTCGAAGTGCAGGTCGGACGCGCGCATGTTGATGGCGTCGATCAGCATCTTCTGCAGGAAGCGCACGACCGGTGCGTCCTCGACGTCGGCCGTGACCTCGTTGCCTTCGGTCGGCGCTGTGTCTTCTTCGGTGACGTCGAAGTCGAAGTCGGCACTGGCCAGCGACTCCAGGACCTCGTTGGCGCTGGTGCCCTGGGCCTCGATCTGGCGGGCCAGCTTGTCGTACTCGACGATCACCCACTCGGGCGTGAGCTGCGTGGCGAACTTGATGCGCTCGGCGGCTTCCTGATCGGTGGGATCGGCGGCCCCGATGAAGATGCGGTTGCCCCGCTTGCCCAGCACCATGACCTGGTACTGGTTGGAGATCTTGCCGTCGACGAGGTTCTTCGGCAGCTTGGTGGGATCGACCGCGTTCAGGTCGATCAGGGGCAAGGCCAGGGCCGTGGAGAGCGTATGCGCCAGGTCGTCAGGCTTGACGGCGCCGGCGCCGATCAGCGTCGAAACGAAGCTGACCTTGCGTTCGCGGGCGTTCTTGCTGAGTTCCTCAGCGGTCTTGGCGCTCAGCTTGCCCGCATTGACCAGCACCCGGGCGACGCCCGAGAGGGAGGACTGTGGCGGTTCAACCAGCGTCTCAGCGGCCATGGGTTCCCATCAAAACCAGCGGTTCGAAAGAATCATCGCCGAATCACCGAAGGGTGTAAACGCCGAACAGCGCCCAAGCCACGCCATAGACGCTTTCTTACATGGTGTCGACGTGCCCGGACGGGCACCAAGGAACCTGGTCGGGGTGAGAGGATTCGAACCTCCGGCCTCTACGTCCCGAACGTAGCGCTCTACCAGGCTAAGCTACACCCCGATGTGCCGAGAACGCCTGTCATGGCGTCCCCGGAGCCTTTCGGCTGTGCGGTCACCGGCTCATGACGAGCGGTGGACCGACCGAACACATAATTCTAGCAGAGCTTCCCGTGCCCTGGACGCTGGCAGCACCTGGAGTCGCTCGCGGGCCTTTTCGGCCTCGGCCTGTGCGGCGTCGCGTGTGGCCTCCAGTGCCCCCGTGCGGCGAACGATGGCCAGGATGTCGCCCAGGCGCTGCTGTTCGCCTTGCTCGATGGCGTGGCGGATCAACTCACGCTCGGCATCGGTGCCGCGCTCCATCGCGACCAGCAGCGGCAAGGTGGGCTTGCCTTCGCGCAGATCGTCGCCGACGTTCTTGCCGAGCTCGGAGGTGTTGCCTTCGTAGTCGAGCAGGTCATCGACGAGTTGGAACGCGGTACCCAGCGAGCGCCCGAAGTCAGCACAGGCTTCCTCGATGGCAGGCCCCGCACCGGCGAGCACCGCACCCAGGCGGGCGCTGGCTTCGAACAGCTTGGCCGTCTTATAGCGGATGACCTGCAGGTAGTCGGCGACCGCCAGGTCGGGGTCGTGCATGTTCATCAGTTGAAGGACTTCGCCCTCGGCGATGACGTTGGTGGCGTCGGCCAGGACCTCCAGCACCCGCATGTGGCCGACCGACACCATCATCTGGAAGGCGCGCGAGTAGAGAAAATCGCCCACCAGCACGCTGGCGGCGTTGCCGAACATGGCGTTGGCCGTGGCGCGCCCGCGCCGCAGCGCGGACTCGTCGACGACATCGTCGTGCAGGAGCGTGGCGGTGTGGATGAACTCCACGACGGCGGCCAGCTCGTAACGTGCATGCCCTTCGTAGCCCAGGGCTTCGGCGAACAGCAGCACCAGCTTGGGACGGATGCGCTTGCCGCCCGCATTGATGATGTAGTGGGAAATCTGCTCGACCAGCGCCACGCGCGAGCTCAGGCGCTCGCGGATGACCGCATCGACCCGCTGCATCGACGACGCGGTCGGGTCGGCGGCAGCCGGTGGGGTAACGGTGGTATCGAGCACGTGCGCGGTGGAAGCGATTGCGCATTATAGGAAGGGGTGGCCGCGACAGGCGGATGACCTAACGCAAAGACCCGCGCGTGCTATACTCAAAGGCTCTGCGCGCTTGGCGTGCCATCCATCGGCACCGGGCTCTGCAGGGATTTCTTCGAAAGGTCTCACATGTACGCGGTCATAAAAACCGGTGGCAAGCAATACAAGGTTGCTGCCGGCGAGAAGATCAAGGTAGAACAGATTGCTGCGGACGTGGGCCAGGAAGTCGTGATCGAGCAGGTGCTGGCCGTGGGAAGCGGTGCGGATCTGAAGGTCGGGGCCCCCTGGGTCGCGGGTGCGAGCGTCAAGGCCACCGTGGTGGCGCATGGCAAGCACGACAAGGTGCGCATTTTCAAGATGCGGCGCCGCAAGCACTACCAGAAGCACGGCGGTCATCGCCAAGCCTTCACCGAGCTGGAAATCGGCTCGATCAACGCCTGACGGGAGCTGATCCACCATGGCACAGAAAAAGGGCGGCGGCTCCACACGCAACGGGCGCGATTCCCAGCCGAAGATGCTGGGCGTGAAGGTGTTCGGCGGCCAGAAGATCTCTGCAGGCGGCATCATCGTTCGCCAGCGCGGCACCAAGTTCCACCCCGGCACGGGCGTCGGCATCGGCAAGGATCACACGCTGTTCGCGTTGGTCGACGGTTCCGTCTCGTTCGAGATCAAGGGCGCGCAGAACCGCCAGACCGTGTTCGTCACGCCGGTCTGAACGTCTCTTCGCTCACCCAGCGAAGCCCCGGCCTGCCGGGGCTTCGTCGTTCCAGGAGGGCCGCTTCATGAAGTTCATCGACGAAGCCTTGATCGACGTGGCGGCCGGCAACGGCGGCGCCGGATGCGTGAGCTTCCGGCGCGAGAAGTTCATCCCCTTCGGCGGCCCCAATGGCGGCGACGGCGGCCGCGGCGGCAGTGTCTGGGCAGTGGCCGACCAGAACATCAACACGCTGATCGACTACCGCTACACGCGCCGGCATGAAGCTCGCAACGGCGAACCCGGCCGCGGCTCAGACCAGTTCGGCGCTGCCGGTCCCGACATCGACCTGCGCATGCCGGTAGGCACCATCGTCTCCGATGCTGAGACTGGCGACGTGATGGTGGAACTGCTGGAGCATGGCCAGCGCGTGCTCATCGCGAAGGGGGGCGACGGCGGATTCGGCAACCTGCACTTCAAGACCAGCACCAACCGCAGCCCGCGTCAGAAGACGCCGGGCTGGCCTGGCCAAGCCTTCAAGCTCAAGCTCGAGCTTCGCGTGCTCGCGGACGTGGGTCTGCTGGGCATGCCCAACGCCGGCAAGAGCACCTTGATCGCGGCCGTCTCGAATGCGCGACCCAAGATCGCCGACTATCCCTTCACCACGCTGCACCCCAACCTCGGCGTGGTGCGCGTGGGTCCCGAGCGCAGCTTCGTGGTGGCCGATGTGCCGGGTCTCATCGAAGGTGCCTCTGAAGGTGCGGGGCTGGGTCACCAGTTCCTGCGCCATTTGCAGCGCACGCGGCTGCTGCTGCACATCGTCGACGCTGCGCCTTTCGACGAAGGCGTGGACCCTGTGGTGCAGGCGCGGGCCATCGTGGCCGAATTGAAGAAGTACGACCCGGCGCTGCATGCCAAGCCGCGCTGGCTGGTCTTCAACAAGCTGGACATTGTGCCCGAGGCCGAGCGCGAGAAGCGCGTCAAGGACTACGTGCGTCGCCTGCGTTGGAAGGGCCCTGTGTTCTCGATCTCCGCACTGGCGCGCGATGGGCTGCAGCCCTTGCTCGAGGCCATCTGGAAGCATGTGGCGCCCGAGCAGCGGTCGCAGGCGTTGCCCGATGTCCGCTTCGGCGATGCGCAGGAGGCCGCTGAATGAGCGTGCTGCGGTCCGCCCGGCGCATTGTCGTCAAGGTCGGCTCCAGCCTCGTCACGAACGAAGGCCGCGGCGTCGATGCCGAAGCCATCGGCAACTGGTCGCGCCAGTTGGCTGCGCTGGCCGGCCTGGGGCGCGAACTCGTGATGGTGTCCAGTGGCGCCATCGCCGAGGGCATGAAGCGCCTGGGCTGGGCCGAGCGTCCACGGGAACTTCATGAACTGCAGGCCGCGGCCGCCGTGGGCCAGATGGGCCTCGTGCAGATGTACGAGACCCATCTTCGCCAGCATGGCATGGGCAGCGCGCAGGTGCTGCTGACGCATGCCGACCTCGCTGATCGCGAGCGCTACCTCAACGCCCGATCCACGCTCCTGACGCTTTTGTCGCTGAAGGTGATCCCCGTGATCAACGAGAACGACACGGTGGTCAACGACGAGATCAAGTTCGGCGACAACGACACGCTTGGCGCGCTGGTGGCCAACCTGGTCGACGCCGACGCCTACGTCATCCTCACCGACCAGCGCGGCCTCTACGAGGCCGACCCGCGCAAGGTCCCGGACGCGCGCTTCATCGACGAGGCCACGGCCGGCGACCCGGCGCTGGAGGCCATGGCCGGCGGCGCAGGTTCGGCCATCGGCCGGGGAGGCATGCTCACCAAGATCCTGGCCGCCAAACGTGCGGCTGGCAGCGGCACCAGCACCGTCATCGCCTGGGGTCGCGAGCCCGATGTGCTGCTGCGTCTGGCGCAGGGTGAAAGCATCGGCACGGCGCTCGTGGCCAGCACGCCCAAGCTGGCGGCACGAAAGCAGTGGATGGTGGATCACCTCCAGCTGCGCGGGGCCGTGGCGGTGGATGCAGGCGCGGTGGCCAAGTTGCGCGACGAGGGCAAGAGCCTCCTGCCGATCGGGGTGCATGAGGTGCACGGCGAGTTCGCGCGAGGCGACGTGATCGCCGTGCGCACGCTGGAGGGCGACGAAGTGGCGCGCGGTCTGGCCAACTATTCGTCGGCGGAAGCCAGGCTCATCGCTCGCAAGCCCTCGAGCCAGATCGAGGCCTTGCTGGGCTATGCCAACGAACCCGAACTGATCGACCGCACGAACCTGGTGCTCGTGTAGGTCACTCCGCCGGCGGCACCACGCCCTCGGACGCAGGCGCGTCGAGAGCACCGGTGTGAGTGTCGGGATCGAAGCGTTGTGCCCGCAAGCCTGAGCGCAGGTAGCGGTTGTGGTGGTTCACGCGTGGCAGGTAGCGCGCCAGTTCGGTCAGCGCCATCTCGTAGACGTTGCGCTTGAACTCGATCACCAGGTCCAGTGGCACCCAGTAGTCGTTCCAGCGCCAGGCATCGAACTCGGGGTGGTCGGTGGCGCGCAGGTTCAGATCGCTGTCGTGTCCCATCAGCCGCAACAGGAACCAGATCTGCTTCTGGCCGCGGTAGTGGCCGCGGGCGTCCTTGCGGATGAAGTGCTCGGGCACTTCGTAGCGCAACCAATCGCGCGTGCGGGCAATGATCTGCACATGCTCGGGCCGCAGGCCGACTTCCTCCTGCAGCTCACGGAGCATCGCCTGCTCAGGCGACTCACCATGCTTGATGCCACCCTGCGGGAACTGCCAGGAATGCGTGCGGAGGCGCTTGCCCCAGAAGACCTGGTTGCGCGGGTTCAGCAGGATGATGCCGACGTTGGGCCTGAAGCCTTCCCGGTCGAGCATAATCGGACCCCAATTCTGTGACTGGTTTCATTATTGCACCGGCGCAGTGCGGCGCGGGATTCCTCGCTAACCCGCATGCGTCAAGAGGGCGATCCCGGCCCCTGAGCGTGCCCTCCTCGGCGCGCCTCGCGTGCAGACTTCACCGCCCATGAAAGCTTCAGCCTCCTTCATCTCCACGCTCAAGGAAGCGCCGGCCGACGCCGAGATCAAGAGCCACCAGTTGATGATGCGCGCCGGGCTCATCAAGCGCCTGGGCGCGGGCATCTACAACTACATGCCGCTGGGCTTGCGGGTCATCCGCAAGGTGGAAGGGATCATCCGTGAAGAGATGAACCGCGCGGGCGCCGTGGAACTGCTGATGCCAGTCGTTCAGCCCGCGGAACTGTGGATGGAGACCGGCCGCTTCCAGGCCTATGGCCCCGAACTGCTGCGGGTCAAGGACCGCCACGAGCGCGACTTCGTCATCCAGCCCACCAGCGAAGAGGTCATCACCGACATCGCTCGGCAGGAACTGCGCAGCTACAAGCAGCTGCCGCGGAATTTCTATCACATCCAGCCGAAGTTCCGTGACGAGGTCCGCCCGCGCTTCGGCGTGATGCGCGGCCGCGAGTTCACGATG
>CAZBUU010000023.1:6590-30935 GCA_964495125.1 uncultured Rubrivivax sp.
AAGGACGCCTACTCCTTCGACCGCGACAAGGCCGGCGCGCTGAAGAGCTACCAGGCGATGTTCGACGCCTACAAGCGCATCTTTGACCGCTTCGGCCTGCAGTACCGTGCCGTGGCCGCCGACACCGGCGCCATCGGCGGTGACGCGTCGCACGAGTTCCAGGTCATCGCCGACACCGGCGAAGACGCCATCGTCTACTGCCCCACCAGCGACTACGCGGCGAACATCGAACTGGCCGAAGCGCTGGCGCCGGCCGGCGAACGCCCTGCGCCGGCGCAGGCGATGACGAAGACGCCGACGCCGGGCAAGAGCACCTGCGACGACGTGGCCGAACTGCTGGGCATCCCGCTGCAGCGCACCGTGAAGTCCCTGGTGCTGGCCACCGACGTCAAGAACGAGGCGGGGGACATCGTGAAGACCACGGTGTGGCTGCTGCTCGTGCGCGGCGACCATGCGCTCAACGAGATCAAGGCCGGCAAGGTGGAGGGCCTGAAGGAAGGATTCCGCTTCGCCACCGTGGCAGAGATCGAGGACCACTTCGGTTGCAAGCCCGGCTACCTGGGCCCCATCGGCCTGAAGAAGGCCGTGAAGGTGGTGGCCGA
This sequence comes from uncultured Rubrivivax sp., assembly GCA_964495125.1. Taxonomy (GTDB): domain Bacteria; phylum Pseudomonadota; class Gammaproteobacteria; order Burkholderiales; family Burkholderiaceae_C; genus Rubrivivax. The sequence continues at coordinate 7,193 of CAZBUU010000023.1, forward strand.
CCGGACCGTGGCCAAGATGGCCGACTTCGTCTGCGGCGCCAACAAGCCCGACTTCCACATCACCGGCGTCAACTGGGGCCGCGACCTGCCCGAGCCCGAACTCGTGGCCGACATCCGCAACGTGCTGGCCGGCGAGCCATCGCCCGACGGCCAAGGCGTGCTGGCCATCCAGCGGGGCATCGAGGTCGGCCATGTGTTCTACCTCGGCACGAAGAAGTACAGCGTGCCGATGGGCGCCAACTTCCTCGACGAGAACGGCAAGCCGCAGCCCTTCGAGATGGGCTGCTACGGCATCGGCGTCACGCGACTGCTGGGTGCGGCCATCGAGCAGAACCACGACGACCGCGGCATCATCTGGCCGGTCTCGATGGCGCCGTTCGCCGTGGTGATCTGCCCCATCGGCTACGACCGCAGTGCCGACGTCAAGGCCGCCGCCGACCACTTGCACGATGAACTGTCCGCAGCCGGCATCGACGTGCTGCTGGACGACCGCGGCGAACGTCCTGGCGCCATGTTTGCCGACTGGGAACTCATCGGCGTGCCGCTGCGTGTGGTGCTGTCAGACCGCGGCCTCAAGGCTGGCACGGTGGAGGTGCAGGGCCGCCGCGAGGCGGAAGCCACGGCTGTGACGCTGGCCGAAGCCGCAGCCAGCGTGAAGGCGCGTCTCATCGCATGAGCCTGCGGCGCCGCGCGCTGTTCGCCGGCCCGCTAGCGCTGCTGCTGCCCCCCTGCGCGCGCGCCGGCGCGCAGGTGGAAGAGCCTCTGGCGGACGCCGTTCGAACCGCGCTGGCGGCTTCCGTGGCCGATGCCGCGCCGCCCAAACCCAGCTTCGACAGCGTGGAGTCTCGCCTGGCCTACCTGCGATGGCTCGGTGGGGCCAGCGAGAAACTGAAGAAGCGCAAGACCGAACACCATGTGCGCGTGGAGTTCCTGGAGGCCGTCTGGTACGAAAGCCGTCGCGCCGGCCTGGAGACGGCACTGGTGCTGGGGCTGATCCAGGTGGAGAGCGGCTTCCGGAAGTACGTGATCAGCAGCGCGGGCGCGCGCGGCTACATGCAGGTGATGCCCTTCTGGGCGCGGTTGATCGGTGATGGCGACGACCGGCGCCTGTTCCACCTGCAGACCAACCTGCGCTTCGGCTGCACGATCCTGCGCCACTACCTGGACCGCGAGCGCGGCGACCTCTTCCTGGCGCTGGGCCGCTACAACGGCAGCCGCGGCAAGCCCGAGTATCCGAATGCCGTTTTCGCCGCGCGGCGGCAGTGGCAACTGCCAGGCGGCGCCTGACGCGGCCTCAGGCCCTGGGCGCCAGCATCTGCTGAAGTTCGCCCGATTGGTACATCTCCATCATGATGTCGGAGCCGCCGACGAACTCGCCGTTCACGTACAGCTGCGGGATCGTGGGCCACTGGGCGTAGTCCTTGATGCCCTGGCGCACTTCCTCGTCCTCCAGCACGTTGAAGGTCTTGATCTCGGTGGCACCGGCGGCCTTGAGCACCTGGATGGCGCGGCCGGAGAAGCCGCACTGCGGGAACTGCGCCGTGCCCTTCATGAAGAGCATGACGCGGTTGCCCTTGACCATTTCGTCGATGCGCTTTTGCACGTCGTCCATGGGATCGTCCTCGCGAAATCAGCAAAGCCGCGAGTATGCGTCAAGGCCCCGACATCCCGCGCCGGGAGGGCCTTGCGAAGACTGCGCTCAGAACGTGTAGCGCACGCCCAGTTGCAGCAGCGGCGACAGGCGCAATTCACGCAGCGCGCCATCCAGCGCCTGGCTGCCGAACACCGCGCGGCGCACGCCGCCGGCGGCCGGGACATGTTCGGCCACGAGCCCGAGATCGGCGGAGATCGCCAGACCGTTGCGCCAGGGCGCGCTGCTGAAGCCGACGCCCAGGTAGGGCAGCGCTGCGGCGGCTTCGCTGCCCGCGCTGTTCAATCGCAAGGCACTGCCGTCCAGCGACATGCCGAGCAGCGGCCCGGCGCGGGTGCTGGCCGAGGGCAGGCCGCCCAGGCTGCCACTGACGAACCCGCCACTGGCGCGAAAGCCGCCGAAGGAAGGCAAGGCGAAGTAGTAGTCGCCCAGCAAAGCGCCACCCTGGACCGTTCGCTGCGTGCCGCCACCGTCCAGCAGGCCTGACCAGGCCAGCGGCGAGACGCTCGCCGACTGCACGGCAATGCGCGCCTGCCAGCGCGGCCACAGGTTCTCGGCTGGCGGTGTGGCCAGGCCGTCGGCTGCACATGCGTTGAATCCGAGCGTGGCCAGGGCCAGCAGGGCGCAACAACGGAGGTGGTGGACGCTCATTCCGAATTCCTTCGCACAGGTCCGACGCGCACATCATGCGCCGCTTCCTGCGGAAGTGCACCTCCGGCGCCGTGCCGGCCTCGGTAACCGGTGGTATGGCCGCCGGGGCGGCGGCACTATTTCTCAGCCGCGCCAGCAGCCGGCACTGCAGCGCGGCAGGCCGGCGAGATCGGGGCGCGACGCCGTGGCGGCAAAGCCACTGCGGACGAGGCTGGCACGCACCGCCTCCGCCTGGTCGTGGCCATGCTCCAGCACGAGCCAGGCGCCTGGTTCGAGGTGCGCCGGCGCGCCGGCGACGATCCGTTCAAGCGCAGCGAGTCCGTCCCCTTCGGGTGTCAGCGCGGCGCGCGGCTCGTGGCCCAGGGCGGCCAGATGCGGGTCGTCACCCGCCACGTAGGGCGGGTTCGAGACCACCAGCGCGAAGCGACGGCCCGCCAGCGCGTCCCACCAGTCGCCCTGCGCAAAGGCCACCGAAGGCGCATGGCGGGCCGCGTTCTCGCGGGCGACGGCCAACGCCTGCGGGCTGCAGTCGGTGGCCGTGACACGCCAGTGCGGCCGGGCCCGCTGCAGCGCCAGCGCAACAGCCCCGCTGCCGGTGCCCAGATCGGCCACCTCCACTTCGGTCTCGGCAGGCAGCAGTTCCAGCGCCCACTCGACCAGCAGTTCGGTTTCCGGACGCGGGATCAGGACCGCCGGCGAGACCGCCAGTGGCAGCCCGCGAAACTCCGCCACACCGGTGATGTAGGCCAATGGTTCTCCGGCGGCGCGGCGCCGCACATCGTCGCGCAGGGCGGCGGCCTCCGCGTCACCCAGGGCTTCGTCGTCGTGCGCCATCAGCCACGTGCGCGATCGGCCCAGCCGATGCGTCAGCAACCACTGCGCGTCCAGCCGCGCGACGCCCAGCGCCTGTGCCAGGGCCAGGGCGTCACGGATGCGCATGGCCCTCAGCGCCCCGCCTCGAGCTGCGCCAGCTGTTCGGCGGCGCGCGCGGCCTGCAGCGCCTCGACGACATCGCCCAGGTCGCCGTCCATCACCTGCTGCAGCTTGTACAGCGTGAGGTTGATGCGGTGGTCGGTCAGCCGACCCTGGGGGAAGTTGTAGGTGCGGACGCGGTCGCTGCGGTCGCCGCTGCCGATGAGGCTCTTGCGCGTGGCCGCCTCCTTGGCGGCGCGTTCGCTGCGTTCCTTCTCGCGCAGCCGCGCCACCAGCACGGCCATGGCCTTGGCCTTGTTGCGGTGCTGGCTGCGGTCGTCCTGGCACTCGGCCACGATGCCCGTGGGCAGGTGGGTGATGCGGATGGCGCTGTCGGTCTTGTTGACGTGCTGGCCGCCGGCGCCACTGGCGCGGAAGGTGTCGATGCGCAGCTCGGCCGGGTTGATGTTCACGTCCTCGGCTTCGTCCGGCTCGGGCATCACGGCCACGGTGCAGGCGCTGGTGTGGATGCGGCCCTGGCTTTCCGTCGCCGGCACGCGCTGCACGCGGTGGCCGCCGCTTTCGAAGCGCAGCTGGCCGTAGACCCCTTCGCCCTCCACGCGCAGCACCAGTTCCTTGTAGCCGCCGAGCTCGCTGTCGCTCTGGCTCAGCACCTCGGTGCGCCAGCCGCGGCGTTCGCAGAAGCGCAGGTACATGCGAGCCAGGTCGCCGGCGAAAAGGGCCGACTCGTCGCCGCCCGTGCCGGCGCGGATCTCCAGGAAGGCCGCGCGCTCGTCGTCCGGGTCCTTGGGGATCAGCGCCGTCTGCAGCTCGGCATGCAGGCGTTCCATGTCGGCAGAAGCGGCGGCAATCTCCTCGCGCGCCATCTCGGCCATCTCGGCGTCGTCCAGCATCGCCTGGGCGGCCGCGAGGTCGGCCTCACGTTGACGGTAGCGCCCGTAGCGTTCCACGATGCCACTCACCTCGGCCTGCTCGCGCGACAGGGCGCGCCAGCGCTTGATGTCGGCGGACACCGTTGGGTCGGCCAGCGTGGCGTCGAGCTCGGCCAGGCGCAGGCCGAGGCGTTCGAACTGTTCGCGCAGCGTGGGGTTCATCGTGAAGGCTCAGGCAAAGCGAGGGCGGCGGCGCGCGGCCGCGGGCCGTGTGCCAGGCGGGTTCGGAGGAGGCCGCTAACGGCCGGGCTTGTTGCCCTGGCGCAGGAACAGGCGCGAGACCGTGTCGGCCAGGCGGGAACGTTCCTCGCCGTCGGCCGCGTGCAGCTCGGCCAGAGTGCCGTGCAGCATCTTGCTGGTGAGGCCGCGGGCCAGCGATTCCAGCACCTTCTCGGGCGATTCGCCCTTCGCCAGCGCCTTGCGCGCGCGCGCCAGTTCGACCTGGCCCCAGTCGTCGGCCTGGCGGTTCAGCGCCTGGATCAAGGGCACGGCGGCGCGCTGGTCCAGCCAGTGCGCGAAGCTCTGCACGCCGGCGTCGATGATGGCCTCGGCCTGCTGCACGGCGGCCTGGCGCTTCTCGCCGGCGGTTTGCACCAGCTGCGACAGGTCATCGACGGTGTAGAGGAAGACGTCGTCGAGCTGGCCGACTTCGGGCTCGATGTCGCGCGGCACGGCGAGATCGACCATGAACATGGGCCGCCGGCGCCGCGCCTTCAGCGCACGTTCCACGGCGCCCAGGCCAATGATGGGCAGCGTGCTGGCAGTGCACGAGATGACGGCGTCGAACTCGTGCAGCCGCGAGGGCATGTCGGACAGCCGGATGGCTTCACCGCCGAAGCGCGAGGCCAGGCGCTCGCCGCGTTCCAGCGTGCGGTTGGCCAGCGCGATGGACTTCGGTTCGCGCGCCTCGAAGTGCGTGGCCACGAGCTCGATCATCTCGCCCGCGCCGACGAACAGCACCTTGATCTGCTTGAGGTCTTCGAACAGCTGCGCCGCCAGGCGCACGGCGGCCGCGGCCATGCTGATGCTGTGGGCGCCGATCTCGGTGGAGGTGCGCACCTCCTTGGCGACGGCGAAGCTGCGCTGGAACAGCTGGTGCAGCGTGGTGCCCAGCGTGCCGGCTTCGTCGGCCAGGCGTACGGCCTGCTTCATCTGGCCCAGGATCTGCGGCTCGCCCAGCACCATCGAATCGAGGCCCGAAGCGACGCGGAAGGCGTGGCGCGCGGCATCGCGGTCTTCCATCACGTAGCTGTGGTCCATCAGCTGGCTGCCGCTGATGCCGCCCTGTTCCGCCAGCCAATCCACGGCGGGGCGCACCAGCTCGCTGGCCTTCTCGGTGGGCGCCGCGACGTAGAGTTCGGTGCGGTTGCAGGTGGAGACCAGCGCGGCCTCGGGCAGCGCACGCACCAGGCGCTCGCGGAAACCGTGCAGCGCCGGGCCCATCTGCTCGGGCGAGAACGCCAGCCGGCCGCGCAGATCCAGCGGCGCGGTGGTGTGGTTCAGCCCCAGGGCCAGGACGTTCAGTGCGGCGCTCACGAGAGAATTGTAGTTTTCGGGCTGCTTTGATTACGCCGCACCGGATTGCGCGAAGTCAATCCGGTACGCCGCCAAGGGCCCGATCACCACGAACCGGGTGCCCATGGGACCGCTGGACGCATTGAACCATCTTGCCAATCTTTTCGTCGTGCCCGTGGCGCTGGGGCTGGTGTCGGCCGCCCTGGCCAAGCTGCTGTGGCGCAAGGAACTGGCTTCCGTGCCCTGGCGCCGGCTGGCAGGGCCGGCCTGCGCGGTCTGCGCGTTGGTGGTCGTGGCGGGGCTGCTGGTGTTCGGGCGCGACGGCAAGATGGCCACCTATGGCGTGATGGTGGCGGCCTGCGCCGTCACGCTGTGGTGGCGGGGTTTCGTGCGGCGCTGAGGGCTTCGCCCTCGCGCACGGCCGGGGTGCCGCGCAGCGAGTGCGGCAGGGCCCGCGTGATGTTCACGTCGATCATCTGCCCCACCAGCCGCGCCGCGTGCGGACCGCCGTCGAAGTTGACGATGCGGTTGCACTCGGTGCGCCCCATCAGCTCGGCCGGATTCTTGCGCGAGGGTCCTTCCACCAGGATGCGCTGCACGGTGCCAACGCGGCTTTCGCTGATGCGGCGCACGTTGGCCTCGATGGTGGCTTGCAGGTGCTGCAGGCGCTTCAACTTCAGGTCCTGCGGTGTGTCGTCGGCCAGGCTGGCCGCGGGCGTGCCCGGCCGCGGGCTGAACACGAAGCTGAAGCTGGCGTCGTAGCCGATGTCCTCGATCAGCTTCATCATCTTCCCGAAGTCTTCCTCGGTCTCGCCGGGAAAGCCGACGATGAAGTCGCTGGACAGGCTGATGCCCGGCCGCACGGCGCGCAGCTTGCGGATCGTGCTCTTGTATTCCATGGCGGTGTAGCCGCGCTTCATGGCCATCAGGATGCGGTCCGAACCATGCTGCACCGGCAGGTGCAGGTGGCTCACCAGGGCCGGCACGCGCTCGTAGACCTCCACCAGGCGCTGCGTGAACTCGTTCGGGTGGCTGGTGGTGTAGCGGATGCGCTCGATGCCGGGGATTTCAGCCACGATCTCGATCAGCAGCGCGAAGTCGGCGATCTCGGCGGTATCACCCATCTTCCCGCGGTAGGCGTTGACGTTCTGCCCCAGCAGCGTCACTTCCTTGACGCCCTGTGCAGCCAGGCCGGCCACCTCGGCCAGCACGTCGTCCAGCGGGCGGCTGACCTCTTCGCCGCGCGTGTAGGGCACGACGCAGTAGCTGCAGTACTTCGAGCAGCCTTCCATGATGGACACGAAGGCGCTGGCCCCTTCCACCCGGGCCGGCGGCAGGTGGTCGAACTTCTCGATCTCGGGGAAGCGGATGTCCACCTGCGCGCGGCGCTCGGCCTGGCGGGCTTCGATCATCTGCGGCAGCCGGTGCAGCGTCTGCGGGCCGAAGACGAGGTCCACATAAGGCGCGCGCTCGATGATGGCCGCGCCCTCCTGGCTGGCCACGCAGCCGCCCACGCCGATGAGCACGCCCTTCTTCTTCAGGTGCTTGACGCGGCCGAGGTCGCTGAAGACCTTCTCCTGCGCCTTCTCGCGCACCGAGCAGGTGTTGAAGAGGATCAGGTCGGCCTGCTCCGGGTCGGCGGTGGTCTCGTAGCCCTCGGCCGCGTGCAGCACGTCGGCCATCTTGTCCGAGTCGTACTCGTTCATCTGGCAGCCGAAGGTGCGGATGTAGACCTTCTTGCTCATTTCGTCGCCGTCCAGATCTGCGCGTCGGCGTTGAAGCGCCAGGCGGCGGCCTGCGCAGGCGTCACGGGCCAGGGCTGCCGCGCGAACTCGGCCGGCGTCAGCACCCACACGTCCTGCAGGTTGCCCACCACGTCCAGCGTGTAGTGCACCACCAGCTTGCGGCCGACCAGCGCACCCGAAAGCTGCACCAGGTTGTCGGCGCCGCGGATGCGTGCGCCCGGGGCCAGCTGCGCGGCCTGGCCGTTGAGGGCCACCGCCGGCGGCTGGGTGACGACGAGTTCACCCCGCAGCGCGTTGGCGGGGAACTTGCGGACGGCTTGTGCGGCCGCGGGCAGGGCGAGCGCCAGCGACAAGGCGGCCAGCGAAACACAGCGGAGCATGGTGTGGATCCAGGGGCTGTGGAGGGCGCACCGGTGACAGGCCCCGGTGCGGACGAAGCCCGGCATTGTACGAAGCACCCCCGCCGGCGCTGCTTTTTTGCAACGAACCGGCGTCGATTGGTGGAAACGATTACATGGCCGATCTATCGTCGCGCTCCAATCGCATGAAAACCTTTACATGAGGTTCGGGCCGAAGGCGGCCCCGGGCCCTGGAGACATGACGATGCCGGCGACGATCAAGGACGTGGCCAAGGCTGCCGGCGTTTCGGTGGCCACCGTGTCACGGGCGCTGAATGGTGCCGACAACGTGCTGCCCGAGACCCGCTTGCGCATCCAGGAGGCGGCGGCCGCGCTGCGCTTCTCGCCCTCGGGCGCGGCGCGCAGCCTCATCACACGCCGCACCGACACCGTGGGCGCGCTGCTGCCCGACCTGCACGGCGAATACTTCTCCGAGCTCATCCGCGGCATCGACCAGGCAGCCCGCGCGCGCGGCCTGCACCTGCTCGTCTCCAGCTCGCATGGCGACGCCGACGAGGCCGCCGCCGCGCTGCGCGCCATGAACGGCCGCGTCGACGGCCTGCTGGTGATGTCGCCGCATGCCGACGCGCACTTCCTCGAGCGCAACCTGCCGGGCCGCCTGCCCGCCGTGCTGATGAACACCGGGGCCAGGCTGCCGGGCCACGCCAGCTTCGTGATCGACAACTACGGCGGCGCCCGGGCCATGACGCGTCACCTCTGCGACGCCGGACGCAAGCGCGTGGCCTTCATCGCCGGTCCGCAAGGCAACCACGAGGCGCATGAACGCCTGCGCGGCTACCGCGAGGGCCTGCGCGCCGGCCAGCTCGAGCGGGTCTACGAAGGCGACTTCTCCCAGGAATCGGGCTGGCTGGCCGGTCGCCGCATCGCGCAGGCCAAGCCCAGGCCCGATGCCGTGTTCGCCGGCAACGACATGATGGCCATCGGCTGCCTGGCGGCCCTGAACGAGGCCGGACTGCGCGTGCCCGAGGACATCGCGCTGGCCGGCTTCGACGACATCCCGATCGCCCGCTACGTGGCACCGGCGCTCACCACCATCCGCGTGCCCATCGCCGCGCTGGGCGCGGCCGCGCTGGAAGCCCTGGGCAAGGCCATGGACGCCGGCCCGTCGGCGGCCGAGGGCCCGGCCACCGTGATGCCCGTTGAGCTGGTCGTGCGCCGCTCCAGCGGCACCGGCCCTCCACCGCCTGCTCCATCCCCGACGCCAACCCTGGCGCCGCACTGACCCGAAGAAGAACCAAGAACCACACCGACAAACGACTGAGGACATCGACATGCAACAACGCCCCCGTTTCCGTCCCGGCCTGCTGGCCGCCGCCGTGGCCCTGGCCCTGGTCGGCACTGCGCACGCCCAGGTCAGCACCTCCACCGTCAAGGGCCAGGTCAGCGGCGCCGCCAGCGCCGCCGGCGTGGCCGTCACGGCCGTCAACAAGGACACTGGCGCCACCTACAAGACCACCACGCGCGCCGACGGCAGCTACTCGCTGGTGGGCCTGGCCCCCGGCGTGTACGAGATCCGCGCCGCCGGTGGCAGCAAGGGCGAGATCGTGACGCTGAGCGTCGGCGAGACCGCCGCGCTGGACCTCAGCCTGGGCGCTGCCCAGACCATCACCATCACCGGCACCGCGCAGCGCCAGGGCGTGCGCGATTCGCAGGTCGGCACCGTGGTGCCGCGCCGGCTGATCGAGACCATGCCGCAGGTCACGCGCAACTTCCTCAGCTCGGCCGACCTGGCGCCGGGCGTCGAGTTCATCAGCGACAACGGCGGCAACACGCGGCTGCAGGGCGGTTCACAGAACAACGACCACGTCGGTGTCTTCATCGACGGCGTGAACCAGAAGAACAACATCCTGCGGCACGGCGTCACCGGCCAGGACAGCTCGCGCGGCAATCCGTTCCCGCAGTCGGCCATCGCCGAGTACCGCGTCATCTCGTCCAACTACAAGGCCGAGTTCGACCAGGTGAGCTCCACCGCCATCACCGCCATCACGCGCTCGGGCACCAACACCCTGCAGGGGGATGCCTACATCGACCGCACCGGCACCAGCTGGCGCAAGAAGACGGTGTTCGAGCAGGAGAACGAAGCCGCCGGCGTGCCGCTGCCGCCTTCGAAGAAGACGGAGTACGGCTTCGCTTTGGGCGGCCCGATCAAGACCGACACGCTGCACTTCTTCCTGGCCTACGACGGCAAGAAGATCGACGACTCGCGCCAGTTCGTGCCCCAACGCACCGACCTGCTGCCCAATGCCGGCATCGTGCCCGGCATCAAGGGCAAGGCCGGCAGCACCGTGGACAGCTTCAGCGAGAGCCTGCTCTTCGGCAAGCTGGACGCTGTGCTGGGCGACCAGCAGCGCCTGTCGCTCAGCATGCGGCTGCGACGCGAATCCGACAAGCTGGCCGAAGACAAGAAGCTCAGCGTGCCCGGCAACGACAAGGACCGCGGCAACGACGAGACGCGCGTCGACCTGAAGCACGAGTGGACGCTGGGCGACTGGCTGTCCGAGACGCGCCTGGGCACCGAGAGCTTCCGCTGGAACCCGCACTCGTCGGCCTCGTCGCCGATGTTCCGCTACAAGGTCGGGCTGAATGCCGCGCTGCAGGTGCTGGGCAATTCCAACGACGTGGCCATCGACGGCGGCTCGCCCGATTCCCAGGACCGCAAGCAGACCGGTGTCTACGTCGGCCAGGACCTCACCTTCACCGGCCTGGCCGGCCACACCATCAAGGGCGGGGCCAAGATCAAGGCGATGAAGTACGAACTGGGCGGCACCTCGCGCAGCGTGGACATCGTCGAGACGCTGATCGATCGCACCACCGGCCTGCCGTACTACGCGAACGGCGCCTGCACCGGCACCAACATCACCAACTCCGGCCTCAACAGCGACCAGTGCAAGATCGACAAGGCGCTGCCCCCGGTGAACGTGTCGTTCAGCAACACGCAGTTCGGCCTGTACATCCAGGACGACTGGGCCGTGACGCGGCAGCTGGAGCTGAACCTGGGCGCGCGCTACGACTACGAGTCGAACATGCTCAACAACGGCTACACCACCCCGGCCGATCGCGTGGCGGCGCTGAAGGGGCTGGACGGCCGCACCATCGGCCCCATCGTGGCCCCGGCCGGCCAGACGTACGCGCAGAGCCTGGCCAAGGGCGGCATCAACATCGACGACTTCATCGCCACCGGCAGCTCGCGCAAGACCTACAAGGGCGCGCTGGCGCCACGCCTGGGGGCCAGCTACGACGTCTTCGGCAACAAGGCGACGGTGGTCTTCGGCGGCTGGGGCCGCAGCTACGACCGCACCATGGCCAACCATGCGCTGGACGAACTGCAGAAGAACAAGCAGGCCGGCGGCGAGATCTGGCTGATCCGCAACGACTTCAAGATGCCCTATGCCGACCAGTTCAGCATCGGCGTGCGCCAGGCCCTGGGCACCTGGAACCTCGACGTCACGCTGGTGAGCGAGCGCGCCGAGAACCAGTTCATCTGGTTCGGTGGCAACCGTGACCCGAATGGCGGCTACGGCACGCAGAGCCCGATCGACCCGCTGTGGGGCGGCCCCAACGGCTTTGGCACGCTGATCCTGGGTGACTTCGTCGGCCAGACCAAGACCAACTCGGTGCTGGTGAAGATGGAGAAGCCCTACAGCAAGGCCTCGGGCTGGGGCCTGAGCGCGGCGCTGACGCTGGCCGATGCCAAGACCACCAGCAAGGAGTGGAACGACGACATCTTCGACTGGACCTACGGCCGCCCGGGTGTGCGAGGCTGGAACCCCAGCAAGCTGGTGGACAAGCAGCGGCTGGTGGTGGGTGGTGTCGCCGACAACGTGCTGCCTTTCGGCTTCATCGTTTCCGGCAAGGCCACCTGGGCCAGCGGCAAGCCGCGGCGCATCACCAGCTGTGCGGCGGGCTAGGACAAGTGCGTGTCGGTGGAAGGCGACTCGCCGGCCTTCACGCAGTTCGACCTGGGCGTGAGCAACGAGATCAAGTTCGGCACGCAGTCGGTGACGGTGCGGCTGGACGTGCTCAACCTGTTCAACAAGACGAACTACGGCGGCTTCGACGACTGGGGTGGTGGCCCGGGCAATCCGCAGAACGCGGTGGGCGGCGACAACGCCAACCTCGGCAAGCCGAACAGCGTGCGTGGCGACCCGCGCACCATGCGGCTGATGCTGTCGTACAAGTTCTGAAGCCTTGAGCCCGGAACTGACCCGGCGCCGGCTGCTTGCGGCGGCCGGCGCCGCCGGCCTGCTGGCCGCCTGTGGCGGCCTGCCCACGGCCGCCGATCCCGTCGATCTGGGGGCGTTGCCACCCCTGGAGGCCGAGGCGTGGCTGGCCGAATTGGAGCGGCGCAGCTTCGCCTTCTTCTGGGAGACGACGAACCCGGCCAACGGCCTCGTGCCCGACCGCTGGCCCACGCCCTCGTTCGCCAGCGTGGCGGCGGTGGGCTTCGGCCTCAGCGCCTACCCGATCGGGGTGGCGCGTGGCTTCGTCACGCGCGGGCAGGCACGCGAGCGCGTGTTGACCACGCTGCGCTTCCTGCGAGATGCGCCGCATGGCCCGGCCGCGCAGGGCATGACGGGCTACCGCGGCTTCTATTACCACTTCCTGGACATGCAGACCGGTGCGCGCTTCCGCGACGTCGAGCTCTCCACCATCGACACCGCGCTGCTGGTGGCCGGTGCGCTGCACTGCGCCGAGTACTTCAACGGCAACGATGCGGCCGAAGCCGAGATCCGCAGCGCCGTGCGCACGATCTACGAGCGCATCGACTGGCGCTGGGCGCAGGTGCGGGCCCCGGCGATCGGCCATGGCTGGAAACCCGAGACCGGCCACCTGGCCAGCGACTACAAAGGCTACAACGAGGCCATGCTGCTGTACCTGCTGGCGCTGGGTTCGCCCACGCATGCGGTGGACGCCGCGGCCTGGGACGCCTGGTGCAGCACCTACCCGCGTCACTGGGGCACGCAGCAGGGCCGCACCTTCCTCCACTACCCAAGCTTCTTCATCCACCAGTTCACGCACATCTGGATCGACTTCCGCGGCATGCCCGATGCCTACATGCGCGGCCGGGGCCTGGACTATGCCGAGAATTCCCGGCTGGCCACGCTGGCGCAGCGCGACTACGCCATCGCCAACCCTGAGGGATGGGCCGGTTATGGCGAACATGTCTGGGGCGTGACGGCCTGCGACGGCCCGGCGGACGTGCAGCGCGAGTGGCAGGGCCGACAGCGCCGCTACATCAGCTATGCCGGCCGGGGCATGGGCGGGGCGGCCGCCTACGACGATGGCACGATCGCCCCCTATGGTGCCGGCTCCTCGATCGTCTTCGCTCCGGACATCGTGGCCCCCACGCTGGCGGCGATGCGCAACCAGCACGGCGCGCACATCGTCGGCCGCTATGGCTACTTCGCCTTCAACCGCAGCTTCCCGTTCACCGACGTCAAGCTCACCCACGGCCGCGTGGTACCGGGCTTCGGCTGGGTGGATACCGACTTCCTGGGCATCGAGGTCGGCCCGCTGCTGGCCATGCTGGCCAACCACCGTGGCGGGCTGGTGTGGCAGGCGATGCAGAAGCAGCCGGACCTGCGACGCGGCCTGCAGCGAGCCGGCTTCAGCGGAGGCTGGCTAGCCTGATCCCATGAAGCGGTTGACCCGCCGTCTGCTGCTCGGCAGTGCCGCCGCCCTGGGCGTGGCGGCGTTGGGCGGCTGCGCGCGCGAACGGGCCGCGCTGCGTCTGTGGGCCATGGGCCGCGAAGGCGAGGTGGTGGGCGAACTCCTGAAGGAATTCGGCCGCGAACACCCCGGCATCGCCGTGCAGGTTGAACAGCTGCCCTGGAGCGCCGCGCACGAGAAGCTGCTCACCGCCTTCGCCGGCGACGCCACGCCCGACGTGGCGCAGCTGGGCAACACCTGGCTGCCGGAGTTCGTGGCCCTGGGCGCGCTGGCGCCGCTGGACGCGCGCGTGGCCGCTTCGCCCACGCTGCGGCGTGACGACTACTTCGGCGGCATCTGGGCCACCAACGTCATCGACGGCGTGGTCTATGGCCTGCCCTGGTATGTGGACACGCGGCTGCTCTTCTACCGGCGTGACCTGCTGGCCGCGGCCGGCTTCGATGCACCGTCGCAGAGCTGGCCCGGGTGGCTGGCGCAGCTGCAAGCGATCAAGCGCCGCGCCGGCCCCGACAAGTACGCCGTGCTGCTGCCCCTGAACGAGTTCGAACCGCTCGTGGCGCTGGCGCTGCAGCAGGAAGAGCCCCTGCTGCGCGACCATGCCCGCTTCGGCAACTTCCGCAGCGCGGGCTTCCGCCGCACGCTGGACTTCTACCTGTCGATGTACACACAGCAGCTGGCGCCGCCCGCCACCAACAACGAGATCGCCAACGTCTGGAACGAGTTCGCGCGCGGCTACTTCAGCTTCTACATCTCGGGGCCCTGGCAGATCGGCGAGTTCCGGCGCCGCCTGCCGGCCGAACTGCAGGGCGCGTGGGCCACGGCACCCTTGCCGGGGCCGCAGGGGCCGGGCGCCAGTATCGCCGGCGGCTCCAGCCTGGCTGTGTTCAAGCGTTCGAAGCGCCAGGACGAAGCCTGGGCGCTGGTGGAGTTCCTGTCGCGCCCGGCCGTGCAGCAGCGCTTCCGCGCGCTCACCGGCAACCTGCCGCCGCGGCGCAGCGCCTGGGCCGAACCGGCGCTGGCGGCGGACGTGCATTCGCAGGCCTTCCGCGAGCAACTGGAGCGCGTGAAGCCGGTGCCGCAGGCGCCGGAGTGGGAGCGCATCGCCACCGACCTGCGCCTGGTGCTGGAGAAGGTGGTGCGCGGCGACATCGCTGCCGCCGACATGCCCGCCGAGATGGACCGCCGCGCCGACCGGCTGCTGGAGAAGCGCCGCTGGATGCTCGGCCGGCAAGGGGCCGCGTGATGCAGAAGCGCGCACTCGCCGGCTGGGTCTTCGCCGCACCGGCGCTCATCGCCATCGGCGTGTTCTTCTTCGTGCCCGTGCTCGCCGCCTTCGCGATGAGCCTCACGGACTTCGACATCTACGCACTGGCCGACCTGGCCAACCTGCGCTGGGTGGGCTTCGACAACTACCGCGCGCTGCTCGCCAACCCGCTGTTCTGGCAGGCGCTGGGCAACACGCTCGTGTTCGTGCTGCTGGGCGTGCCGCTGTCCATCGGCGTTTCGCTGGGCACGGCGATGCTGCTGAACTCGCCCTTCACGCGTTTCCGCGGCTTCTTCCGCACGGCGCTCTTTGCGCCCGTGGTCACCACGCTGGTGGCCGTGGCGGTGGTGTGGCGCTACCTGCTGCACACGCGCTACGGCCTCATCAACCAGGGTCTCAGCCACTTCGGCATCGCGCCGATCGACTGGCTGGGCGACCCGCAGTGGGCGATGCCCGCCATCGTGCTGCTGAGCGTGTGGAAGAACTTCGGCTACAACATGGTCATCCTGCTGGCCGGCCTGCAGGCCATTCCCGCCGACCTGTACGAAGCCGCGCGGCTGGACGGTGCGCGCCGCTGGGCACTGTTCCGCCACATCACGCTGCCGCAGCTGGCGCCGCTGATGCTGGTGGTGAGCATCCTCACCATGGCCGGCCACTTCCAGCTCTTCGCCGAGCCCTACGTGATGACGCAGGGCGGCCCGGCGCAGCGCACGGTGACGGTGCTCTACCTGATGTACGAGGAAGGCTTCAAGTGGTGGAGCCTGGGCTCGGCCTCGGCCGTGGCCTTCGTGCTGTTCGTCATCATGTTCGCCATCACGCTGCTGCAGATGCGCGTGTCTCGAAGCGCCACGGGGGCTGCATGAAGCTGCGCAGCGGACACCTGCTGGTGAACGGCGCGCTGGCGCTGATCGCGGCACTGACGCTGTTCCCGCTGGCGTGGATGCTGTCGGCCTCGCTCATGGCGCCGGGCGAAGCCAGCAGCTTTCCACCGCCACTGCTGCCGCAGTCGCCCAGCCTGCAGCACTACCGCGCGCTCTTCGGCACGCAGGGTCTGGCGCAGCAGGCGCTGAACAGCCTCTTCATCGCCAGCGCGGCCACGGTGCTGTCGCTGGCCTTCAACCTGACGGCCGGCTACGCCTTCGCCAAGCTGCCCTTCCGCGGTCGCGAAGCCGTCTTCCGCACCCTGCTGGCGGCCATGGTCATCCCGGGGCAGGTGGCCATGATGCCGCTGTTCCTGATGCTCAAGCAGATGGGCCTGGTGAACAGCTTCGCCGGCGCGCTGGTGCCTTGGCTCGCAGGCGTGTTCGGCATCTTCCTCGTGCGCCAGTACGCGCAGGCCATTCCCGACGACATCCTGGAAGCCGCGCGGCTGGACGGCGCCGGCGAAGGCCGCATCTTCTGGCACGTGGTGCTGCCGCTGCTCAAGCCCATCGTCGTGACTTTGGCCGTGCTGGTGTTCCTGGGCGCGTGGAACGACTTCATGTGGCCGCTCATCGTGCTGACCGACCGCGAGCTGCAGACCCTGCCCGTGGCGCTGGCCGGGCTGTCGCGCGAGCACGTGCAGGACACCGAACTGATGATGGCCGGCGCCGTGCTCACGGTGGCGCCGGTGCTGCTGCTTTTCCTGGTCCTGCAGCGCCACTACATGCAGGGCCTGCTCATGGGGAGCGTGAAGTGAAGCCCCCAAGCTCGCTTGCGTTCGCTACCCCCCGAGGGGGCCGTCCGCCAGCGGCCCGGCAAAGCCGGTTCCGCGGCGGGAAGCTGGGTCGCGTCATGGCACTGGCGTTCGCACTCTTCGCCACGGCCCCAGCCGCGGCACCGCTGCGGCAGGAACTGCTGGACGACTTCCGTGATGCCGCGGCATGGCAGGCCAGCGCCTCCGACCAGGTCAAGGCCAGCGCCCGCCGCGCCGCCGACGGCAGCCTGTGCCTGGACTACGACTTCGGCGGCGTCAGCGGCTACGCCGTGCTGGCGCGCGCGAAGCCGGTGGACTGGCCCGAGCGCTTCGACCTGCAGTTGCGCTACCGCGGCGAAGGCGCACGCAACGACTTCCAGTTCAAGCTGGTGGACGGCAGCGGCCAGAACGTGTGGTGGATGAACCGCCCGAACCATGCCCTGCCGGCGGCGCTGTCCGACCTGCGCATCCGCCGCCGCCACATCGACTTCGCCTGGGGCCCGGCCAGCGACCGGCGCCTGGCCCGCACCGAGCGCATCGAATTCGTCATCGCGGCAGGGAAGGAGGGCGGTCGGGGATCGCTGTGCCTGGCCCGCCTCGAACTGCGCGAGCGTGCGCCCGACCCCGTGCCCTGGCCGGACGTGAAGCGGGCCGTGCAGGGCGAGCGGCTGACGCTGGACTTCGGCGTGCCGCGCGAGTTCAACGGCCTGGCGCTGCAGTGGCCGGCCGCTGCGCTGGATTACGACGTGTTCGGGCGCGACGGCACCGGCGGCCCCTGGCGGCTGCTGCGCCGGGTGCGTGGCAGCGATGGCGCGCTGGACGCGCTCTACCTGCCCGAGAGCGAAGCGCAGCAGCTGCGCATCCACCGCCTGCGCGGGAAGGCGTGGCCCGAGGTGGCGCTGCGCAGCGCCGCCCAGTGGCCCACGCTGGACGCCGCCCTCGCCGAGCAGGCCGCCGCGCTGCGCCACGGCGAGATGCCCCGCGCCTATCTCCAGCAGCAGAACTACTGGACGCTGGTCGGCGTGGACGGCGGCGGGGCCCGCTCGGGCCTGATGAGCGAGGACGGTGCACTGGAACTCGGCCGCGGCGGCGCCAGCGTGGAGCCGGCCGTGCGCGTCAACGGCGGTGCAGCCGTGACCTGGGCCGACGTGAAGATCGAACACACGCTGGCCGGCGGCCACCTGCCGCTGCCGCGCGCCACCTGGACGCACCCGCAGTTCCAACTGGCCATCGAGGCCGCGGCCGACGGCCCGGCCGCGGCACCGCAGCTGCTGGCGCGCTACACGCTGCGCAACACGACGGCCTCGCGGCAGACCTACACGCTGCTGCTGGCCCTGCGGCCCTGGCAGGTGAACCCGCCTCAGCAGTTCCTCTCGACGCAGGGTGGCGCGCGCGAGCTGCGGGAACTCTCCTGGGCCGAGGGCCTGCTGAAGGCCGATGGCCAGGCCCTGCTGAGACCCACGCAGCGGCCGGCGCGCGTGAGCGCCTTGCCCTTCGACGGTGGACTCTCCCTGGCAGCGCTCGCGGCCTCGCCGCCCTTGCGCCGGCTGAACGACCCGCAGGCCCACGCCTCGGCGCTGCTGGCCTTCGACATCACGCTGGCGCCGGGTGCCGAGCACCGGCTCGGCTGGGCCGCGCCGCTGGCCGCCGGTGCCGCGCCCGCGGCGCGGGACGATGCGGCGATGGCCGCCCGCTTCGAAGCGGCCGAAGCCGGCTGGCGCGCACGCCTGGACCGCGTGGCCATCGAAGGCCCGCCCGAACTGCAGCGCCTGGCGGCGACGCTGCGCACTTCGCTGGCGCACATGCTGATGTCGCGCGACGGCCCGGCGCTGCGTCCCGGCACGCGCAGCTACGCGCGCACCTGGATCCGCGACGGCGCCATGATGGTGGCCGGCCTGGTGCGCCTGGGCGAGCTGGCCGTGGCGCGCGAGTTCACCGACTGGTACGCCGGCCACATCTTCGCCAGTGGCAAGGTGCCGTGCTGCGTCGATTCACGCGGCGCAGACCCCGTGGTGGAGAACGACAGCCACGGCCAGTACCTCTACGCCGTGGCGGAGGTGATGCGCCACGGCGGCGACGCCGCTTTCGCGCAGCGCCACTGGCCGCACGTGCAGCGCGTGGTGGCCTGGATGGAGGCGTTGCGCCAGTCCGAGCGCGGTGCGGCCAACCGAACGCCCGAGCGCGCCCACCTGTTCGGCCTGATGCCGCCTTCGATCAGCCACGAGGGCTACTCCGACAAGCCGGCCTACTCGTACTGGGACGACTTCTGGGCCCTGCGCGGCTACAAGGACGCCGTGCTCATCGCCCAGGCGCTGGGCCACGCCGGGCCGGCGCGGACCTGGGCCGCGATGCGCGACGAGTTCGAGCGCGAACTGGCGGCCAGCATCGATGCCACCGCGCGGCGTTTCGGCGTGGACCACATCGCCGGGGCCGCCGACCGCGGCGACTTCGACGCCACCTCCAGCACCATGGCGCTGAACCCGGCGCAGGCGGCGCTGCCGCGGGCGCGGCTGGAGGCCACCTTCGAGCGCTACTGCGAACTCTCGCGCCAGCGTGCCGATGGCCGCCGGGCCTCGCCCGACTACACGCCCTACGAATGGCGCACCGTCGGCGCGCTGGTGCGCCTGGGTCGGGCCGACTGCGCGCACGAGATGGTGGACTTCTTCCTGCGCGACCAACGCCCGGCCGGCTGGAACCAGTGGGCCGAGGTGGTGCTGCCCGATCCGCGCGCGGTGAAGTTTCTGGGCGACATGCCCCATGCCTGGGTCTCGTCGGATTACATCCGTTCGGTGCTGGACCTGCTGGCCTACGAGCGCGAAACGGACGGCACGCTGCTGCTGGGCGCGGGCCTGAAGCCGGCGTGGCTGCAGCAGGCCGACATCGCCGTGCGCGGCCTCGTCACGGCCAGCGGCCCGCTGGACTTCGCGCTGCGTCGCAGCCCGGGCGGCTGGACGCTGCATCTGGAACGCGCCGGCGCGCCTGCACGGCTGCAGTGGCCCGGTGCGGGCCCGCTGCCCACCGCCACCCGCAGCGACGGCACGCCGTTGCCCTGGCAGGGCCGCGAACTGGCGCTGCCGCCGGCGCCGGCCACCGTGCAGCTCGCGCGCTGACGCCTTTGCCTCGAGGACCCCACAGCTTGAACCGCGAAGCCCCACGACCCGAAGCCACCGTCCTGCTGCAGGGCGCCGACGGCCTGCGCTTCACGCTCAACGCCAACGGCTCGCTACGCCGCATCGACCACGGCGCGCTCCTCGTCAACCTGTTTCCTGGACTGGAAGTCGAAGGTGGGCCGGCCAACCTGTGGCTGCGGCGTCGGCGCGCCGGGGGGGCTGTCGCGGTGCCGCTGCTGGGCCCGGGCTCGCCGCTGCCGCCGCTGCAGGCGTTGGACGAAGGCACGGCGGCCACGCGCGGCCACATCGACGGGCTCGAGCTTGAACTGCAACTGCGGCTGGACGCCGCCGAGACGGCCTGGTGCTGGCACCTGGCCGTGCGCAACGGCGGCGATGCCAGCGTCACGCTGGACCTGCTGCACGCGCAGGACATCGGCCTGGCCACGCCGGGCGCGGTGCGGCTCAACGAGTACTACGTCAGCCACTACATCGACTTCATGCCCCTGCCGCACGCCCGCTGCGGCACGCTGCTGGCCGCGCGGCAGAACCGTGCCGTGGCCGGGTGCTTCCCCTGGCTGCTGACGGGCGCGTTGCCGCAGGGTGGCGGCTGCGTCGCCTGGGCCACCGATGCGCGGCAGGTCCACGGCCTGGCCACGCGTTGTGGTGCGGCCGCCCCGGCGCTGGCGGCCGGCTTGCCGGGCCAGCGCCTGCAGCACGAGCACGCCATGGCCTCGCTGCAGGCGGCGCCGCAGACGCTGGCGCCGGGAGCCCGGGCGCGATTCGGTTTCTTCGCGCGGCTGCGGGCTGATCATCCCGCAGCCAGCAGCGAAGCCGACGCGGCGCTGGCCGATGCCACGCTCGCCCTGGCCTGCGCCCGCCCGCTGGCGGTGACGCTGCCGGCCGCCCCCACGGCGCGGCCCTCCACGCTGTTCAGCAGCGCACCATGGCTGCCGGCCCGCGAGTTCACGGCGGCCGAGGTGGATGCGCTGTTCGGCACGCAGCGCCGGCACGAGGAGCACGAAGACGGCCGCCTGCTGTCCTTCTTCCGCGGCGACTCGGCCCACGTGGTGCTGCAGGCCAAGGAGCGCCGGGCCATGCGGCCGCATGGCCACATCCTGCGCAGCGGCGCGCACCTGGTGCCCGACGAGACCTCGCTGGCCAGCACCGTCGGCATGGCGGGCGTGTTCCATTCGATGGTCACGCAGGGCCACGTGGGCATCAACCGCAGCCTGAGCACGGTGCGCAGCTGGCTGGGGCTGTTCCGTTCGCAGGGCCAGCGCCTGTTCGTGCGCACGGCCGCGGGCTGGTGGCAGCTGGGCCTGCCTTCGGCCTTCGAGATCACGCCGCAGGCCTGCCGATGGTGGTACCGGCACGACGGCGGCCTGATCGAGGTGGAAAGCACGGCCGGCGCACAGGGCCACGTGCTCACGCTGCGCGCCCAGGTGCTGGAAGGCGCGCCGCTGGACTGGCTGGTGAGCCATGACGTCTGCCTGGGTGGCGACGAGGGCAGCGAAACACCGCCCGCGCCCTGGTGGCGCGAGGGCGAGGCCGTGGTCGCCGGCGTGCCGGCGCAGGGTGCGCTGGCTTCGCGTTTCCCGCAGGGCACGCTGCGCATCGAGCCGCTGGGCGACACGCGCTTCGCGCGGACCGGCGGCGACGAACTGCTGTGGAGCGACGGTGTCGCGCGCGCCCAGCCCTTCGTCTGCGTCGGCGTGGATGCCGCGCGCGGCCTGGCGCTGCGGCTGGTGCTGCGCCTGGTGGACGAGGCCGCGGAGGTGCAGGCGGCCGAGCCGCTGCAACTGCCGCGCTGGCAGGCGCCGCTGCCCGGTGGCGCGCTGGACGCGCTGGGCGAGGCCCTGCCGTGGATGCTGCGCGACGCGCTGGTGCACTACCTCGCGCCGCGCGGGCTGGAGCAGTTCTCCGGGGGCGGCTGGGGCACGCGCGACGTCTGCCAGGGGCCGCTGGAGATGCTGCTGGCGCTGGGCCGGCCGGAGATCGCGCGTGACCTGCTGTGTCGCGTGCTGGCTGCGCAGGACGCCGGCGGCGACTGGCCGCAGTGGTTCATGTTCTTCGAGCGCGAAGCGGCGCTGCGGGCCAACGACTCGCACGGCGACATCGTGCTGTGGCCCGTGCTGGCCGCGGCGCGCTACCTGCTGGCCAGCGGCGATGCGGCCTGGCTGGCGACCCACGTGCCCTTCCACGGCGGCGCCCCGGCTCCGGTGCGCGAGCACCTGGAGCGCGCGCTGGCCGTGGCGCGCGCGCGGCGCATCGCCGGCACGGCGCTGGTGGCCTACGGGCATGGCGACTGGAACGATTCCCTGCAGCCGGCCGACCCGGCGCTGCGCGAGCACCTGTGCAGCGCCTGGACGGTGACGCTGCACCACCAGGCGCTGGCCACGCTGGCGCGGGCCTTGCGCAGCCTGGGGGAGGACGCCCGTGCCGACGCCCTGGCCGAAGAGGCCGAGGCCGTGGCGGCCGACTTCCGACGGCGACTCATGCCGGACGGCGAGGTGGCCGGCTACGCCTTCTTCCCGCCTGACGGTGAACCTGAGTGGATGATCCATCCGCGCGACCACCGCACGGGACTGCGGGCCAGCCTGCTGCCCAAGATGCATGCCGTGCTCGAAAACCTGCTCGCGCCGGACGAGGCGCGGCACGAGCTGGCCGTCATCGAACGCGAGCTCACCGGCCCCGACGGCGCGCGCCTGTTCGACCGCCCGCTGCCCTACCGAGGCGGCATCGAGACGCTGTTCCAGCGCGCCGAGAGCAGCGCCTTCTTCGGCCGCGAGATCGGCGTCATGTACATGCATGCCCACCTGCGCCATGCCGAAATGCTGGCGCACCTGGGGCTGGGCGAGCGGCTGCTGCAGGCCCTCTCGCAGGCGCACCCGGTGGGCCACAGGCAGCGCGTGCCCGCGGCCGCCCCGCGGCAGGCGAACTGCTACTACAGCAGCTCCGATGCGGCCTTTGCCGACCGCTACGAGGCCGACCGGCACTACGCCGACGTGATCTCGGGCCGCGTGCCGCTGGACGGCGGCTGGCGCGTTTACTCCAGCGGCCCGGGCATCCTGGTGGGTATCGTCGTCGAGCGGCTGCTGGGCCTGCGCGTGGAACACCATCGGCTGGTCTTCGACCCCGTGCTGCCGCGCAGCCTGGACGGCCTGCGCGTGCAGTGGATCTTCCGCGGCGAGCCGCTGGAGCTGGTCTATCGCGTCGGCGCGCAGGGCTGCGGGCCGCAGCGCCTGAGGCTGGGTGCGCAGGAACTCGCCTTCGAGCGCGAGTTCAACCCCTACCGCGAAGGTGCGGCGGGCGTGCCGCGCGCGGCCTTCGAGGCAGCGCTGCAGGGCGGCGCGCGCACGCTGCACATCGAGCTGGGCTGAGCCCACAAGGACGAAGCCCCTGGCGCCGTGGGGCGACAGGGGCTGGGGACTGGTGGCGCTTCAGGGATTTGAACCCCGGACCTGCGGATTATGATTCCGTCGCTCTAACCAACTGAGCTAAAGCGCCTAGAGCCGCGCATTATAGCCAGCCCCAAACTGCAGGTCACGGCCTGCCGTGGCCCTACCGGGCAAGCCCTTCACGATGTTCAGTTTCTTCAAGAAGAAGGCGCCGCCGCCTGCCCCGGTGGCCGCCGCCGAGCCCCTGCCCGCGCCCGCCGCCGCGCCGGCCAGCGAGCCTGCCGTGGAGTCCCGGGGCGGCTGGCTCAGCCGCCTGAAGCAGGGGCTGCGCAAGACCGGCAGCAGCATCGCGCAGGTCTTCACCGGCACGCGCATCGACGATGCGCTGTACGAGGAACTGGAAAGCGCGCTGCTGATGGCCGACACCGGCGTCGCCGCCACGCAGTGGCTGCTGGACGACCTGAAGCGCCGCGTGAAGGAGGCCAAGGCCACCGACCCTGCCGCGGTGAAGGGCCTCCTGGCCGAGGCCGTGACCGAGCTGCTGCGGCCGCTGGAACGCGGGCTGGCCATCGGCGAGCACAAGCCCACGGTGATCATGGTGGCGGGCGTGAACGGCGCGGGCAAGACGACGACCATCGGCAAGCTCACGCGCCACCTGGCCGACACCGAGCACAAGGTGTTGCTGGCCGCGGCCGACACCTTCCGCGCTGCCGCCCGCGAGCAGTTGGCGGTGTGGGCCGACCGCAACCGCGTGGAGATCGTCAGCCAGGAAGGCGGCGA
>CAZBUU010000024.1:0-27681 GCA_964495125.1 uncultured Rubrivivax sp.
ATGCCCTCGCCGCCGCCGCCCGTGGCCGCGCCGCCGCGGCCGGCCCTGCCGCCGGCGGGCGACCTGCCGGTGGGTGTCGTGAACGGCACCGTGCCGGCCGCGCCCGCCGCCGCCGCCACGGGCAACCGGCTGGCCGTCAGCGTGCAGCGCTGCCGCGGCACCGACCGGTCCCATGTCATCTGCGAGCTGAAGGTCCACAACCGCATGGGCCAGGACGCCAAGATCTCGGTCGAGGCCGACGAGAGCCTGCTTCTGGGCGAAGACAGCAGCCGCACCAAGCTGTACTCACTGCGCCTGGGCGAACACACGCTCTACAAGTCCGGTGCCAACCACGAGATCAACTTCGACCTCCTGGCCGATGCGGCGCCTGTGATCCTGTTCCACTACTACAACGTGCCGGAGGCCCTGCTGAGCATCAAGCGCATGGAAGTGCGCATCGGCGCCCGCGTCGGCACCGACGGTGAGAAGCAGACCTTCACCTTCGCCAACATCCCCATCACGGGCCGCTGAGCGGCCACCGCCGGAGTCCGCGCGATGCAACGCAATGCCAGGCCCTGGGTCGCCCGCGCCCTGACGACGGTCGGCGCCGCCCTGCTCTTCGGGGCGGCGGCACCGGCGCTGTCTGCCGAGCCACCGGCCGCGCCGCTGCTGCGCGTGGAAGCCGGCATGCACGTCAACGTCGTGCGTGCGGTGGCCACCGACGCCTCGGGGCGCTGGGCCGTCACGGCTTCCGATGACAAGACCGCCCGCGTCTGGGACGTCCTGGCGGCGGCGCCCGGCCCCGTGCTGCGCGTGCCCATCGGCGACGGGGCCGAGGGGCGCCTGCAGGCCGTCGTGATGTCCGCCGACGGCAGCACGGTCGCCGTGGCCGGCAACACCGGCCGCGCCTGGGACGGCGCCAGCAGCATCTACATCTTCGACCGCGCCAGCGGGGCGCTGCTGCGGCGCATCGGCACCGGCGTGCAGGCCTCGGTGGTGACGCTGGCGCTGTCGCCGGATGGTCGCGTGCTCGCCGCGGGCATGGGCGGCAACGGTGGCGTGCGCACCTTCGACTTCGCCAGCGGCGCCGCGCTGGGCCAGGACACCGACGTCGCCGACAGCGTCTACGCGCTCGACTTCCGCCCCGACGGCCGCCAGCTGGCCGCCGGCGGCGCCGACGGCAAGCTGCGCATCTACAACCTCGACCAGGGCCGCATCAAGATGGCCGGCGGCGGCCGGCCGCAGGGCGGCAAGCTCATCGCGCAGGCCCGCTACTCGCCCGACGGCCAGCTGCTGGCCCTGGGCTACGAGGACAGCCCGACGGTGGAGGTGCTGAACGCGCGCGACCTCTCCAAGGTCGCCCAGCCCAACGTCGGCGACGCCGGCCCGGGCGCCTTCTCCAGCCTGGCCTGGAGCAGTGACGGCAGCGAACTGTGGGGTGGCGGCTCGCACCGCAACGGCTCGTCGTGGCTGCTGCGCGGCTGGCCGCGCAACGACTTCAGCCGCTTCACCGACCGCCCTGCGGCCGGTGCTTCGGTGCTGGCCATCAGCACGCTGCCGAAGCAGCGTGTCATCTTCGTCAGCGCCGAGCCGGCCTGGGGCGTGGTCGACCACCAGGCCCAGGTGCAGCGCCGCACCGGCGCCGCGGTGGCGGGCTTCAACTCGCTGGCGCGCCAGTTCCGCATCTCGGCCGACGCCTACAAGGTGCGCTACTGGTACGCCTACAAGCAGCCGATCTTCGAGTTCGACCTCGGCACGCGCGCCACACGGCCCGCCGAGGGCGGCGACGCCGGCTGGCTGGCGCCGCGCCTGGAGGCGCCCGGCCTCAAGCTGGAGGCCTGGGAGAACAGCCGAGGCCCGGCGCTGAACGGCCAGGCCTTGCCGGTGGGGCCGCTCGAGACCTCGCGCAGCCTGGCCATCGCGCCCGACGGCCGCAGCTTCGTGCTGGGCACCGACGAGCGCCTGTGGAACTTCGACGCCGCGGGCAAGCCGCTGTGGAACAAGCGCACGCCGGCCGTGGTGTGGGCCGTGAACCAGAGTGCCGACGGCAAGCTGATCGTCACCGCCGGGCAGGACGGCGCCGTGCGCTGGTACCGCGCCCGTGACGGCGAGGAGTTGATGGCCTTGCTGCTGCACGGCGACCAGCGCCGCTGGGTGCTCTGGACGCCCGCCGGCCATTTCGACGCCGCCGCCGGCGCCGAAGACCTGCTCGGCTGGCACGTCAACCGCGGTGCCGCCGTGCGGCCCGACTTCTTCCCGCTGCGCTCGCTGCGCGCCCGCCTGTACCGGCCGGACGTCATCGACAAGCTGCTGGCGGCCCAGGACGGTGCCGAGGCGCTGCGCCTGGCGAACGCCGCCTCCAACCGCGCGGCCGAGCCGGAGGTCAACCTCGCGCAGGCGCTGCCGCCGGTGCTGGAAGTGGTGGGGCCGACGGAACTCAAGGGCAGCGGCACGAGCATGGTGCTGCGCGTGCGGCTGCGCACGCAGCCCGACGCTCCGATCACCGCGCTGGTGGCGCGCGCTGAGGGGCGGCCGGCCCAGGTGCAGGCGCTGGGCGCGCCGAATGCCGGCGGCGAGGCCGAGCTGCGCGTCAGCTTTGCCGGCCAGCCCAGCACGCTGACCCTGCTGGCCGAGAACCAGCACGGCCGCTCGGCGCCGGCCAACTACGTGGTCGAGTGGCCTGGCACGGGTGGCACGGCGGCTGCGGCAGCCGCCGCGGCCGTGCCGCCGGTTGCCGTTCCTGTTCCTGTTCCTGTTCCCGTTCCTGTCCCCGTGGCCGCGGCGCCCGCAAGGCCCGTGGCCGCCGCGCCCAGTGGCGACCGCAAGCCCAAGCTCTACGTGCTGGCCATCGGCGTCGGCAAGTTCCAGGACGCCAACATCGGCCCGCTGGACCTCACCGGCAAGGACGTGCGCGACTTCGTCGCCGCGGTGAAGAAGCAGCAGGGCAAGCTGTACCGGCAGGTCGACGTCAAGATGCTCGTGGACCAGGGCGCGACGCGTGACGCCATCATGGACGGCCTGGACTGGCTGCAGCGCGAGGTGACGCAGCACGACGTGGGCATGCTCTTCGTCGCCGGCCACGGCGACAACGACGCCGAGCTGGGCTACATCTACATCCCGCACAACTTCAGTTTCGACGGCAAGCGGCGCACGGCGGTGAGCTTCAAGGAGTTCGACAAGACGCTCAACGCGCTGGCGGGCAAGGCCGTGTTCTTCATCGACACCTGCCACTCGGGCAACGTGCTGGGCGAGAAGAAGCGTTCCATCACGCGCAGCAACGACCCCACGGGCGCCATCAACGAACTGCTCAGCGCCGAGAGTGGTGTGGTGGTGTTCAGCGCGTCCACCGGCCGCCAGGTGGCGCTGGAGAACAACGCCTGGGGCAACGGCGCCTTCACCAAGGCGCTGGTGGAAGGCCTGTCGGGCAAGGCCGACTACAAGGGCAAGGGCATGGTCACGCACAAGATGCTGGACTTCTACATCTCCGACCGCGTCAAGGAGCTCACCAAGGGCAAGCAGACGCCGGTGACGCAGGCACCCGGTGGCGTACCTGATTTCCCGCTGGCGGTGTTGCGTTGACCTCTCTTGGGGGGACGCACAGGGCCGGCGCAAGCCGCACAATTCGTATCATCATCCGCAAGGCGTGAAGTTCGAAACGCCAGGCAGCCGGTGGGCTCGGCAGGACCGCCTGCCCACCAGGCGCAATGGGAGCGCAACGATGCATTCGGGACGTCGATTCACCGGTTTCCTGCTGGCCCTGGCGCTCAGCCTGCCGGCCTGCGCGGCCGACAAGCTGCCCGGCTGGATGACCAACCCGCCGCAGGACGATGCGCAGTCCTGGTACGGCACCGGCGAAGGCCCTGACCTCGAGGCCGCGCGCCGGCTCGCCTTGCGCAACGTGGCGAGCAAGCTGCGCGCCACGATTGCCGGCCAGGTGAGCAACACCACCAGTGTCAGCAGCAGCGGCGGCAAGGAGCGTGTCGACGTGCGCGCGCTCTCGGCCGTCACCGAGGAAGTCGCAAAGACCGACTTCACCCGCTTCGAAGTGGCGCAGTCGGCCAAGGGCGGGCAGGGTGTCTACGTGCTCGTGAAGGTCGATCGCCCGGCCTTCATCGCCGACACGCGCAACCAGCTGCAGGTGGTGGAAAAGCCGGTCGGCGAGGCCGAAGCCGCCCTGCCGCGCCTGAGCACGCTGGACCAGTTCCTGTCGCTGCGCCGCCTGAAGAAGCAGATCGAGGACGGCGCGCGCCTGTCCATGCTGCTGCAGGGCGCCGGTGCCGAGGACGAGGGCCGTGCCGGCGTGCGCCGCTTCGGCGGACTCATGCTGCAGAGCTCCGAGCTGGCCAGCAAGCTCACCTTCGAGCTGCGCGCGGGTGCCGCCGATGCCGACCTCGCCACTGCGCTGGCCGCCTTCCTGTCCGAGCAGGGCATGCGCAGCGCCTCGGGCCGCACGCCGGGTGCCAGCCCGCTGACGATCTCGGCCGACGCACGCCAGGACGAGCTCTTCGGCAGCAAGATGGTCAAGATGAAAGTGCGCCTGGCCGTGCTCGACGACCAGGGCCGTGCCGCTGCGACCCGCGAATACGAGCTGCCGGGCAGCTCGCGCTACGACTTCAAGGGCGCCCGCGAGGACGCCGTCAGGAAGTTCGTCGACCAGCTCCGCAAGGCGGGGCCGGTGGCCGCGCTCGGCTTCAAGGATTGACGCGGCCACCGGCCGCACCGTTTCGTTGTGCAACAAAGATCCGAGGGAATCGTGATGAAGAAGACTTTGACTCCGAGGCCGTCGCTGCCGCGTCGCGGCCTGCTCGTGCTGGGTGGGGTGGCCGCGGTCTCCCTGACGGGCTGCCTGCAGGGCCACAAGATCGACGGCGGTGCCGCCGCCTGGGCCGACGCGCCTTTGCGCGACGCCGACCTGGTTCCCGCCAACACCGATCCCAGCCGTCGCACGCGCGTGGTCGTGATCCCCACCGAAGACTCGCCCAGCGCGCGCGGCGCCGGCCTGGCCGCGGTGGCTTCGGCGACGCTGGAAACCATGCTCGGCGCCGGGGGCGTGGAGGTGATCGAGCGCAGGCTGGCGGGCAAGCTGGAAGACGAGCTCAAGCTCGCCGAGATGCGCGGCTCCGGCGCCTATGGTGGCCCCGACGTGGCCGACTTCGCCATCCGCGTGGTCATGGGCAATGCCGGCTGGGGCTCCACCTTCGTGCCGGCCTCGTCCTACGTGAACCCGCTGACGAAGAAGCCGGAGTACGTACCGGCCAGCTACACGCACAGCGCGCAGTCGACGATGACGCTGCGCATCTACCAGCTGCCCACGCTGAAGCTGATGGAGCAGATGAACACCACCGGCAAGGTGAACCTCACCAGCCAGCAGCGGGCCGCGACCAACAACGACGCCATCGGCCTGATGCGCGGCGCCACCGACGACGGCATCAAGAGCAAGCGCAACGACGTGCTCAACGAGTTCGCGCCCAAGGGCTACATCACCGACAAGCGCGTGAAGGACAAGAAGGCCATCTTCCGCGTCCAGCTGGGCAAGAACACCGGCGCCAAGCCCGGCGATCCGGTGGAGATCTGGACCCTGCAGAAGGTCGGCAGCAGCTTCGACGAGGTCAGCCTCGGCAAGGCCAAGATGTCCGACATCATCGGCAACGAGGGCAGCTGGATCCTCGTCGACGACGAGAAGCTGGCCTCCCGCATCCGCAAGTACGACTACGTGAAGGTCAAGCTGGGCGGCGGCCTGGCTGACATGTTCAACAACCTGCTGAAGTGACCCGGCTGCAGCAGCCCCATTCCGCCAACACAACCACGGAACCCAGACCCATGAAGCTCGTCACCACCCTCGTCACCGTCGCAGTGGTCGCTGTGTTCGCCGGCTGTTCGTCGAACAAGCCGCGCAAGGAAGACGTCGCCGAGTGCACGTTCCTCGGCAGCAAGGAGAAGGCGCCCAGCTGGGTCTGCCCGCACACGCGCGGCGACATCGCTGGCTACAAGGATTTCGGCATGGGCATCTTCGGCAAGACGGCCGCCGGCATCCAGTTCCAACTGGATCAGGCCACCGCCGCCGGGCGCAAGGACCTCGCCGCCCAGGTGCAGGCCCGCGTGCTGGCCAGCGTGAAGAACGCCATCCAGACCACCGGCGTCGCCGGCACGCCCACCGAGACGGTCGACGCCCTGGCCTCCAGCGTCGTCAACCAGCTGACCGAAGCCAAGCTGGCGGGCAGCAAGGTGGTGCGCCAGACCACCGACGAGAAGGGCCAGCTGTGGGTGCTGGTCGGCATGGACATCGAAAGCTCCAAGCGTGCCATCCAGGAAGCCGTGCGCACCAGCATGAACAACCAGCAGGCACAGTGGCAGCGCGTGGTGGGCAACCGCCTGCAGGCCGACATGCAGGCGGAAATCCTCAAGATGTCCGATGCACGCTGAGTGACCCGGCCGGCCCGCGGGCCGGCTCGAGGCCGCTTCCGATCGGCCAAGAAAAAACGCACGCCGTCGGCGTGCGTTTTCTTTTGCGGGAGGACCGATCAGCCGGGATTGGCGACGATGGTCACGCGGCGGTTCTCGGCGGCGGCCGGCTCGTTGGGCTTCATCAGCGCGCTGGAGCCCTTGCCCACGGCGGTGACGCGCTCGGCAGCGACGCCGTGGCTGGCCAGCAGGTACTCGCGCACACTCTCCGCGCGGGCCTGGCTGAGCTTGAGGTTGGCGTCCTCGTTGCCCCGCGGGTCGGCGTGACCCTCGATCGTGAACTTCACGGTCGACAGCTTGTCGCTCTTCATGGCACCGGCCAGCACGTCCAGCGCCTTCTTCGCACCGGCCGTGAGGTCGGCCGAGTTGGTGACGAAGGTCACCAGGATGTTGGCGCGTGCCGGCGTGGCCGCTGCGGCTGCCGTGCCGGCCACGCGCACGGCGGGGCGGAAGCTGCGGGTGCGGGAGCCGTCGGCGGACTCCGCGGACGAGGCGGCCGCGGCCGGCGCCAGCGCGTCGATCAGCGCCTGTTGCGTGACCTGGCCTTCACGAAGCACCTTTTCCTGAGCCTGCGCCGTGCCGGCGGCGAGCAGGGCGGCGAAGGCGAGGGTCGCGATCTTGGAGGGCAGTTTCATGGCGGTCTTCCGATGGTGCCGGGGTGACAGTCCCCGAGTGGATGGGCGCAATCCTACGCCCGGGCAGCGCCTTCAGGCGCGCTTCTGCGGTTTGGCCAGGGCCTTCAGGGCGAAGCGCCCGTCGGTCTGGAACAGCCAGGCTTCGATGACGCCTTCGTTGCGCAGCTTGGTCAGCGCGGCTTCCGACAGACCGGCGGGTGCCGGCAGTTGGGCGACGGAGTCGAGGGCGACCTTGGTCAGCTCGGGCTGGTCCGGGTTGTCGCGGAACACCTCGGCCTGCCATTGGTTCTGCTCGTTCACCTTCACGCGCAGCACGACCACCGCGCGCAGCAGGGCCTGCGGCTCCTCGTTGTGCACCAGGCTGCCGGCGTTCTTGTAGACCACGCTGGCGAACTCGGCGTTCACCGACACCGGCGCGGCCGGCTTCTTGGCCGGGGCGACGGTCTTGACGGCCTTGGCCGGCTTGGCGGGGGCCGGCTTGCTGACGGGGTCGGCGGCGAAGCTGGCGTGGGCGAAGAGGGCCAGGGTGGCGGCGGCGGCGATGCGGGCGGCGATGTGCTTCATGAGGGGCTCCGGTGTCTGTGGTGGGTTGTCGCTCTTGCGTTGGTGCTATTTCGCCACCGGCGACGGCGGCTGAACAGGAGACCAAGGTATACGGAAGGCCGACACCGTGCGGTTTCCGCGTGATACCTTGGTACCGTGTCCGTGCCTCAGGCCGCCCTACACCATCGCGGCCTCCAAGGAAAAGATGAACACGACCATGAATCCCCACGGTTCGATACTTCTTGCCGACGATCACGGGCTCGTCCGGCATGGCCTGCAGCTGCTGATCGCCGAAGTGCTGCCACAGTTGCGCGTGCAGCTCGCGGGCTCGCTGGCGGAGACGGTGCAGGCGTTGCAGACGGCGGGCCGCTTTGACCTCGTGTTGCTGGATCTCACGCTTTCTGACGTCCACGGCCTGGCCGGCCTGCACCGGCTGCGGGAGGACTTCCCGTACGTGCCGGTCGTCATCCTCAGCGCCCAGGACGACCGTGACACCGTGCTGGCCGCCCTGGATGGCGGCGCCATGGGCTTCATCAGCAAGGCGGCGGCGCCCTCGGAGCTGAAGGAAGCGCTGACGCGGGTGCTCATCGACCACCGCATCCACCTGCCGCAGTCCGTCAGCGGCGGCATGGCGGCGGTCCCCGAGGGCGGCGGTGGCCGCGAGCTGGCCGAGCTTTCCGCCCTGGGGCTGACCGAGCGCCAGATCGAGGTGCTGGGCTATGTCGTGCAGGGCCTGCGCAACAAGGAGATCGCGCGCCTGCTCGACCGCTCCGAGGTGGTGGTGAAGAAGCACGTCACCGCCACCCTGCAGGCCCTGGGTGCGCCCAACCGCACCAAGTTGCTGGTGCTGCTCAGCCAGCGCGGCTACCGCGTGCCTTCGATGCGGGCCGGCGTGGCGGAATGACGGCCGCCGAGATCGCCGCCGCCGCGCAGGGCGAAGGCGACGCCGCGCGCATCAGCGAGCAGCTGCCGCGCCGCCGCCGCCAGCTCGGGCTGGCACTGGTCGCGGTGGGCGTTCTTCTGATCGCCATGCAGAGCTGGTTCGAATGGCTGCTCCCTTACGACCTGGCGTCGTTGGAGACGGTGCGGCTGCTCACCAACTCGCCCACGCTGGCCGCTCAGCAGCTGGTGTGGTTCTGGGCTCTCGGGTGCGCCGCCCTGCTGGCCGGGCTGGGCCTGTCGGCGTCGCGGCGGCTGGTGCAGACCAACGGACTGGCGCTGCTGTGCGGCTGGGCGCTGGGTTCGGCGCAGGTGGCCGCCGGCGGCGGCGCGGCCTCGATCGCGCTGCTGCTGCTGGTGGGCGTGGCCAGCCTCGGCTGGCAGGCGCCGCGCGAAGGGGGCACGACCTGGCTGGTGGCCACGGCCGTGGCCGTGGCGGGCTGGGACTGGGCCATGTCCGACTACCCCAGCCTGTGGTGGGGCGTGCTCGTGCTGACGGCGACCTTCCTGTGGATCGACCGCATGCACATCCGCGCCAGCGACCGGCGCCTCTTCCGCGCGCTGGCCGAGCGCGACCAGCTGATCGACAGCCTGGACCAGCGGGGCGCCCAGCTCACGGCCCTGCAGGGCGCGCGCACGCGGCTGCTGGCCAGCATCAGCCACGACCTGCGTCAGCCCTTGCAGGCCGTGCGCCTGTTCGCCGAAGCGCTGCAGGCCCGGCCCGACCCGCTGGACCACCAGGCCGACAAGCGGCGGCAGGAACTGCTGCGCCAGCAGATGCGTGCCGCCGACGACGCCGTGGCCATGCTCGACCAGTTCAGCGAGTTCAGCGCCATCGAACAGGGCGCGCTGCAGTCGCACCCTGAGCTGGTGGACGTGCGCGACGTGCTCGACGGCGTGGCCGCCAGCCTGCAGGCCACGCACCCGCGCGAGCTGCTGTCGCTCACGGTCCACGGCCGCACGCAGTGGCTCCATACCGACCGCACGCAGCTGGCCCGCCTGGTGCAGAACCTGGCCGGCAACGCCGTGCGCTACAGCCTCGGGGCGCGGCCCGGAGAGCGCGCGCGCGTCGTGCTCGCCGTCCGGCCGCACACCGGTGCCGACGGCCGGGCAGGCCTGGCGCTGGATGTCGTCGACAACGGCCGCGGCATCCCGGCCGACAAGCTGGAGGCCGTCTTCGAACCCTATGTGCAGCTGGCTGACGGCGCCGCCGGCGCCTCGCGGGGCGGCCGCGGCCTGGGTCTGGCGATCGTGCGCGGCCTGGTGGCCCAGCTCGGCCTGCAGCTGGCTCCGCTGCGTTCCACGGTCGGGCGCGGAACGCGCTTCCGCGTCCTGGTGCCGGCGGCCCTGCGCCGCGCCGGGCCGCCGCCGCCCGAGCCGCAGGCCCAGGCCCGCGTGGACGATCCCGCGCGCCTGGACGGCTGGCTGCTGGCCCTGCTGGACGACGAACCCGGGCCCCGCGCAGCCATGAAGGCGGCGCTGGAAGGGGCCGGTGCCACCATCGTCGATGCGCCTTCGCTGGCTCAGCTGAAGGCCCGCCTGGACGACGAACCACGCTTTCCCGATGCGCTGGTGTTCGATCTCGACCTGGGCACCGGCCAGCCCGACGGCCTGGCTGCCGTGGAGGAACTTCGTGCCGAGTGGGAGATGCCGGTGCCGGCGCTCATCGTCACGGGCCGGGTGGCCGTGATGGGCACCGTGCCCATGCCCAGGCGCTGTCTGCTGCTGGGCAAGCCGGTGCCGCTGGCCACCCTGGTGGCCGGCCTGCGCCGCCTGTCGCCGGCACCGGGGGAGTGAGAGGTATCCCACGGGATCATCGTCAAGGGGGAGCGCCTGCGGTTCAATGCCTTCCCAGGGTCACGCAACGGCCTCCCGCCGGCTCACAATGCCGCATCCGCTGCCAGCCCGTACCGAGGAAAACCTGATGAACACCGCCCTCCGAACCACTGCCCTGTGTCTGGCCCTGGCTTTCAGCGCCCTGGACAGCCGCGCCGAGGACTTCGACCTGATCACGGCCGCCGAAGCGCAGGCCGAAGCCAAGGCCGTGGCCTCGGCGCCGCCGGAAA
This sequence comes from uncultured Rubrivivax sp., assembly GCA_964495125.1. Taxonomy (GTDB): domain Bacteria; phylum Pseudomonadota; class Gammaproteobacteria; order Burkholderiales; family Burkholderiaceae_C; genus Rubrivivax. The sequence continues at coordinate 10,625 of CAZBUU010000024.1, forward strand.
CCCGCACGCGCAGCCTGCCGGTGCCCAAGCCCGGCCAGCCGGCCATCAAGGTCGTCACGCCCAACAACACGCCCAGCAACGCCGTCAATGCGCCGGTGCGCATCGAGGTCTCGTTCAAGGCCGCCTCGGGCAACCGCATCGTGCCGTCGACCTTCCGCGTGCTCTACGGCCTGATGAAGATCGACCTGACCGACCGCCTGAAAAAGCACGCCACCGTCACCGAGACGGGTGTCGTGATCAACCAGGCCAAGGTGCCCGCCGGCCAGCACCGCCTCATCCTGCAGGTGGCCGACGACCAGGGCAACACCGCCGAACAGGAACTGCGCTTGCGCGTCGGCGCGGCCTCCTGATCGGCGGCTCCGGGCGGGGAGGCCCTGGCCGCGCGAGGGCAGCGTGGCCGGCCCCCACCAGGATCCACCGGGGCGGCTGCCGCCGCCCGCTCGACAGGCTCATCACGCGAAGGTGACGACCATGCGCAGACCCGGCGGCCCGGCCGCGCTCACCCTGAGCTTCGTGCTCGTCACGGCTTCGGCGGCCTCACCCGAGACCGACACCCGCACCATCATCGAGGCGCTGACACCGCCGGCCCAGCGGGCTTCGCGCAACCTGGTGGTGCGCGTCAAGCCGACGCCGGACGCGGCCTCGGCGGCGGCTTCGGCGGCTTCGACGGCGTCGTCCCCGGAGGCGGCATCCTCGGCGGCGGCGGTCGCCGAAGCGCCGATGGCACCGGTGCCGGCATCGGCGGCGCCTGGCGGCCCGCCGGCCAGCCTGGCGCTGGACATCCGTTTCGAGCCCAATTCCGCCCAGGTGCGCCCCGAAAGCGGCGCGCTGCTGGGCACGCTGGTGGCGGCCTTGCAGTCGCCGGAGCTGAAGAGCCTGCGCTTCATCATCGAAGGCCATGCCGACCCGCGCGGCAGCGCGGCGCAGAACCAGCGCCTGTCTCAGGAGCGTGCCGATGAAGTGCGGCTGTACCTGGTGGCACTGGGGGTACACCCTTCGCGCCTGAAGGCCGTGGGCAAGGGCAGCACCCAGCTGGCGAATGCCGGCAACCCGCAATCGGCCGAAAACCGCCGCGTGCGCGTGGTCACGCAGCCATGAGCCGCGCCCTCGCGGCGGGGCTGGCGTTGGCTGCGGCCGTCGCCGGCGCCTTGCCGGTCCAGGCGCAGACCTCCATCGCGGCCGCACGGGGCACGCGCCACGCGCTGGTCATCGGCATCGGCGAATACGCCGACCCGGAATTGCCCACGCTGCGGGGCATGCCGCTGGACGTGGCCAGCGCGCGCCGCATGGCCCAGGCCATGGCCATCCCGGATGCCAACGTCACCGTGCTGCGCGACCGTGCCGCCACGGCTGCGGGCATCCGTGAGGCCCTCGCGCAGCTCAACGCCCGCGTGCAGGATGGCGACCGCGTCTTCGTCTACTACTCCGGGCACGGCACGCGCTGGTCCGACCCGGTGCTGAAGGCCGAAGGCTGCACCGAGGGGCTGCTGGCTGCCGACGGCCAGGTCATCAGCAACATCGAACTGGGCACGCGCCTGGCGCCGCTGGCGCGCCGCGCCGACAAGCTGCTGGTGTTCTACGACGCCTGCTTCTCCGGCGGGCTGGCGGAGTCCCCGCTGCGCACCCGCAGTCTCCTGAAGACCGCGGGCGCGACGATCACGCCCAAGTTCGCGCGTGGCAGCGCCCCGGACAGTTGCGGCGAGCCGGCGAACTTCCGCACGCGCAGCCTGCCCGGGCTGCTGCAGCAGCGCAGCGCCATGCCCGAGAACGTGGTGCAGGTGGCCGCCAGCCGCCCCGACGAGGTGAGCTTCGACAGCAGCGCCACCGGCGGTTTCGCCACCGCCGCGTGGCGGGACTGCCTGCTGGGCGAGGCGCGCGACCTCGACGGCAGCGGCGCCATCACCGTCGACGAGGTGACGCAATGCGCCCAGGCCCAGCTCGACCGTGCGCTGGCCGGCCTGCCCGGTGTTCGCGGCCAGCAGATGACGATGGTCGGCAACACGCGCTTCGTGCCGGCCTGGGGCGGCACGACGGGCAAGGACGCGTCGCGCCGTGCCACGCCGGCGGAGATCCTGGCCGAAGTGCACGGCCAGCGCGACGGCCAGCGGCGCGTGGTGGCCACGACGCGCCAGGGCACGTTGAAGATCGGCCGGGACGCGTTGGAGATCGACGTCACGCCCTCACGCGACGGGCACCTCTACGTGGCCCTGGCCGGCTCCGATGGCCAGAGCCTGGTGCTGCTCTATCCCAACGATCTCGCCAGGGACAACCGCGTGCGCGCCGGCCAGCGCGTGGCGCTGCCGGGCCCGGGCTGGGAGGTGGTGGCTGGCGGTCCGCCGGGCACCGAGACGCTGCTCGTGATGGTCACCGATGCGCCGCGTGACCTCTCCTCGCTGGGCCGCGACAAGACGGGCCCCTTCACGAAGACGCTGCTGGACACCGAGGGCCGCGCACGGCTGCAGGCCGTGCTGGCGGGCGGCACGCCGGGCACCGACTGCGGCCAGCCCGGGCGCCCGCCGTGCACCGACGCCTTCGGCGCGGCGCTGCTGAAGGTGGAAAGCGTTCGGTAGGCGACGGCCGTCGGCCGCTGACGGTCGACCGCCCGTTCAGCCGCACTCGGCGAGCGCGACGATGGCCGAGGCCGGTACCGCGCCGCTCTGGCGCGAGGTCTCCCGGCCGTCCTGCACGCGCACCAGCGTCGGGATGCTGCGGATGCCGAAGCGCTGCGCCAGCCGCGGGTTGTCGTCGCTGTTGACCTTCACCAGCAACGCGCGGCCGCCGAGCTGCCGGGCGGCCTGTTCGAAGGCCGGCGCCATCATCCGGCACGGCCCGCACCAGGGTGCCCAGAAGTCCACCACGAGCGGGCGCTTCGAGGCCGCGGCGACGGCATCGAAGTCGGCGTCGGTCAGCTCCAGCGGAGGGCCCTCGAGCAGCGGCTTGCCGCAGCGGCCGCACACCGGGTCGTCGTCGATGCGGGCCGCCGGCAGGCGGTTCGTGGCCTCGCAATGGGGGCAGGCGCGCAGCAGCTTGGTGTCGTTCATGTCGGGCATCTGGGGTCGCAATCCGCCGCCTCAAGCTGCCAGCCGTGCCGACAGTGCATCGCCCACGTGCTGCATGAAGGCGCGCACGCGCGCGGTTTCGCGCAGGTCGGGGTGCGTGAGCATCCAGACCGGCACGGAGAGCTCAGGGATCACCTCCGACACCGGCAGCAGTTCCGGGTGGCGTTCGGCCATGAAGGTGGGCAGCACGCCCACGCCCACGCCGGTGCGCAGCATCGCGGCGGCGGCGTTGAAGATGTCCACCCGCACGCGCACGTGGGCGGGCGCGAGATGCGTGCGCATCCAGCGGTCGTAGACCCGCTGCGTGGCGTCGCGCTCGAAGGCCACCCAGGGGGCGTCGCGCAGCAACATGGCCAGCGGCGTGACCTCCTGCGGCAGGCCGGGCGCGCCGCGCAGCGCGAAGACGCGGCAGTGCGTCATGCCGAGCTGGCGGCCCACCAGGTGCTCGGCCACCTGCGCCGACAGGCGCAGTGCCACGTCGGCCTGCTGCAGCACCGTGCTGCCGGTGCCGTCGCTGTGCCGGCGCGCGAGGTCGACGAGGAAGGCGTTCTCGACGACCTCCACCTCGATGCCTGGGTAAGCGGCCGCGAAGGCCGCCAGCGGGCGCGGCAGCAGGTGCTCCATCACGACGAAGGCCGTGGTCACGCGCAAGGGGCCGGTGAGTTCGCGGTCCCGGCCGAGCACGTGGCGTTCGATCTCGTCGGCCTGGTCGGCCATGCGCCGCGCCTGCTCCAGCACCAGGGTGCCGGCTTCCGTGGGTTGGTACCCGCTTCGCGATCGATCGAACAGCCGTGCACCCAGATTGGTTTCCAATGCGTCGAGCCGGCGTTGCACGGTGGTGGCGTTGACGCCCAGTCTCCGTGCCGCAGCGGCCACCGAACCGCCTTGGCCCACGGCCAGCGCGTAGCGCAGGTCGCTCCAGTCCAGCCCACCCATGGCTCGCCTTGATGCTGCAATTTTGCAGACTCTACCTGCGAATGCTGACGTTGTCTGCAAAGTCGCAAGTCCCTAGAGTTCGCCGTCATGGACGCACATTCCGCCACCACGCCGCCGCCACTGCGACTTCTGGAGCGCCCCGTGCGCCGCCCGGCGCAGCAGCGCTCGCCGGCGCAGCCCTGGTGGCGCCGCTGGCTCGGCGGCACGCGCTGACACCGGGACTCCCGGGCCAGGCGGAATAATCCGCCGTCGTCGCACGTACTAGCCCGGTGGAAGCCCCAGAGTCCTTTCGCAGCCGCCTGCTCGAAGCCCTGCCGCGCGTGCGCCGCTACGCCCGGACGCTGGCCTTCGACAGCCAGATGGCGGACGACCTGGCCCAGCAGACGGTGGAGCGCGCGCTGCTGCACTGGCAGCAGTTCGACCCCCAGCGGGACATCGCTGTCTGGCTCTTGTCCATCGCGCACAACGCCCACCTGGACGGCTTGCGGCGCGACGGCCGGCTGTCGGTGGTGGACCCGAGCGACATCGAGCGCGCGCGCGACGCTGCCGGCGGTGACCCGGGTGTCGACGTCGGCCTGCGGCTGGACCTGCTGGCCGCACTGCGACTTCTGTCACCGGATCAGCGCGAGGCGCTGCTGCTGGTGTGCGTGGAGCAGCTGTCGTATGCAGAAGTTGCGGAGGTCATGCGTATACCGATCGGGACCGTGATGTCCCGGGTGTGCCGCTCACGGGCGGTGCTGCGAAAGTTCCTGGAAGGCGAAAGGCCTGCGGCGCCGCCCGCCCTGCGGCGCGTGGTGTGAAGACGATGACAAGCGAACGCTTCAGCGACGAACAACTGAGTGCCTGGATCGACGGCGAGCTGCCGGCCGATGCCGCGGCCCGCGTGGCGGCGTGGCTGGACGAGCATCCGGACGAGGCCGCGCGCGTCGCTGCCTGGGCTGACGACCGCGACGCCCTGCGTGCCCTGTTCGCGCCTGTGGCCGCCGAGCCCGTGCCCGCGCCGCTGCACGCTGCCGTGCGTCGCCGCCAGGGCCTGCCGCGCTGGGCGCTGGCCGCTTCGGCAGCCGGCCTGCTGGTGCTGGGCGGAGCGGTCGGTGGCGGGCTCGTGTGGCAGCAGCAGCAGCGCCAGATGGCGCAATTGCAGATGAAGCTGGCCGCCGGCACGGCCCAGGGCTGGGTGCAGCGCGCGGCGCTGGCGCACAGCGTCTACACCATCGAGCCGCGCCACCCGGTGGAGGTGAAGGCGCAGGAGGAGCATCTGGCGCGCTGGCTCACCCGCCGCATCGACGTCCAGGTGAAGCTGTTCGACCTGCGCTCACAGGGTTTCGAGCTCGTCGGCGGGCGGTTGCTGCCCGACGGCCCGGGCAAGAGCGCGCAGCTGATGTACCAGGACACCCAGGGCCTGCGCGTCACGGTCTACCTTCGCAAGCCCGAGCAGGACAGCGACGTGGCCTTCCGCTACGAGCAGCAGGGCGCCCTGGGCATGTTCTACTGGATCGAGGAAGGCTGCGGCTATGCGCTGGTGGGCGCTCTGCCGCGCGAGACGCTGCTGGCCTTGGCCGAGGCCATCTACCAGCAGCACCCGGCGCCGGCGGCCGCGCATCAGCCGCCCCCGTCCGCGCCGGCTGCTGTCAAGGGCAGCTGAGCGCCCTACACTGCCGGCCGCGCGCCGCCGCCTGTCGGCCGCCGGGCCCCGGCCCGCGTTGAACCTGCCAACGGCCTGCTGCTCCAACGCGACATGATCAACGCCTGTTCCTGTCCTTTCCACTCCCGGCGCCTGTTCACCGGGCTGCTGGCCGGCAGTGCGCTCGCTGGCAGTGCCTTCGCCCAGCAGCCGCCCGCTCAGGAAGGCGTGCAGGGTGACGTCGGCCGCACCTCGCGCTTCACCAAGCTCGTCTCGGCGGAACAGATCGAAGGCGCGGCTTCGCAGCAGTACCTCTCGATGCTGCAGCAGTCCCATGGCAAGGGCGCGCTGGCGAAGTCCGACCACCCCCAGGTGCAGCGCCTGCGCAGCATCGCGCGCCGCATCATCCCCTTCACGCCGCCCTGGAACGGGCGTGCACCGAAGTGGAAGTGGGAGGTGAACCTGCTGATGGCGCCCGAGGTGAACGCGTTCTGCATGCCCGGCGGCAAGATCGCGTTCTACTTCGGCATCCTGCAGAAGCTGCAGCTGAACGATGACGAGGTCGCCATGATCATGGGCCACGAGGTGGCGCATGCGCTGCGCGAGCACGCGCGAGAACGCATGGGCAAGCAGTTGGCCACGCGCGGCGCCATCGAGCTGGGTGCGGCACTCTTCGGCCTGGGCAGCGTCGGCCGCACCGCGGCCGAGATGGGCGGCCAGCTGCTGACGCTGAAGTTCGGCCGCGAAGACGAGACCGAGGCCGACGTGGTCGGCCTGGACCTCGCCGCGCGCGCCGGCTACGACCCGGGCGCGGGCGTGACGCTGTGGCAGAAGATGATGTCCGCCAGCAAAGGCGCGCCGCCGCAGTTCCTGTCCACGCACCCGGCAGGGGACACGCGGATCAAGGACATCCAGGGCAAGCTGGCGAAGGTGCAGCCGCTGTACGAACGCGCGCCCAAGCCGGAACAGAGGTTCGCGCCGCCGAAGACGGCTTGAGCGCGGATCAAGAGCCGCCGCACGCGCACTCCCCACCGATGCCCGACACGCATTCGCCCGCAGGCCGTTGCGCCTGCGTGGTGTCCACCGACGTCGTCGACAGCACGCGCGTGCACACGCTGCTGGGCGACGACGCGATGGCCGCGCTGTGGGCGGAGCACGACGCCGCCGCGCGCGAGCTGATCCGCCGCAGCGGCGGTGTCGAGATCGGCCGCGCCGACGGCCTGCTGGCCCTGTTCGACGACGCCGCCCAGGCCCTGGCTTTCGCCCACGGCTACCACGCGGCGTTGGCCGCCCTGCAGCCGCCCCTGGCGGCCCGCGTGGGCGCGCACCACGGGCCCGTGACGCTGCGCGAGAACCCGGCGGCCGACCGCGAACTGGGGGCCGTGCCGCTGGAAGTGGACGGCCTGACGCTGCCCATCGCCGTGCGCGCCATGGCCGTGGCCGGCGGCGGGCAGACGGTGCTGACGCGGGCGCTCTGGGACGCTGCCGGCGACGAAGCGGCCGCGGCGGCGCGTTCGCTCGGCCACTGGCGGCTGAAGGGCGTGGAAGCGCCGATCGAACTGCTGGCCGCGGCGGATGCCCCCGCGGCCGCGATGCCGCCGCAGGAGTCCCCGCGCGCCTACCGCGTGCTGCAGCGCGCCGGGCTGTGGGTGGCGGCGCGCGAGCTGCCGCACAACCTGCCGGCCGAGCGCGACCCCTTCTTCGGGCGCCAGGCGCCGCTGGCCGCGCTGCAGGCGCGGCTGGACGAAGGCGCCAGGCTGCTCACGCTGCTGGGCCCCGGCGGCGTGGGCAAGACGCGGCTGGCGCTGCAGCATGCGCGCGGCTGGCAGGGCGATTTCCCCGGCGGCACCTGGTTCTGCGACCTCAGCGCCGCCACGTCGGCCAGCGGCGTTCACCATGCCGTGGCGCAGGCCCTGGGCGTGCCGGCCGGCGGCGCGGATGCGGCCGCAGCGTTGGCGGCGGCCATCGGCGCGCGCGGGCCCTGCCTGCTGGTGCTGGACAACTTCGAGCAGGTGGCACGCGACGCCGCGGCCACCGTCGGGCGCTGGCTCGAGGCCTGCGCCGAAGCGCGCTTCGTCGTCACCTCGCGCGAGGTGCTGGGCCTGCCGGGCGAGCAGGTGTTCGCCGTGGCGCCGCTGGAGCGCACCGACGCGTTGGCGATGTTCCAGGACCGCGCTGCCGCTGCGCGCGGCGACGCCGCGGGGGGCGACGACGAGGCCGCGGTGGCCGAGCTCGTGGAGCTGCTGGACCGGCTGCCGCTGGCCATCGAGCTGGCGGCGTCGCGGGCGCGGCTGATGACGGCCGCGCAGATGCGCGAGCGCATCGGCCAGCGCTTCCAGCTGCTGGCGGCGCGCGGCGGCCGCATCGACCGCCAGGCGACGATGCGCGCGACACTGGACTGGTCCTGGGAACTGCTGGATGCCACCGAGCGCGCGGTGCTGGCGCAGCTGACGGTCTTTGAAGGCGGCTTCGAGGTGGCCGATGCCGAAGCAGTGGTGCGGCTGCCGCCCGGCGCGACGGCCTGGGTGCCCGACGTGCTGCAGGCACTGCTGGAGAAGTCCTGGCTGCGCACGCTGGACGGACGCCGACTGGGCTTGCTGCGCACGGTGCAGGACTACGCCGCCGAGCGGCTGGACGCCGACGCACGCGAAGCGGCGCAGGCCCGCCATGCCAGCCACTACGCGGGCCTCGACGAAGCCCAGGCCACGCGCGGCCGCGGCATCGAGCTGGACAACATCGTCGCCGCCTGCCGCCGTGCCGCGGCTGCGGGCCGGGAGGAGGCGGTGCCGCTGCTCATGCACGCTTGGGCTGTCTTGCACCGTACCGGGCCGTTCGAGGCCGGGGCGGCACTGGCGGCCGAGGTGCGCGCGGCCACGGCCACGGGCACGCCGGCCTGGGGGCGCACGCACCGGGTGCAGGGCGCGGCCGAGACGCTGCTGGGTCGGCGCGATGCGGCGCGCGGGCACTACCGGCAGGCTGCGGCGGCGCTGGCGGCGCCGGGCTGCGAGGCCTGGCGAGCCGAGGTGCTGGCCTCAACGGCCTGGGTGGACCTGGCCGACGGCGATTTCGCTGCAGCGAACGCACTGTTGGACGAGGCGCAGGTGCTGGCCGCATCCGCTGCCGCGGCTTCAGGTCCCACGCAGGCCGTGGCCACCGCGTGCTACACCGTCCATAGCATGCGAGCTCGCGCTCACCTCTTGCAGGGCGATTGGGTGGAAGCCGAAGGCTGCTTCCAGGCCGCACTGGACGTGGCGAGCAGAGCCGGCCAGCGCCGCTGGGAAGCCGGGCTGCGCGGCAACCTGGGTTCAGCGGCGCAAGCGCTGGGGCGGCTGGACGAAGCGCGCAAGCACTGGCAAGCCGGCCTGGCGCTGGCGGAAGAACTGGGCGACCGCCAGTGGGCCGGCAACACGCGCTGCAATCTGGGATTGCTGCTGTTCCATGGCGGCGAGCACGAAGCCGCGCGCCATGAACTGCAGCTAGCGCTGGCCGCGGCACGAGCACTCGGACACCGATTGCTGGAGATCACGGCCCTGTGCAACCTGGGCATCCTGGCCGAGGCGCAGCAGCGCTTCGAAGAGGCCGTTGCGCTGCTCAGCGACTGTGCGGCCCGAGCTCAGGCACAGCGTCAGCCGGCGCTGCAGGGGCTGGCCTGCGCCTACTTGGCCCTTGCTCTGGCCGGCGCAGGCACCGCAGCGGCCGCCACGCAGTCACTCCAGCAGGCCCAGACCTTGTGCGAAACCGCGCAGCATCCCGACTCGACCGTGCTTATCACCTTGCTGGCCCACTTGGTGCAGCGGCGACTGGGCGAAGTCCCTGACACCGCCGCCACCGTGGACGCCATTCGCGCGGCGACCCGAGATAGTGGAGGGGGGCTGGAAGCACGCTACTTGCTACGCCGCATCGACGCTGCGGACCCCGACATCGCAGTGCCAGGGCGGGCGGGCTTCAGGGATCGTTGATGATGATGGGGTCGATGGGGCAGCACAGCTTGGCCGGGTTCCGACGGTTCACCACGCGCGGGTAGTGGCAGAACGTGGGCCTCGGGTTGCCTGCTGCGGGCGCCGCAAGTTCGATGTTGAGCACGGCCTGCTTGTTCGACGGCGCGTTGGCCGCACGCCACCACAAGGTGGCGTCGGCGTAGCCGGTCGCGGGAGGATCGGTCGGACTGACGCCGATTCCGGGACTGGCGAAGTCGTAGGACTGCCCAGGCGGCGGAGACAGGTTCCAGACCACCTGGCGTCCCTTCTTGGAGCCGCTGACCTCCAGCTTGCCGTAGCGCAGTTCGGCCGTGCAGTTTCCGGCATCGTCCTCTTTGACGTGGACCGTCTGCTTGCAGCCGTCCTCAGCGTTGCAGCTCACGCCGCGGTCGCTGCTGGACATGAGCGCCATGTCGCGATCAAGGAGCCGGGCGACGGCCTTTGTATCTTTCTCGTCCAGGCAGTGTCCGAAGTCGACCTTGTTCTGCCGCAGCGGTTCGCGGCACTCAGGCACGGTGTAGTCCAGCCAGGTCTTCGGTGCAGCTGGCGTGGGCGCTGGCGCGGCGGTGCGCGCGTTGGCCGGGTTTGCTGCTGCCTCAGGCGTGGTCGGTGGCTTCTGGCATCCCGCCAGCACGATCAGGACGGCCAGCGCACCAGGCGTCATGGCCATGACACGGGTTCTCATGCAGCGTTCTCCTCCAGGTTGTGGCTTGGGAAACTCACGTGAGCAAGCCGGGTGACAGCTACCAACGCGCGGGCAAAGGCTGCTTCAGCCACCAGGCCTCCACTTCGGTCCGCACATGCCCCCCGCGCTCCAGATCCTTCATCACGCGGCTCACCATCTCGCGCGAGCAGCCCAGCTGCGCCGCCAGCTCGCGGTGCGTCAGCCGTTCGATGCGGCACCAGCCGTCGGCGCCGGGCGGCGTGGCCGCCGACTCCAGCACCCACTTCAGGCGCCCGTACACGTCGTTCAGCGCCAGCTGCCGCGCCGTGAGCGTGGCAGCGCGCGCCCGTGCGATCACCTTGGCCAGCAGCTCGAACGCGAAGCCGGGGTTCTCGGCGATGTGCGCTTCCAGCGTCGGGCGCGCGATCACGGCGCAGATGCTCGCTTCCTCGGCCATCACGGTGGCGCTGCGCCGGCCGCCGTCCAGCCCCATCTCGCCGACGTACTCGCCCGGGCCGTAGCTGCCGTAGGTGATCTCGCGGTCCTGCGCCAGGTTGGTGCTGAAGGCGCGCAGCCGCCCGGCCAGGATCACGTAGAGCGTGTCGCCGCTGGCGCCTTCCTCGATGAGCACCGCCCCCTTGCGGTACGGGTGGGGCACGCCACGGCGCGCCAGCGCCGCCAGCGCGGGGGGCAGCGCCTGCAGCAGGGCATCGATGTCTTGGGCTGCGGCGCGTCGGGCCATCGTCGTGCGTCTGCGGCGCGCAGGTGCGCCGGCCATACCTCCTCGTGCAACCCACGGTAACACGGGCCCATGACCGCGGGCAACGTGGCTTGCCCGCTTCGCGAAGAGGGTGTCGGCGCACGCGGGCTCTTTCAGCAGCGCAGCGTCGACACCATCGGCGGCAGCAGCGCCACGCGGTGGATCAGCGCGCGGATGCTGGCCGTGCCGGTCTTCTCGCGGATCGAGTGCACCTGGGTGCGCACCGTGGCCATGCCCACGGCGTTCAGCTCGGCGATCTCGCGCGGATCCATGCCCTCGCACAGCAGCTCCAGCACGCGGGCCTCGGCCGGCGTCAGGCTGTGCGTCTTGGCGAAGCACTGCACCGAGATCGGCTCACACAGGCGGCTGCGGCCGAACACCACGGCCAGCAGCGCCGGCTCGCCAGGCGCCGAGGCCAGCGGCACGAAGGCCAGCTCGCGCTGGTGGCCGGGCCGGCCCAGCGTGGCCAGGCGGCGCAGCCCGCGCTGCGCGGCGGACACGGCGGCGGCCAGGCGCGTCGCGTCCTCGCCGAAGCTGGCCTGCAGCCGCCCGTCCTCGATGTGCACCGAGGCCTGCTGCCGCGCCTCGGCGCGCGCCGGGTGGTTGGCGAACACCACCACGCCGTCGCCGCGCAGCAGCATCACGCCGTAGTCCAGCTCGTCCAGCAGGGCCGAGACCATGGCCTCCAGCCCGCCGCGCGTGGCGCCGCCTTCGCCGCGCGCGGCGGGGCTGCCGGCCGCCCAGGCCGCGCGCAGCAGCGGGGCGCTCAGGGGGGCTTGCGGGGTGCGCTCGATCAGGTTCGCTTGCATTTCAGGTCCTCCGGTTGAAGCCGCGCCGTCTGGGTGTGTGGGGTGGGCTGCGGATGGGAGGAAGCTTAGGAATCCGGGCTTCTGGCAGGCGGTGAATCGGCAAGGCTGCGGATGTGATCCATTCACCTGCCGATGCGCACCGCTCCTTATGATCGACCGCGATGCTGCGTATCGAAGACGTCGCCCGCCACCCCGCCTTCCGCCGCCTGGCCACCCTGCAAGGCGTGGTGGTGGACCTGCGCTACACCGGCACGAACAACTTCGCCGGCACGGTGCTGTACCGCGGCATCGACTGCGCCTGGCTGCGCACCGAGGCGGCCGAGGGCCTGGAGGCCGCCGCCGCGTGGCTGGCGCGCGAAAGGCCCGGCCACCGCATCGTGCTGCTGGACGCCCTGCGCCCGCAGCGCGTGCAGGAAGCCATCTGGCAGGACGTGGCGGGCACGGAGATGGAGCACTACTTCGCCCACCCGGGGCGGGGCTCCATCCACAGCTTCGGCATGGCCGTGGACGTGACCCTGCAGCACCCCGACGGCACCGAGGCCGACATGGGCAGCGGCTTCGACGAGATGACCCCGGCCTCGCACCCCGCTCTGCACGCCGAGCACCTGAAGAGCGGCGTGCTCACGCCAGCCCATGTGGCCGAGCGCGACTGGCTGCACCGCGCCATGGCGCAGGGCGGCTTCCAGGGCATCAGCAACGAGTGGTGGCACTTCGACCACGGCGACCGCGAACGCGTGCGGCGAGACCTGCCGCGCGTGTGGTGAGCCCAGCCCCGAAAGACCAGGAGACCCCATGACGACCTCCCGCCGCCGGCTCATGGCCGCCGCCGCCCTGCCCCTGCTGGCGCCGCTGGCCGCCTGCGCGCAGGCGCCGGTGTCGGCGCCGCCGCTGCCGCTGATCAAGCCGCGCCGACTGCGCCCGGGCGACACGGTGGCGCTGATCAACCCCTCGGGCGCCATCTACGAACGCGCGCCCTACGAGATCGCCGCCGATTCGCTGCGCGCTTTGGGCTTCCAGGTCAAGGAAGCGCCAAACCTTCGAGCGCGCTACGGCCACTTCGCCGGCACCGACGCGCAACGCGCCGCCGACGTCAACGCCATGTTCGCCGATCCTTCCGTGCACGGCATCCTGGCCATGACGGGCGGCTCGGGCGGCGGGCGCATCCTGCCGCTCATCGACTACGACAACATCCGACGCAACCCCAAGTTCCTGGGCGGCTTCTCGGACCTCACCGCGCTCATCAACGCCGTGCAGCGGCAGACCGGCCTCGTCACCTTCCACTGCCCCATGGGCGCCTCGGAGTGGAACGCCTTCAGCATCGGCTGGCTGCGCGGCGCAGCGATGGAAGGCGAGAAGCTGCTGCTGGCCAACCCCACCGACCGCGACGACAACATCGTGCCCAAGTCCGCCCGCATCACCACGCTGCGCCCGGGCATGGCCCGCGGGCCGCTGGTCGGCGGCAACCTGGCCGTGCTGAGCGCCATGGCCGGCTCGCGCTACTACCCGCGCTTCGAGGGCGCCATCCTGTTCCTGGAAGAGGTCAACGAGTACATCTACCGCGTCGACCGCATGCTCAGCACACTCAAACTGAGTGGTGCGCTGGAACGTCTCTCCGGCGTGGTGCTGGGCGCCTTCACCAACTGCGGGCCGGGCGACGGCAACTACGGCACGCTGACGCTGGACGAGGTCTTCGACGACTACTTCAAGCCGCTGAACGTGCCCGTCTTCAGTGGCGCGCTCTTCGGCCACATCCGGCGCAAGTTCACGCTGCCGGTGGGCCTGCCGGTGGAGATGGACGCCACGGCCGGCACCGTGCGCTTCCTGGAGCCAGCCGTCGCCTGATCAGAAGCGCGAGCCGGGCTCGCGCAGGAAGGCGTCTTCCTCCGGGGTGCTGGCGCGCCCGAGGATGGCGTTGCGATGCGGGAAGCGCCCGAAGCGGGCCACGACGTCGTGGTGCTTCTTGGCCCAGGTCAGCAGGTCGGCGGTGGCCGGGTGCTCCTGGCCCAGCGCGGCGAAGAGGTCCAGCGCCCTTTGCTGCATCGCCAGGTCCTCGGCATGCTCGAAGGGCAGGTAGACGAAGAGGCGCTGCCAAGGCCCCAGGGCGCGGTCGTCGCCGCGGGCCACCAGCGCCTGCGCCGCCGCCAGCGCCAGCGCATCGCCGGCGAAGGCGCGCGGCGTGTCGCGGAAGGCGTTGCGCGTGAACTGGTCCAGCACCACGATGCGCGCCAGCGCCGTGCCGGGCGTGGCGTCCCAGCCGCGCAGACCCCCGGCCAGCGCGGTGTCCAGCGTGGCGCCGAAGCGCGTGCGGATCACGGCGTCGAAGTTCGCGTCCTTGCGGAACCAGGCCTCGCGCGGCAGCGCTGCGGCCGGTTCGCCGAACCAGAAGGCCAGGACGTCCTCCGGCGCGGCGGTGTTCGGGATGGCGGGCGTGCTCACCGGGCCTCCAGCAGGTCCTGCGTTTCGGGATGGCGACGCATGTAGATCGCCACATAGCTGCAGCTGGGCCGCACCTTCAGGCCCTGCCCGCGCGCCCAGTCCAGCGCGGCGGCCACCAGCGCGGCCGCCACGCCGCGGCCCTGCAGGGCGCGCGGCACCTCGGTGTGGAAGAGCGTGACGACGCCGTCGCCCAGCCGGTAGGCGCACTCCGAGCGCAGGCCGTCGACCTCGGCTTCGAAGCAGGCCGCTTCCGGGCGGTGGTTCACGACGATGCTCATCCGCGCGATTGTCACGCGGCCGAGGGGGTGTCCTGGGGCCCACGCCGCGCCCCTTTGCATTACATTGAGTTGCAGGAGCGCCCGGGGGTCGGCGCCGGGGGCGCGCGGTGGGCAAGGAGTGGTTCCTGGAAGGTGTTGCGGTGGACGGCTCGCCCGTGCGGCAGCCCATCCGCCGGTTGCCTTTCCGTGTCGGGCGTGACTCCGTGGCCAACGACTTCGTCGTCGAGGCCCGCGGCCTCAGCCGCCAGCACGCGGTGCTGGACCACGACGCTTCGGGCCGGCTCGTCGTCCACGACCAGGGCAGCACCAACGGCACCTTCGTCAACGGCGTGCGCATCGCCGAGGCGCGGCTGCTCGAAGAGGACGATGTCCTGCACTTCGGCAATGCCGAGTACCGCCTGCGCGCCGAGGCCGGTGAGGACAGCCGGCTCGACGACGCCGACAGCGAGCGCACGATGCTCGTGCCCAAGAGCGGCACTTCCAAGATCTTCGCCCAGCACGAGCGCGAGTTCCGCGAAGTGCTGGCCGGCGTCGGCATCGCCGTGGCGGTGCAGCCCATCGTCGACCTGCACTCGGGCCAGCTGTACGCCTACGAAATGCTCGGCCGCTGCCGGCACCCCAAGCTGCAGAGCCCGCCCAGCCACCTGTTCGAGCTGGCCCACCAGCTGGGCCTGGAGGCCGAACTCTCGGCGGCCTTCTGCGCGCACGGCATCCCGCGCATGGCGCCGCGGCTGGGCTCGGCGCGTCTGTTCATCAACGCCCACCCGCAGGAAACCTTCACCGAGGCCTTCTTCCAGAGCCTGAAGTCGTTCACGGCGCTGCCGTCGGCGCCGCGCATCGTGGTGGAACTGCACGAGACGGCCGTGGTGAAGATCGACGACATGCGCGAACTCGCGCGGCGCCTGGTGGGCATCGGCCTGGAGTTCGCGTACGACGACTACGGCGCCGGGCAGTCGCGCATCAACGAGGTCACGCTCGTGACGCCGCACTACGTCAAGTTCGACATGAGCCTGGTCAACGGCATCGCCCAGGCCGACGCCAAGCGCCGCGACTACATCCGCAAGGAGGTGGCGATGCTGCGCGACATGGGCGCCATGTGCCTGGCCGAGGGCGTGGAAGCGCAGGAAGACGCCGTGGTGTGCCGCGAGCTGGGCTTCCAGCTGATTCAGGGCTACCTCACCGGCAGGCCGGCGCTCGTCGAGTAGACCCGGCGTTCAGCCCCTTCCGGGGGGGATCACGATTTCCTGCCGAAGAGGCCTGCCAGCCAGTTCTTCAGCACCGTCCACATCAAGGCCAGCGCGTTGAGCTCCTTCACCGGCGCCGCCGGCGGAGGCGCCGTCTGCGCCGAGCGCGGGGCCAGCGCACCGGGCGCTTCGCCGCCCTGGATCATGCGCATCTCGGTGGTTTCGCCCAGGGTCGAATCGGAGGGTGCCGTCAGCGGCACGGCCAGCGCGGCAGCCTGGAAGTTGCCGGCGAACTGCTGCAGCAGCGCGTCGCTCACCGGCACCAGCAGCCGGCTGCCGAACTGCGCCAGCTTGCCGCTGACCACCACCGTGGCCTGGCCGACCAGCACGGTGGTGCCGGGTGCCGCGCCCTTTTCCAGGTGCGCGGTGAGCTGCATGGTGGCCGAGGAGCCGGCCTTGTCCGCGCCCTTGGCCAGCAGCGACAGCGACATCGCCTGCGCGTCCAGGCCTTGCACTTCGACGTCGCCGCCGAAGTTCATCACCGCCGGGCCGATCTTGCTCTTCACGGTGCCCTTGAAGTGTGTGTCGTCCAGCTGTTCGGTGATCTGGGCCCCGGGCATGCAGGCGGCCACGGCGCGCAAGTCGCGCAGCACGGTCCAGGCCTGGCCCAGCGTGGCGCCCAGGGGATAGCGCTTGTCGAGCTTGACTTCCATGGGCGGCGATTGTGTCAGCCCGCGGTGCGCCGGCGGCACCACTGCAGCAGTGTGGCCTGCAGCTTCTCGGCGTCCACGGGCTTGGTGAGGAAGTCGTCCATGCCGGCGGCCAGGGCGGCTTCGCGCTCGGTCACCAGCGCGGCGGCGGTGAGCGCGATGACGGGCGCCTGGTAGCCGGCCTCGCGCAGTGCGCGCGCGGCCTCGTGGCCGCTCATCTCGGGCATCTGCACGTCCATCAGCACGGCGTCGAAAGGGCGCCCGTCGGCCAGCGAGGCCTTCACGGCGGCGACGGCGGCGCGGCCGTCCGGCGCCTGCGCCACCACCACGCCCCAGCTGTCCAGCAGGGCCGAGGCGATCAGCATGTTGACGTCGTTGTCCTCGGCCACCAGCACGCGCAGGCCGCGCAAGGCCTGCAGGTCCTCCAGAGGCACGGGGGCCGTCACCGGCTGCGTCGCGACGGGCAGGGGCAGTTCCACCCAGAAGCGGCTGCCCAGGCCCGGACGGCTCTCGACGCCGACGCGACCCTGCATCAGCAGCGCCAATTGCTGGCAGATGGACAGGCCCAGCCCCGTGCCGCCGAAGCGACGTGTCGTGCTCTCGTCGGCCTGCGTGAAGGG
>CAZBUU010000024.1:27691-30819 GCA_964495125.1 uncultured Rubrivivax sp.
CTGGAACAGGCGCTGCAGGGTGTTCTGCGCGATGCCAGGGCCGGTGTCGACGACGCTGATGCGCACGGTGTCGCCGTCGTCCGTCGACAGCCGCTCGGCCTGCAGCGTGACGCCGCCTTTCTGCGTGAACTTCACGGCGTTGGACAGGAAGTTGGAAACGATCTGGCGCACGCGCAGCGCGTCGCCTTCCACGCGCGTGTCGGCAGCCTCCTGCAGCTGCAGGGTGAGCGTCAGGCCGTGCGCCTCGGCCAGCGTCACGTAGTGGCGCTGCAGCATGCGCAGCAGCGCGCCGAGGTCGAACACCGCGGTTTCCAGCTGCAGCTTGCCGGCCTCGATCTTGGAGAGATCCAGGATGTCCGAGATGATCCCGGCCAGCGACTGCGCGCTCTCCACCACCTGGTCCAGGTACTGGCGGCGCCGGGCTTCGTCCACGGCCTCGTCGCGCGCCAGCCGGGCCAGGCCGATCATGCCGTTGAGCGGCGTGCGCAGCTCGTGGCTGGTGTTGGCGAGGAAGGCGCTCTTGGCGCGGCTGGCGGCCTCGGCAGCGTCGCGGGCGCGGGCCAGCGCACGCTCGAACTCGCGGCGCTCGGTGACGTCCTCGACGATCCACACCGTGCCGCCGTCGCGCGGCAGCAGCGGGTCCACCGCACGGCCGCGCACGCGGGCGATGAAGGTGCTGCCGTCACGGCGGCGCGCCATGCGCTCCACCTCCGCGGGTTCGCCGCGTGCCAGCGCCGGGCCCATGAGCTGGCCGACCTCGGCGTAGTCGGCCTCGTCGCGCCACACCGCCAGGCCGGGCTGGCCCACCAGCTCGCCGGGCGGCCAGCCGTAGATCTGCTCGAAGTGGCGGTTGGCGAGCACGAATCGCTGCCCTCGCGTGACGGCGATGCCGATCGACGCGTTGGTGAGGATGGCCTCGCGTTCCAGCCGCTGGCGTTCGCGCACGCTGACGTCGCGGGCGTTGATCACCATGTAGTCGCGGTCCTGCATGCGGAAGCCGGCTGCCGACACCACCATCGAGATGGCCTGTCGCGCACGGCTCATGAAGCGCACCGGCAGGTCGGTGACCTTGCCGTCCTGGCGCACGGCGGCGACGAAGCGCGCGCGGTCCTCCGCGCTGCCCCAGATGCCCAGGTCCGCCGAGGTGCGCCCGATGGCCTCGGCCGCTGTCCAGCCGGTGGTCTGCTCGAAGGCCCGGTTGACCATGGCGTAGCGGCCGGAGTCCATCTCGGTCAGCGTGATGAGGTCGGGGCTGGTCTCCACCAGGTGCGCCAGCAGCGCCTCGGAGCGGCGCACCGCCTCGCCGGCCGCCTCGCGTTCGGTGTCGTCGACGTAGATGGCCAGCAGCGCCGGCCCGTCGGGCATGGCCAGCGAGACGCTGGTGGTGCGCACGGTGCGCCGCTGCCCCTGCACCAGCAGGTGGTAGGTGGTCAGCGGCAGCGCAGACCCCAGGGGCAGCGCCTGCAGTTCGGCGCGGCGCCGGCGGGCGTTCACCCGCTCTTCCTCCGACGCGCAGAAGGACGGCAGGTCGGCGCCCACCATGGACGCGGCATCCGGGAAGCCGAACAGCCGGGCCGCCGACTCGTTCGCCTCGAACACGATGCCCTCGCGGTGCATGGCCAGCGCGGTGGGCAGCAGGTCGAACAGCCTCCGGTAGCGCATCTCGGTGGCGGCCAGCGCCTGCCGCGTGGCCAGCACCTGCGTGACGTTGCGGCCCACGCCCCAGAAGCCGGCGAAGTGGCCGGCGGCGTCCTTGCGCGGCTCGCCGCTGACGAGAAAGGCCTCGCTGCGCCCGGTGCGCTGGCTGTGCCAGGTGATGGGCACGTCGCGGAAGGCGCGCTGGGAGGCCAGGTCGTCACGCAGGCGCGCCAGCTCCAGCGGTTCGCAACGGAACTGCGGCAGTTCCCAGGGGGCGCGGCCGAGCGCGGCCGGGGCGACGGGCGTGCCGCTGCCGGTGCCGGCGGCGATCAGGCGCGCGCCAGCGTCGAGCTCCCAGTGCACGTCGGCGGCCAGCGCCAGCAGGTGGCGGATGCGGCGCGAACGTTCTCGCGCGCGGTGCACGAAGCGTTCGATGACGTTGGAGATCACCGTGCCGGCGGCCAGACCCGTGGCGATGGACGCGAAGGCCGTGGCCAGCAGCACCTGGATCGGTGCGCCGCCCGCGGCGATGGGCGTGCGGCCGAGCCCGGCCAGCGCAGTGACGCAGGCCAGCGAGGCCAGGGCCAGCGCACCGCCGTAGCGCCAGCCGGCCACGGCGGCCAGCGCGCAGACCGTCAGGCCCATGGTCGACAGGCTGGGCGCCGTGAGCCCCCAGCCGGTGGACAGCGCATTGGCCGTGCGCAGCAGCGAAGCGCCGATGAGCACCGTCGTCAGTGCCATGGCCAGCCAGCGCGCCGGCAGCCAGCGCGCGGCGGCACCGGCCACCGTGGCCAGGGCCAGGAAGCCGGCGATCACCAGGCCTGGGTGGCGGCTGCCGCCGGGGTCCACGGCCATGAAGACGGCCGTCAGGACGGCGACGGCGCCGCTGATCGCCAGGAACAGCCGC
Source organism: uncultured Rubrivivax sp. (assembly GCA_964495125.1). Classification (GTDB taxonomy): domain Bacteria; phylum Pseudomonadota; class Gammaproteobacteria; order Burkholderiales; family Burkholderiaceae_C; genus Rubrivivax. The sequence continues at coordinate 30,237 of CAZBUU010000024.1, forward strand.
AGCAGCCGCTGCAGCACGCGCGGCAGCACCGGGGCTTGCGCCTTGACGGGGGGCCGTGCGGGGTCGCCCATGACTGCCGGCGCCGTTGGGGCTTGCTTCAGGGCGCGGCGCGCGCCTCGTTCAGCTGCTGCCGGGCGGCCAGCGCGGCCTGGCGCGCGGCGGCAGCAAAACCGGCGTCGCGCCCGGCGTAGAGGATGGCGCGCGAGGAACTGACGATGATGGGCCCGTCGGGCCGCCAGCCGGCACGCACCGTGGCTTCGGCATCACCGCCCTGCGCGCCGATGCCGGGGATCAGCAGCGGCAGCGTCGGCGCCAGTTCGCGCACGCGGGCCACCTCGGCGGGGTAGGTGGCGCCCACCACCAGCGCCAGCTGCCCACCGGCGTTCCACGGGCCGGCGGCCAGCCGCGCGATGCGTTCGTAGAGCTTCTCGCCGCCTTCCAGCACCTGGGCCTGGAGGTCGTCGCCGCCCGGGTTGCTGGTGCGGCACAGCAGGATCAGGCCCTTGCCTTTGTGGCGCGTGTAGGGCTCGATGGAGTCGTGGCCCATGAAGGGCGACAGCGTCACCGCGTCGGCGCGGTAGCG
>CAZBUU010000025.1:0-30534 GCA_964495125.1 uncultured Rubrivivax sp.
ACCGCGCCGAAGCGGCGCGCCGCGCGCAGACCGAGTTCCTCAGCCGCGTGAGCCACGAACTGCGCACGCCGCTGAACGCCATCCTCGGCTTCGCGCAGCTGCTGGAGCTGGATCCCGGCGGCGAGCGCCAGCGCGCCTGGACACAGCAGGTGCTGGGCAGCGGCCGCCACCTGCTGGCGCTGGTGGACGACGTGCTCGACCTCTCGGCTTCGCAGACCGGCCAGCTGCGCGTGACCCCCACCGAGGTGCCGCTGCGCGAGGTGGTGGACGAGGTGCTGCGCATGATGGGCGGCGCGGCGGCCGAAGCGCAGGTCACGCTGCACGACGACACCGGCCCGGCCGCGCTGCAGGCCGTTCGCGGCGATCGCCGGCGGCTGGTGCAGATCCTGTCCAACCTGGTGGGCAATGCCATCAAGTACAACCGCGCCGGCGGCTCGGTGCGCCTGGCGGTGCGGCGCGAAGGCGCCGACGTGGCGCTCAGCGTGGCCGACGATGGCCCCGGCCTGGACGCCGCGCAGCGTGCGCGGCTGTTCCAGCCCTTCGAGCGCCTGGGCGCCGAGCGCGGCAGCGTGGCCGGCACCGGGCTGGGCCTGGCGCTCAGCCGCCAGCTGGCCGAAGCCATGGGTGGCCACATCGGCGTGGACAGCACGCCCGGCGCGGGCGCGACCTTCACGGTGCGGCTGGCCGCCGCCTGGGCCTGAGCCCGTGCCGGCAGCGTGTGCTCAGGCGTTCACGCCCAGCGTGAAGCCGCGTTCGGTGCCGGTCCAGCACAGCGTGGGCGGCGACGTGGGGCTGGCGACGGGATCGCTCACACTGACTTCGAAGCTGAAGGCGTAGCCACCCGCCGCGCTGGGCGTGCCGTAGACCTCCACCCGCCGCGATGGCGACAGCTGCCGCCAGGCCAGCCCGGGCGGCAGGCTGCCGCGCAGGCGGAAGCCGTAGCGGAAGTAGTCGTCGTAGGGCTCGCGCACGATGCGCACTTCCACCACGGCGCTGTAGGCGCGGCCCACGGTGGCGCCGGGCAGCGCGCTGCCGGTGACGAACTCGGGGCCGTCCCAGTCCACGCAGGCGGCGACGAGGTCGTCGAACACCCCACCGCAGCCGGCCAGGGGCAGGACCAGCGGGACGCTGGCGAGCAGGCGACGGCGTTGCGGATTCATTCTCGGGTTTCGTGAAACTCCAGCCACAGCCCGGCAGCACGCGGGCCGGGCACCACCAGGCTGTCGGATTTCACCAGACCTGGCTGACGCCGGGCCAGGGGGTCGGGCCCCGCCTGCAGCCGCGCGGCCGTGGCGGCCAGGTCGCGCACCTCCACGCTGACGCCCATCACGCCCGGGCCGCGCTCGGCCAGGAAGCGGCCGGCGGCGCCGCTGTCGTCCAGCGCCTGCAGCAGGAACACACGCTGGCGGACGAGCCGGAATTCGCGCACGCGCGCGCCCAGCGCGGCGCTGTCGAAGTCGCGCACGGGGGCCGACAGCAGCCGCTCGTACAGCGCGGTCTCGGCCGCGATGTCGCGCACCACCAGCCACACGGCCGACAGACCCAGCGCGCCGTTGGCGTGGCGGTAGGCCGGCGCGGCCTGCGCCTCGCGAAAGCCCTCCGCCCAGTTCAGCGCCATGTCCGTGTAGTCGGTGGCCAGGTACTCGATGAAGAACAGCGGCGCCGGTGCCGGCTTCTCGAAGGCCGCCACCCACCACTTGGGTGGCGGCGGTGCGGCATCCGTTGCGCGCTGCACGGTGCCGGCGGCCGGGTCGCGCAGGCGCAGGCCGCGGGCGCGCAGCGCCGATGCCGTGTCGCGGGCCGACGATGTGCTCAAGGCCAGGGCCAGCGCGCCCTCGTGCCGGTCCAGGAAGGCCAGCGTCTCGGGGTTGTGCCGGGCCACGAGTTCGCGCTCGCGCACCGCCAGCAGCTCGAGGTAGGACTGGTTGGCGAAGTAGGCCGATGCGTTCACCGTGCCCGAGGGGTGGCGGCCGGCCACGCCGGGTGCCGGCAGGCGGAAGCCCAGCGCGTCGCGGAAGACGGCCTTTGCGGCTTCGAGATCGCGCACGGCCACGACGACATGGTCCAGGCCGTAGCCCAGGCCCAGCACGGGGTGGCGCGGCGGTGCCGGGCCCTGCGCCAGCGCGGCGGCGCTGAGCAGCGCCGCCGCCAGCCCGGCCATGCGTGGCTGCAATTTCAACCCTGCACCAGTGCCTTGGGCGTGCGCTTGATGCCGCGGTAGTGGCGCAGTCCGATCTCCAGCAGCGAGGCCACCGTGATGATCACCAGCAGCGGCTTGGCCAGCCGGTCGCTGGCCGTGCCCAGGAACACCGGGCCGTCCAGCACCGTCCACATCATCGCGGCGCAGGTGGCCAGGCTCAGCACCATCTGCATGCGGCGCAGGAAGGGCGTCCACCGGCCCTTCACGAGCACCGCGCCCAGCAGCGGCAGGTTCGCCAGCAGCAGCACCAGCAGCCACGGCGCCTGGCGGCCACGGAAGGTGTCGGTGTAGGTGAGGGCCTCGTAGGCTGCAGGGGCGGCGCGGCCGCCGAAGACGGCGTCGAGCAGCCAGCGCGGTTCCAGCAGCACCCCCACCCCGAGCACGATGCCCACCAGGGCCAGCGCCAGCGCGGCACGGCCGCCGGTCACGTGGCCCTCGGCACGCGGCTTCCAGTCGAAGCGCTGCGGGTGGCGACGGCGGCTCCAGGCCGCCAGCCCGAAGCCCACCACCAGCAGGCCCGGCCACCACAGCGACGGCAGCACCGTGCCGCCCCACCAGGCGCCCAGCACGCCCAGCCAGGCACCCGCGGAGTCCAGCGGCCCGCCCAGCCGTCCCAGCAGGCCCAGGCTCCAGATGACCGCCAGGCCGATGACCGTGGCGCGCACGAAGGCATGGCCGTCTGCGGGGTCGATGACGGTCAGCGTGGGCCGGTAGCGCGCAGCCACGTCGGCGGGCCGGCCGAAGGCGCGCAGCAGTTCGGTGGCCATCCCGGCGTCGGCGCTGCGGCCGGCCGCAGCGGCCTTCTCCTGCAGTTCCTCGCCCAGCAGCGCACGCAGCTCGAAGGCCACGTCCACGCGCTGCGCGCGGGGCAGCCGGGCGGCCACCTCGGCCACGTAGGCCTCGATCACTTCGGAAGCATTCATGCCTTACTCCTTGAGCAGCCGTTCCATGGCGCCGTTCATGCCCTGCCAGGCCTCGGTGAGCCGCTTCAGCAGCTTGCGGCCATCGCCGTTGAGTGCGTAGTAGCGGCGCGGCGGGCCGTCCTTGATCTTCCATTCGCTGCCCAGCAGGCCCTGCGTTTCCAGCCGGCGCAGCAGCGGGTAGAGCGTGCCTTCCTCGATGGGCATGCCCTGCTCGGCCAGGGCCTGGCGCAGCTCGTAGCCGTAGCGTGGCGTGCGCAGCTGCGACAGCGTGGCCAGCACCACGACGCCGCGCCGCAGTTCCGATTCCAGTTTGCCGAAGGCGTCCGCGTCACCCATGCGGCGCACTGTACTGTGCGATACACAGTACGTCAAGCGCCGCTGCGCTGGCGCAAGGCGGCGCTCGCTGCCCTGGCCATACTGGCGGCAGGAGTTGCCTTGCCATGAAGTACCGTTTCGCCCTGCTGGCCATCGCCGCCAGCCTGTTCGTGCCGGCCTGCGCGCAGGTGCAGGTGCTGCTGCCCACCAGCGGGGAGTTGCAGGCCACGCTGGCGCTGGCCGGCGACGCGAAGCGCGGCAAGGAGGCCTTCGGCGAGTGCCAGACCTGCCACCGTCGCGATGCGTCCGGGCGTTCCAGCGGCGGCATCCCGCGGCTGTCGGGCCAGCATGCCTCGGTGCTCATCAAGCAGCTGATGGACATCCGCAGCGGCGCCCGCATCAACCCCGAGATGAAGGACTACGTGCTGGAGCCCGAGTTGACGCTGCAGCACTTCGCCGACATCGCGGCCTACCTCAGCGGCTTGCCCATCGTCGGCACCCTGGGGCGCGGCCCGGAAGACCTGGCGCCGCGCGGGCGGGCGCTCTACACGCGCGACTGCGCCGGCTGCCACGGCGAACAAGGCGAAGGCCGCGCCGAGCTGTTCCACCCGATGCTGGCGGCGCAGCACTACAGCTACCTGCTGCGCGAACTGCTGGCCATCCGCGACGGCACGCGCGGCAACTCCAACGCCGCCATGGCGCAGCTGCTGAAGACCTACTCGCCCGACGACCAGCGCGCGGTGGCCGCCTACCTGGCGCAACTGCCGCCGCCGCGGCCCTGAGCGTTCAGCCCGGCGCCAGGGCCGGACCAGTCTCGCCGGATGAGGCCGTAGAGCGCCGTGTCGGACACCTCGCCGTCGACGATCCAGCGTTCGCGCAGGAAGCCCTCGCGCTGGAAGCCCAGCCGCTCCAGGCTGCGGGCCGACGCCGTGTTGCGGGGGTCGATGTCGGCCTCGATGCGGTTCAGGTCCAGCGCGGTGAAGGCGTGGTCCACCAGGGTCGTCAGCGCTTCGTGCATGAAGCCGCGGCCCCAGCGGTCGGCAGCCAGCACGTAGCCCATCTCGGCGCGGCGGCACTGCGGCATGAAGTCGAAGAGCGTGACGTCGCCGATGACCCGCTCCTGCCCCTGTTCCAGCACGCCCAGCCGCAGGCCCTCGCCTGAAGCTGCGTAACGCTGCGCGCGCGCGATGCTCTCGTGGGCCTGGTCCAGCGAGGTCCAGGCCGATCGGCTGAGGAAGCGCGAGACCTTGGGGTCAGCGTAGATCGTCATCAGCGCCTGGGCGTCGCCGGCCTCCAGCGGCCGCAGAAACAGGCGGGGCGTGTGCAGGGAGAGGGCGTCGAAAGGGGGCATGCGGCCATTGTCCAACGCCGCCGGCGCCGGCAGCGCTACAGGTTCGAGCAGGCCGCGCCGGCCACGTGCAGCACCGCCTGCTGACGGAACCGCAGCTTGTAGTCGGCGATCAGGGCCTGGATCTTCGGCCGCGCGTCGGCGTGGCCGGGCACCACCAGCTGCAGCACGAAGCTGTCTTCGCGGTCGATGCGCGCCGTGTTCAGGTTCCGCCACTGGCCGCGCGCGGGCCACTGCGTGAGGCCGTCCATGAAGCGGGGCGTGACCTGCTCGTCCACGAAAGCCTCCCACTCCAGCGCCGAGACCGGGTCGGCCTTGGGGCGGTGGCGGCCGAAGTAGAGCGTGTGGACCGTGACGGCCTGCTCGCCGGCCGGGCAGGCGGGCGGCGCGAGCGGGGCGCAGCCCGTGAGGAGGACCAGCAGCGCGAGGCTGCCCAGCAGGGTTCGGGACATGGGTTCGGTGGGCGCGGATGCGCGCTGTGGGTGGTTTGTCCAGGACGCGGACACGCAGAAATGGGCTCTATGGCCTCGGTGTCCCACTTCAAGCATGGGGGTTTACGCGGTGTTTGGCCATCCGGGCCAGCCCGGCGTGGGGCCGTCTTGACCGCCGTCAAATTGCCCACGGGTTGTGCGGGCAAATTGCGGCGCTTCCATGAAAGTCGGTCTCTTCATCCCCTGCTACGTCGATGCCTTCTTCCCCGAAGTCGGCATCGCCACGCTCGAACTGCTGGAACGCCTGGGCTGCGAGGTGCACTACCCGCTGAACCAGACCTGCTGCGGCCAGCCCATGGCCAACAGCGGCTGCCACGCCGACGCCGCCGACACCGAGGCGCTCTTCGTCCGCAATTTCGACAGTTTCGACCACATCGTGGCGCCTTCGGGCAGCTGCACGCACCACGTGCGCGAGCACCTGCGCGCGCACCCCGACACGCAGCATGTGGCGCAGGTGCGTTCGCGCACGGTGGAGCTGGTGAGCTTCCTGCACGACGTGCTGGGTGTGCGCGAATTCCCCTGGGCCGAGTTCCCGCACAAGGTGGCGTTGCACCTGGGCTGCAGCACGCTGCGCGGCCTGAAGACGGCCAGCACGAGCGAGATCGCCGTCGACCCGTTCAACAAGGCCGTCACGCTGCTGTCCGCCGTGAAGGGCGTGCAGATGGCGAAGCTGCGCCGGCCCGACGAGTGTTGCGGCTTCGGTGGCACCTTCTCGGTCTTCGAGGAGCCGGTGTCCGTGCGCATGGGCCAGGACAAGGTGCAGGACCAGGTCGATTCCGGCGCCGCGGCCGTCGTCACCACCGACATGAGCTGCGCCATGCACCAGCAGGGCGTGGCGCGCCGCATGGACGTGAAGCTGCCCTACCTGCACATCGCGCAGGTGCTCAACGGCATGAAGCAGGAGCCGGCCGCATGAAGCGCATCGACCACGCCGAGGCCGCGTCCCGCTTCATCCAGGCCAAGGACCACGCCGACTTCCACGACCAGCGCCTGTGGGACCTGCGCGGCAAGCGCGACACCGAAAGCCGCAAGCTGCCCGAGTGGGAGACGCTGCGCCTGCTGGCGTCGCAGATCAAGGAGCACACGCTCAGCCACCTGGCGCAGTACCTGGAGGAGTTCGAGAAGAACGCCAAGGCCAACGGCGTGCAGGTGCACTGGGCACGTGATGCCGCCGAGCACAACGAGATCGTGCTGGGCCTGCTGCGCGCGCACCAGGCCACCACGCTGGTGAAGAGCAAGAGCATGCTCACCGACGAGTGCGACATGCGCTCCTACCTCACGCGGCGCGGCATCGAGATCGTCGAGACCGACCTCGGCGAACGCATCCAGCAGCTGGACGACGAGCCGCCCAGCCACATCGTGGTGCCGGCCGTGCACAAGCTGCGCAGCGACGTGGCCAAGGTCTTCGCGCGCACCATCGGCACCGACCCCGCCAACCGCGACGTGCCCTATCTGGCCGAGAGCCAGCGCCAGCACACGCGCCCCTACTACCTGAAGGCGCAGGCAGCGATGACGGGCGCCAACTTCGCCATCGCCGAGACCGGCAGCTTCGTCGTCTGCACCAACGAAGGCAACGCCGACCTGGGCGTCGACCTCGCGCCGCTGCACATCGCGTCCATCGGCATCGAGAAGCTCATCCCCAGGGTGGAGCACCTGGGCGTGTTCATCCGCATGCTGTCGCGCAGCGCCCTAGGCTCGCCCATCACGCAGATCACCAGCCACTTCCGCGCGCCGCGGCCGGGCGCCGAGCTGCACGTGGTGCTGGTGGACAACGGCCGCAGCGAACGTCTGGGCATGGAGGACTTCTGGGGCAGCCTGAAGTGCATCCGCTGCGGCGCCTGCATGAACACCTGCCCGGTGTACCGGCGCAGCGGCGGCCTCAGCTATGGCAGCACCTACAGCGGCCCCATCGGCGTCATCATCGACCCCACCTTCGACCTGCGCAAGTTCAGCAGCCTGCCCTTCGCCAGCACGCTCAACGGCAGCTGCACGCAGGTGTGCCCGGTGAAGATCGACATCCACGGCCAGATCCTCAAGTGGCGCCAGGTCATCGCCGAACGCCAGCAGCTGCCCATGGTCAAGCGCGAGGCCATGCGCCTGGCGGGCAAGGTGCTCAGCAGCCCCAAGCTCTACCGCGCGGCGGTGGAGGCGGCAGCCGCCGGCATCGACCACCTGCCACGAACGCTGCTCTACAACCCCTTCAACGCCTGGGGCCGCCAGCGCGAACTGCCGTCGGCGCCCAAGCTCACCTTCCGGCAGTGGTACGTGAAGCACCGCAGCGGCAGCGCGGACAGCGCAGGCAAGGCGCCATGAACAGCCGCGAACGCATCCTCGACGCGGTGCGACGCAAGCAGCCGGCAGCGTTGCCCCTGCCCGAGTTGCCCGATCTGCAGGCTGACGCGCCGGCCACGCTGGAGGTCTTCGCTGCGGCGCTGCAGCGCATGGGTGGGCTGTTCGTGCAGCCCGAGCCCGGGCAGAGCCTGCACGACGTGGTGAGAACCTGCCACCCGGACGCCGCCGTCGTCGTTTCCGCCGCGCCCGAACTGCCGGGCACGCGCGCGCTGCCCGCGGCCTACGAACCCGGCGCGCTGGAGGATGTTGACCTGGGCGTGGTGCGCGCCGCCTTCGGCGTGGCCGAGACGGGCTCGGTGTTCCTCAGCGAGCGCGAGTTTCGCGTCAACGCGCTGGGCTTCCTGCCGCAGCACCTGGTGGTGCTGCTGGACCCGGCGTCTCTCGTGCCGGGGCTGCAGCAGGCCTACCGCCACGCCGGCTTCTTCGAGGCGCGCTACGCGGTGTTGATGACGGGACCGTCGGCCACCGCGGACATCGAAGGCATCTTGATCCGCGGCGCGCAGGGCGTGCGCTCGTTCACCGTCATCGCCTGGCCGGCGCCGCGCTAGTGCGTCGCGCCTTCGACGATATGGCGCATGCCCACCGGGTCGGTGATGCGGATCTGCCGGTTGCGCACGAACAGCAGGCCGTCGGCCTGGAACTTCGAGAAGGTGCGGCTCACCGTCTCCAGCGTCAGCCCCAGGTAGCTGCCGATCTCTTCGCGCGTCATGCGCAGCAGCAAGGCCGATTCGCTGAAGCCGCGCGCGTGCAGGCGCTGCGTCAGGTCCACCAGGAAGGCCGCCAGGCGCTCTTCGGCGTACATGCTGCCCAACTGCAGCATGGCCTGCTGGTGGCGCACGAGATCGCGGCTGATCAGGCGCAGCAGCTGCGTCTGCAGCGAGGGAATCTCCAATGCCAGCGATTGCAGCAAATCGAAGGGAATGACACAGACCTGAGAGTCTTCAAGGGCAATGGCGTCGAGCTCGTGGCGCCGCGTGGCGATGCCGTCAAGGCCCAGCAACTCGCCCCCGAGCTGGAAGCCGGTGACCTGGGTGCGGCCATCGGGCGAGGCGATGGTGGTCTTGAAGAAGCCCGTCCACACGGCGTAGACCGATTCGAAGCGGTCACCCGCCTGGAAGAGGGCGGCACCCCGCAGGAGCTTGCGACGCGTGGCCACCAGGCGGTGGTCCAGTGACTCCAGTTCGGCCCGGGTGAGGCCGTGTGGCAGGCAGATGTCGCGCAGGGTGCAGTTCGTGCATGCCGCTTCGAGCGTGGGCATGCGTGTCGGGCCGGAGGCGGTATCCATGGTCTCGGTGGCTGGGCCTGGGCCGGGGCGGTGAAGCACCCCTGGGTCTGGTCCTTTGCAACCTGGATGAATCCTAGGCACCGTGGGCGATTCCTGGCTGACAACGTTGCTTGCGCGCCGCGTCTGGATGGGCATGCTTTGAGCATCGTCATGCGCGGGCCGGATAGGCGTGAGACCCAGTCTCCGCGTCGGCTTGAGCCAAGTCAATGCGAAAGCCAGGTCGCGGCCCGGCTTGTGCTTTGCCATCGATTGCCGTGCGGGCCGGTGGTCCGTGCAGCTGCGGGTGTCAGGCCTCGCTGCGCGCCAGCGCCAAGACCTTGCGTGCGGCCTGGCGGCCCTGCACGATGCAGTCGCCCAAGGAGACGCCGCCGCGCCAGTTGGCGCACAGCAGCAGGCCCGGCAGGGCCGTTTCCGCGGCCTGCGCCTGCGCCACGCGTGCGCCGTGGCCACGTTCGTACTGCGGGATGGCGCGCGGCCAGCGCGTCACGGCCTGCCACAGCGGCGCGCGGCGGGCGCCCAGCAGCGCGGCGTTCTCTTCGTGCGCCAGGGTGGCGATGTCGGCCTCGGGCAGCGCGGTCAGCTCGGGCTGACGTCGGCCGCCGATGAAGGTGCTCAGCAGCACGTGGCCGGCCGGCGCACGGCCTTCGAACATGCTGCTGGAGAACAGCACGCCGAGCACGCGCCGGTGTTCGCGCCTGGGCACCAGGCAGCCGAAGCCGTCGAGCGCGTGGGCCACGTCGGCGCGCGCGTAGGCGCTGGCCACGCAGGCCACGGGCGCGTAGTCGATGGCGGACAGCGCTTCGGCGGCCGCCGGCTGGTGTTCGCGCAGCAGCGCGCCGGCCGCGTCGGCCGGCGTGGCCAGCACGAGGTGGCGCGTGCGCAGCGCCATCGCACCGCTCGGCCCCTGGCCGTGCAGCACGAAGCCGCCGCCGGCCTGGGGCGCCACGCGCAGCGCGGTGGTGTGGGTGGCCAGCGGCACGGCAGCGGCCAGCGCGTCGGTCAGCACCTGCATGCCGCCGTCGAAGGAGAAGCTCTGCGGCGGCTGGCGCTTCGGGCCGCCGCTTCGGCGGCGCTCGCGCGCGCTGGCGATGGCGCCGCGCAGCAGGCCACCGTGCTTCTGTTCCAGCGCGTGCAATGCCGGGAAGGCGGCGGCCAGCGAGATGCGCTCCGGGTCCGCCGCGTAGATGCCGCCCACCAGCGGGTCGACGGCGTAGTCCAGGAACTCCGGCCCGAGGCGGCGGCGCACGAAGGAGGCGATCGATTCGTCGGCCGCCGCGTCGCCCCGCGGGGCGAACAGTTCGCGCAGCAGGCCGAGCTTGGCGCCGGCGCTGAACAGCGGCGTGCCGAGGAAGCTGCCCGGCCCCGAGGGCGCGGCCAGGACGCGGCCGCCGCGCACCAGGTACCGGTTCTTCGCCGAGGCCGCGGACGCGTAGCGCAGGCGCGGGCGCAGGCCCAGGGCGTCGACCAACTCGCCGATCTCGGGCGTGTTGTCCAGGCCGCTGTTGGGGCCGACTTCGTAGAGGAAGCCCTCGCGCGCCACGCTCCCGATCACGCCGCCGGCGCGTGGCGCGGCTTCCAGCACCTGCACGCGCAGCCCGGCCTGCACCAGCCCGTGGGCAGCGCACAGGCCGGTGAGGCCGGCACCGACGACGACGGCGTCCAGCACGAAGGGTTCGTTCATGGGTTCAGCGTGAGGGCGGCAGCATGAAGCGCGAGCGACGCTGTGCCTCGGCCAGTGCCTCGGCCAGTTCCGTCTGGCGCGGGTCGTCGGGTTTCAGCAGCCCGGCCAAGCGCTGCCAGTGGCGCACGGCGCCGGGAAAGTCGCCAGTTTCCCATGCGGCGCTGCCGGCGAGGTCCAGCGCGCCGGTGTGGTCGGGGTTCATGGCCAGGGCCTTGTCGAGCAGCGTGATCGGCTCGCCCGCCAGCCGTCCGCCCTGCTGCAGCGCCAAGGCCTCGGCCAGTTCCACCCACACACCGGGGTCGCGCGCGACCTTGGGCGATTCGTCGAGCGCGCGGCGGTAGCCGGCCACCGCCAGGTCGTGGCGTCCGGCCTGGCTGTCGGCCCGTGCCTTGAGCACGCGCGCGCGAACGTCGCGCGGGTTGCGCTGCAGCTGGCGCTCCAGCACGCCGTAGCTGGCGTCGGCGCCGATCTCCTCCGGCGCCGGCGCGGCCAGCCGCCCGTAAAGGAAAACGGCGCCGGCCGTGAGGGCCAGCGCCGCCGCGACGAGCCCGAGGGCTCGGGCCTGCCTCATGCGATGAGCATCAACGGGTCGCCGCAGGTGCCGTCATCGCGGCAGGCGGTGCGGCCGGGACCATCGGCACCGCCGCGGCAGTGCGCTGCGCACCGCGCTTGGCCGCCATCGCATCGTCAAGCAGCTTGATGCCGGCCTGAGAGATGCCCTGACCCTTGGCGATGGACTCCATCGCCAGATCGGGGTTGTGGAAGTAGCTGCCGTTGGAGGCGGTCCAGAACTCCCAGTGGATATGGGCTTCGTAGTGCTTGGCACGGGCCTCGTCCAGCACGGCCTTGTCCACGCCCAGGTTCTGCGCTTCCTCGAACTTGTCGATGAAGCGGCTCAACCAGAACTCGGCCTTGCGCAGCTTGCCCTGGTACTTGGCCTTCATCGAATCGATGGAGTAGACGGCCTGCTTCTCGTCCCAGGTCTTGTGGCAGCCGATGCAGGCCTGCTTCACGTAGTGCTTGGGCGAGGTCTGCCAGTGCGAGGTGTAGGTCTTTCCCGTCTTCGGGTCCTTCATCTTGGGCATGTGGCAATCGTTGCACTCGGCGCCCGCCTTCTGGTGCACGCTGTTGTAGTAGGCCTCGACGTCCGGGTGCTGCGCCTTCCACAGACCGGCACCGGTGATGCCATGCTTGAAGTCGCGGAAGCGCAGGTCGGTGTAGTGCTTGGCCAGGCCGTTCACGTCCTTGAAGGGGAAGTGGTTGGTGCGCGCGTCGGCCATCGTCACCGGCTGGCCGGTGGTGGGGTCGGTGCCCGGGTTGCAGTTGTATTCCACGTGGCACTGGCCGCACTGCAGCTTGGTGTCGTAGCGCGAGAGCATGGCGATCTTGCGCGTGAAGCCGCGTTCACCCAGCTCCTTCACGTCGATCTTGGCGCCCTTGGGGTCCTTGTGCCACAGCGTGTCCTTCTCGGGCCGCGTCAGCGCCTGGATCAGGCCGTCGCGGATGATGCGCGGCTTGGCCGAATGCGGGTCGTGGCAGAAGATGCAGTTCAGCGAGTGGTTCACGTCCTTGACGAACTCGGTCACCTTCGAGACGCGGCTCCACTTGGCCTTGGGGTCCGGGTCGCCGAGGTAGGCCCAGTCCAGGATGTGGTCGGCGGTCTTGCAGGACATGCACACCGGATTCGCGGCGGCGGCCGTGCCGGGCTTGAAGACCTTGTGCGGCTCGCCGGGGTACTGGTCGACCAGGTAGTCCCAGACCTTGAAGTTGCCACCGGGCTGCGTCAGGAATTCGCGCCCTTTCTTGTTGGCGAAGCGGCCGCCGAAAGCGCGATCGACCACATACTGGTCATACAGCGCGAAGGCGTGCGAACGGGGCTCGTTGTGCTCTCGCGTGAAGCCATGCGGCGTCATGAGCTTCTCGAAGGCCGGATTGGGGCTCGGGCCGGTGGCCAGCGACTTCTCCTTGCCGGCGGCCTTCTCCCAGTTCATCTGGTACATGGTGTTGAACTGGTTCTTGTGGCACGAGCCGCAGGCCGCGGGGTCGGTCTTGGTGGTGGGTCGCCCCTTGCCCTTTTCACCATGTTGAGGCAGGCCCTCGTGGCAGGCATGGCAGGCCACGGTCTTGTGCGCGCTGCCATCGTGGAAGCCCTTGACCTCCTTGTGGCAGTCGTAGCAGTCGGCCAGGTTGTAGCCGGGGGTCTTGAGCGTGCCCACGGCAGGCGCCGCATGGGCCAGCAGGGGCAGACACAGAAAAGCCAGGCACGCCCACAAGGGCGCCAGGCGTTGCAGCAAGCGCATAGGTTCTCTCCTCGGTTGCCCCTCTCCGCCAGGGACAAAAGCGAGGCTCTCATACGTACGCGCGAGCCCGGCTTGCGGTGGATCAAGGCGCTTCAAGGCGGTGCGCAAACTTGAGCTGGCTCAGGTTCGGAGTGCTTGTGCACACCTAGATTGCTCATCGTGCGCCGAAACGATGCGCACGCCCCACGCAGCCTTCTGACCGTGAACCTGTCCGGCCTCCTCGTGACCGCCGATGCCGCCCGCCTGCCCGAGGTGCTGGCGCAACTGGCCGGCTTGCCCGGCGTGGAGGTGTCGCAGGCCGACGCCGCCACCGGGCGCATCGTGCTCGTGCAGGAGGCGCCGGACATCGGCGCCGAAGTGGAAGCCTTCGCGCGCATCCGTGCGCTGCCCCATGTGATCAACGTCGACCTCGTCTGCCATTGCCTGGACGACGAGGCCGCCTGAACCGCCTGCCAGGAGATCCCCACCATGACCAGCCTGTCCCGCCGCGCCCTGCTGAAGAACAGCATCGCCGCCACCACCGCCGCCGCCGCCGGCCTGCCCGTGGCCGGGCCCGTGCTCGCACAGGGCAGCGGCCCTGACGCCGGCTGGAAGTGGGACAAGGCCGTGTGCCGCATGTGCGGCACGGGCTGCGGCATCCAGGTGGCCACCAAGGACGGCCGCGTCGTCGCCACCAAGGGCGACCCCGACGCGCCGGTGAACCGCGGCCTGAACTGCGTCAAGGGCTACTTCAACGGCAAGATGGCCTACGGCGCCGACCGCCTGACGCAGCCGCTGCTGCGCATGAAGGACGGCAAGTACGACAAGAACGGCGCCTTCACGCCCGTCTCGTGGCAGGTGGCCATGGACGAGATGGAGCGCCAGTTCCGCAAGCACTACGCGGCCAAGGGGCCGTCGGGCGTGGCCATCATCGGCTCGGGCCAGTACACCATCCCGGAAGGGTATGCGGCGGCCAAGCTGATGAAGGCGGGCTTCCGCAGCAACAACATCGACCCCAATGCGCGCCATTGCATGGCCAGCGCGGTGGTGGGCTTCATGCAGGTGTTCGGCATCGACGAGCCGGCCAACGTGTACGACGACATCGAACTCGCCGACAGCTTCGTGCTCATCGGCGCCAACCCGGCCGAGGCGCACCCGGTGCTGTGGAGCCGCGTGACGGACCGCAAGCTGGGCCACAAGCCCACGCGCATCTTCAACATCACCACCTACACCAACCTCACCTCGGACTTCTCCGACGTCGACATCGTCATCAAGCCCAGCACCGACCTGGCGCTCTTGAACTACCTGGCGCGCGAGATCGTGGCGCGCGGCGCGGTGAACACCGAGTTCGTGCAGAAGCACTGCGTGTTCTGCGCCGGTGCCACCGACATCGGCTACGGCATGCGCGACAGCACGAAGTTCGCCGACCCCGCCGAGCGCGACACCGTGGCCAAGGAGATGGAGATCGTGCTCGACCGCCACGAGGCGGTGGGCCAGCGCCGCACGGCCGGCGCCAAGGTGGCGCAGAAGGACCGCGGCGGCGCCGGCCGCCACTGGCTGATCGGCTTCGACGAGTACAAGCGGGGCATCGAGCCCTACACGCTGGACTTCACGGCCGAGCTCTGCAAGGGCGACCCCGACGAACCCCTGGCCGCCTTCAAGGCCAAGCTCGTGCAGCTGGCTGACCTGTACTGCGACAAGGCGCGCAACATCCTCACCTGCTGGACCATGGGCGTGAACCAGCACCAGCGCGGCGTGTGGGTGAACACGCAGCTCTACGCGCTGCACCTGCTGCTGGGCAAGCACGGCATCCCGGGCAACGGTGCCTTCTCGCTCACCGGCCAGCCCAGCGCCTGCGGCACCGCGCGCGAGGTGGGCACCTTCGCGCACCGCCTGCCGGCCGACATGGTGGTGGACAACCCCGCGCACCGTGCCCGCGCCGAGAAGCTCTGGGGCCTGCCCGGCAAGACGCTGAACCCCAAGGTGGGGGCCGACCACATCGGCATCCTGCGCGGCCTGGAAGACGGCAGCGTGGGCTTCCTGTGGGTGCAGGTGACCAACCCCTTCCAGAGCAGCCCCAACGCCAACCACTGGAACCGTGCGGCGCGCGAGAAGGACAACTTCGTCGTCGTCGCCGACATCTACCCCACCATCAGCGGCAAGGTGGCCGACCTCATCCTGCCGGCCGCCTACATGCTGGAGAAGTGGGGCCTGTACGGCAACGCCGAGCGCCGCACGCAGGCCTGGCGCCAGCAGGTGGACCCGCCGGGCCAGGCGCGCACCGACGTCTGGATGATGCTGGAGTTCGCCAAGCGCTTCCGCATCAAGGAAGTGTGGGGCGAGATGCCGCTGCCGGGCCTGAAGGCCGACGGCTTCGCCGACAACAAGCTGCCCAGCGTGCTGGACGAAGCCGCCAAGCTGGGCTACGGGCCCGACGCCACGCTGTACGACGTGCTCTTCGCCACCAAGGCCAACAAGGCCGTGGCCTGGCCCGACCCGGTGGCGCAGGGTCATGCCAACAGCACGGTCAAGGCGCTGGGCGAGGCCTGGTTCCCCGAGAAGGCGCTGTTCAACGAGTACCGCCAGTTCACGGTGGGCTACCAGCACGACCTGGCGCCCTTCGACGTGTACTACGGCGACAAGGTGCGCGGCCTGCGCTGGCCGGTGATGCAGCAGCCCGACGGCCGCTGGCAGGAAACCAAGTGGCGCTTCAGCGAGGGCAACGACCCCTACGTGAAGAAGGGCGAGGGCTTCAACTTCTACGGCGCCGCCTTCAAGGCCCTGCCCACCGGCACGCTGGACGCGGTGACCGAGCCCAAGCCCACCGCCTTCCCAGGCAAGGCCAAGATCTTCTTCCGCCCCTATGCCGCGCCGGTGGAGCAGCCCGACGCGAACTACGACCTCTGGCTCACCACCGGCCGCGTGCTGGAGCACTGGCACACCGGCAGCATGACGCGCCGCGTGCCCGAACTGCACCGCTCGCAGCCGGCGGCGGTGATGTACATGCACGCCGCCGACGCCAAGGCGCGCGGGCTCAAGCGCAATGACCTGGCCGTGGTGGAGTCGCGCCGCGGCAAGGTGCAGATCGTGGTGGACACCGCAGGGCGCAACAAGGTGCCGCGCGGCACCGTGTCGATGGCCTTCTTCGACGAGAACATCCTCGTCAACAAGCTGGTGCTGGACGCGCTGGACCCGATCTCGCGCGAGCCCGACTTCAAGAAGTGCGCCGTCAAGGTCACCAGGGCTTGAGATGGACCGTCGCGGCTTCCACCGCAGCGCAGCGCAGGGCGTGGCCGCCGCGGCCTGCGGCGGGCTGCTGTGGACCGCGCTGCTGAAGCCGCAGGCGCAGGCTGCGGCGCCGCTGCGGCCGCCGGGCGCGGGCGAGGACTTCCTGGCGCGTTGCATCCGCTGCGGCCAGTGCGTGAAGGCCTGCCCCTACGCCACGCTGCAGCTGGAGCGCGGCGGTGCGGCCGCCGGCGCCGGGCTGCCGGCCTTCGCGCCGCGGCAGGAGCCCTGCCGCATGTGCGAAGACCTGCCCTGCGTGCGCGCCTGCCCCAGTGCGGCGCTGGACCCTGCGCTGACCGACGTGAAGCGCGCGCGCATGGGCCTGGCCGTCATCGACGAGGCCGCCTGCCTGTCCTGGCAGGGCCTGCGCTGCGAGGTCTGCTTCCGCGTCTGCCCGGTGTCGGGCCAGGCCATCACGCTGACGACGCAGCCGCGCCAGACCAGCCGCCACGCCATGTTCGTGCCCGTGGTGCATGCCGAAGCCTGCACCGGCTGCGGCCTGTGCGAAGCGCGCTGTCCCACCGAGGTGGCGGCCATCCGCGTGCAGGACCCGACGCGCGTGGCCGGGCGCATCGGCAGCCACTACCGGCTGCAGGGGGAGGCCGAAGATGCGCGGCCCGCGGCGCCGGCCGCGGCACCCGGCCCGGCGGCGCAGGACTGGCTCAACCAGCCCACGAAGCCATGAGCCGCGCCGTGCGCCACCTGCCCCCGCCCAGCGGCCTGCGCGCGCAGCTGCACGCGGCCCGCTTCGGCCTGGCGCGGCGCGCCGTGCAGGCCATGGTGCTGCTGGCCTTCTACGGCACGCTGCATTGGGGCTTCACCGTGGCGGGGCGGCCGCTGCTGGCGGGCAACCTCTCGGCGGCCGAGCTGGCCGGCGTGCTGCCGCTGGCCGACCCCTTCGCGGCGCTGCAGCTGCTGGCGGCGCGCCACCAACTGGCCACCGAACTGCTGTTGGGCGCCGCGCTCACCACCGCCTTCTACGCCCTGCTGGGCGGGCGCGTGTTCTGTGCCTGGGTGTGCCCGATGAATGCCGTGACCGACACCGCCGCGCTGCTGCGCACGCGGCTGGGCTTCGGCAGCACCACCGACCTGCTGCGCCTGCCGCCTTCCACGCGCTTGTGGGTGCTGGCGCTGGCGCTGGGCGTCTCGCTGCTGGCCGGCGTGCCGGCCTTCGAGGCCTTCAGTCCGGTGGCCGCGCTGCCGCGCGAGCTGCTCTACGGCGCCGGCTGGGGCCTCGTGGCCGCCGGCGGCATCCTGCTGTTGGACACCTTCGTGCAGCACCGCGGCTGGTGCGGCCACCTGTGTCCGCTGGGCGCGTTCTGGTCGCTGGTGGGCCACCGCCGCGGCCTGCTCAAGCTGGCCTTCGACGACGCCGCCTGCACGCGCTGCGGTGACTGCGTGAAGGCCTGCCCCGAGCCGCGCGTGCTGCATTTCGACGACATCGCCCGCGACGGCGCGGTGCGTGGCGGCGCCTGCACGCGCTGCGCGCGCTGCATCGCCGTGTGCCCCGAATCCGCCTTGCGTTTTGCCTTGCGCCCGGCACCGCGCGTGCCGCAGGCCACCCCCTCCGGAGGAACCGCACCATGACCTTCACCAAGACCTTCGCCGCGCTGGCGGTGCTGCTGGCCGGCTGCGCCGGCATGGTGTCGCCCATCGAGGACCGTGACATCGGCCTGCGTCGCAGCAGCGTCTTCGCCACCGTCACGCCGGCCCCGTTCACCTTCGCCGACGCTCCGGTGACGCCGGCCCGCCCCGGGGCGCCCGAGCCGCCCACCATCAGCCACGCCGTCGACGAGCACCTGCCCATCACGCTGAAGAAGAACGACTGCCTGGAGTGCCACGACAAGCCGCAGAACATCGGCAAGCCGGTGGCAGCGGGCAAGGCGCGGCCGGCGCCGGCCAGCCACTACGTGGAAGCGGCGGGCGTGCGCGCGCTCAGTGGCAAGCAGTACAACTGCATGACTTGCCACGCGCCGCAGGCCGACGTGCCGCCGCTGGTGCGCAACGGCGGCTGAGCCGCCGGCCCGGGCTTCAGTGCGATCCGCCGCAGCGGATCGCCACCGCCTCTTCCTGTTCCATCTCCTCGAGCCGGCCTTCGAACTCGCGGATCGTGCCGTCCAGTTCGGGCAGCATCACGTCCTGCAGGGCGCGCGCGCGGCGCACGGCCTTGCGGTACTCGGCCGACAGGCGTTCCAGGTTGCCGGCCACCGCGGCCAGCGGGGCGCAGGCGGCCAGCAAGGCCGCAAAGGCCTCGCGACAGGCGGCGAGTTCGGGCGAGCCTTCGGCGGCAGCCGGCAGCTCACCGGCCTGGCCCGTCAGCGTCGCACTCTGCAGCCTCACGCCCATCAGCATGCTGGGCTCCAGCGCCAGCTGCCAGCCTTCGCCGGCCGGTGCCGGCGCCACCTGCAGCCCGTGCAGCCCGTGGCGCGCCACCGCCGCCTGCAGCGCCTGCAGCGCGGCGGCGTGGTGCGCCGCGAGGGCCCGCTGCAGGTCGGCGTGCAGCGCCAGCTGGCGCAGGATCTCCCCGGCCAGCAGCAGGCACTTCTCGTCCAGGAAGACGTAGCCCTCGTGCATGGCACGGCGCTCGTCCTTCAGCTCGACGACGGCGCTGCGGGTGGGACTGGCGTCGCTCATGGAAGTGCCACCCGCCCCGGCCGTGCTACTTCGCGAACACCAGCGTCATCGGTTCGTCCATCACCGCGTGCTGCACCTGCGCGTTGTCGAAGGCCGCGAAGCCGAACAGGTACTTGCCGCCCAAGTCGCTGAACTGCACGTCGAACTTGCTGCCCGTGACGAGCTTGCGCGCCACCATCGAAGTGTGGACGCCGTTGCTCCAGCTGTAGGTCAGTCGCACGTCGGCGCGGTCGCCCTTGAGCTGATGAGCGATGTACGAGGCCACCTCGTCGCCGGCCTTGAAGCGCTTGTCGTCGAAGGGCACCTGCTCGCCGTCCCGGATGTAGGGCGTGCCACCGGCGTTCAGCGGCTTGCCGTCGCGGGCCATGAACTTGGGCAGGCCGTTTTCCATCGGAATGGCGGTGTAGTCAGGGCCCCCCGGCTCGTTCTTGCGGCCGGCGTTCGGGTTGGTCTTCGGGTCGTAGCGCGTGTGGTCCAGGTACTGGTCGTCCACCAGGCCGAAGGCCGCCGTGCGGCTGCCCTTCATGTGCCAGATGTCGCCCAGGTGGCCGGCTTCGCGCGTGTACTTGTTGCCGTAGGGCTTGCCTTCGCCGAGGTGGCATGCCACCGCGCAGCCGCGCTTGTCGAAGTTCGGGATGGAGTTGCCGATCGGCCAGATCATGGCCCACTTGTCTTCGTAGTAGACGTTGTCGTCGCCGCCCTTGTCGGCCGGGTCCTTCAGCTTCTTCCAGCTGCCATCGGCCTGCTTCTGGTACGGGCCGCGGCGGCGCGAGTCCGTCGGGTCCTGGTACTGCACCAGGAAGTACACGGTGTCGCCGAAGTACGCCGCCTTCAGCGTGCCGGTGGTTTCGCCCTTGCCGCCGGCGAAGTTCGCGCCGCCGTTGAGCGTGACCTTCAGCGCCGGGGCCTGGGCCCACACGGGGTCGCTGGCGCCGGCGGCGAGGTTCGGTGCGGATGCGGCCTTCACGGCCACCAGCGTGAAGGGCGGCGGTGCGTCCGGCACGGCGGTGCAGGCGGCCAGGGCCAGCGCGGCGGCCACGGTGGCCAGGGTGGGTTGGAATGTTCTCGACATGGCTCATCTCCTCGGTGGGGCTTGAATTCCCCCCGGCCGCTGCGGCGATCGTGTCGCCGAGAGGCCGGGAACGTGCCGCCCACTATGAACTTCGCGACATATCGCGTCATGTCGGGCATCAAGACTTCACACGCCAGAAGTTGAGGTGGATCAGTGTGGTTCAGGCGCCTCCAGGTGTTGTGCGATCTGCGCATCCGACAACCGCGTCAGCTCGGCCAGTGGCAAGCCGGCCAGCAGCCGCCAGCCGAGCGCGAAACTGTCCTCCAGCGCACGCGGCGTGTCCTGGTGCACCAGTTGCCGCTCGAAGGCCTCGCCGAAGCGCAGGTAGCGGCGGTCGGTGTCGGCCAGGCCGTCCTCGCCCACCACGCTGGCCAGCACGCGGGCCTGCGCGGCGCGCGCGTACGCGGCGTAGAGCTGGCTCGCCAGGCCCGGGTGGTCGGGGTCGGTGTAGTGCTTGCCGGTGCCGTCCTTCATCAGGCGCGAAAGACTGGGCAGCACGTTGATGGGCGGGTAGATGCCGCGACGGTCCAGCTCGCGGCTGAGCACGATCTGGCCTTCGGTGATGTAGCCCGTGAGGTCGGGAATGGGGTGGCCGATGTCGTCGGCCGGCATGGTGAGGATGGGCAACTGCGTCAGCGTGCCGGCGCGGCCGCGCAGGCAGCCGGCGCGTTCGAACAGCGTGGCCAGGTCGCTGTACATGGTGCCGGGGAAGCCCTTGCGCGCCGGGATCTCGCCCTTGCTGGACGACACCTCGCGCAACGCCTCGCAGTAGTTCGTCATGTCGGTGAGGATCACCAGCACATGCTTGCCGCATTCGAAGGCCAGGTACTCGGCGGCACTGAGCGCGAAGCGTGGCGTCAGCAGGCGCTGCGTGCTGCTGTCGCTGGCCAGGTTGAGGAACAGCGCCGTGCGTTCCAGCGCGCCGGCCTGCTCCAGGCTGCGGCGGAAGAACTCGGCGCTGTCGAAGGGCACGCCGATGCCGGCGAAGACGATGGCGAAGCCGTCCTGGCTGTCGTGGCGCAGCCGTGCGTGGCTGGCGATCTGCACGGCCAGCCGGTCGTGCGGCAGCCCGCCGCCGCTGAAGAGGGGCAGCTTCTGCCCGCGCACCAGGCTGTTCAGCAGGTCGATGCTGCTGACGCCCGTTTCGATGAAGTCGCGCGGCAACGCGCGTGCCACCGGGTTCATGGGCAGGCCGTCGATGGCCACGCGGCGGTGTGCGGCCACGGGCGGGCCGCCGTCCACGACACGGCCCACGCCGTCGAACACGCGGCCCAGCAGCCCGGGGCCGACGTCGAACTTCAGCGGCTCGCCCAGGAAGCGCACGACGGTGTTTTCCAGGTTCAGCCCGGCGGTGGCCTCCAGCACCTCGATGGTCATGGCCTCGTCGTCCAGCGCGGCGACGCGGCCCAGGCGCGTGCGGTCGTCCACGCCGCTGACTTCCACCGCGTCGCCCAGGCCCACGTCCAGCGTGCGCTTCAGGAACAGCAGCGGGCCTTCCAGCTTCGTGGCGGCGCGTTCAGCGGTCAGTCGCATCGGCGGCCTCCGAATGGGTGGTGGTGGCGGCTGCCGGCAACAGTGGCGCGAACTCGCGCTCCAGCCGTGCCGCCAGTTCGCCGAATCGCGGCAGATCCTCGTTGCCGATGTCCTCGCCCATGCGTTGCAGGGCGCGCATCACCGGCAGCGCGGCCAGCGCGTCGGGCGGGGTGCCGTTCGCCTGCGCAGCCTCGGCCAGCACGATGAAGCGCGCCAGCAGCTTCATCATCGCCGCCTGGCGCTGCGGGCTGCAGACGCGGTCGACCTCGCTGAAGGCGCTCTGGCGCAGGAAGGCCTCGCCCACCAGCTCGGCGCACAGCAGCGTCAGCTGCTGGCGCGCCGGCAGCGCGTCCTTGCCGACGATGCGCGCCATGCGTTCCAGCCGCGCCTGTTCGTCCAGCAGCGTGAGGAAGCGGCGGCGCAGCGCAGCCCAGTCGGCGTTGCCCTGGCCGGCCCACCAGGGCGCGAAGTCGCCGGCGTCCTCGGCATAGCTCTGCAGCGGGTGCACGGCGGGGTAGAAACGGGCCTGTGCGCGTTTCACGTCCAGCGCCCAGAAGGCCTTCACGTAGCGCTTGGTGTGGCTGGTGACGGGCTCGCTGAAGTCGCCCGAGGGCGGGCTGATGGCGCCCATGATGCTGACCGAGCCGAGCGCGCCGGACAGGGTGTCCACCACGGCGGCGCGCTCGTAGAAGTCGGCGATGCGGCTGGCCAGGTAGGCCGGGTAGCCGCCCTCGCCGGGCAACTCGCCGAAGCGGCCGGAGACTTCGCGCAGCGCTTCGGCCCAGCGGCTGGTGCTGTCGGCCATCAGCGCCACGTGCAGGCCCTGGTCGCGGAAGTACTCGGCCACGGTGGCGGCGCAGTAGATGCTGGCCTCGCGCGCGGCCACCGGCATGTTGCTGGTGTTGGCGATGACCACCGTGCGCTCCATCAGGGCGCGGCCGGTGCGCGGGTCGTCCAGCGTCGGGAACTCGTCCAGCAGGCCGGCCATCTCGTTGCCGCGCTCGCCGCAGCCGAGGTAGACGATGACGTCGGCGTCGCAGCCCTTGGCCAGCGATTCCAGCAGCACCGTCTTGCCGGTGCCGAAGCCGCCCGGGATGGCGGCCTTGCCGCCGCGCGCCACCGGGAACAGGCTGTCCAGGATGCGCTGCCCCGTCACCAGCGGTGCGCCGGCCGGCAGTCGGCGCGCCACGGGCCGCGGCTGGCGCACGGGCCAGGGGTGGGCCAGCGTGATCTCGCGCCGCGTGCCGGCGGGCGTGCGCAGCACGAGCACGGTCTCGTCGTCGCGGTACAGGCCCGCCGGTGCGGCCAGCGTCACCGTACCTTGCGCGTCGGGCGGCAGCAGGCAGCGCTGCGCACGGCCCTCGCCTTCGTCCGGCGTCACTTCGCCAAGGATCGCGCCGGGCGTGACGCTGTCGCCTTCGCGGAAGGCCGGCGTGAAGCGCCAGCGCCGCGCGTCGGCCTGGCCGTGGCCGGCCTGCACGAAGGCGTCGCCCGTGCCCGGCAGCGGGCGCAGCAGGCCGTCGAAGATGCGCCCCAGCAGCCCGGGCCCGAGGCGGATGGCCAGCGGCTGCCCGCGCCCCTGCACCGTGGTACCGGGGCGCAGGCCGGTGGTGTCTTCGTAGACCTGCACCACGAGCTGGTCGCCCTGGATGCGCACCACTTCGCCCAGCAGCCCCTGCGGGCCCACGCCCACGGCCTCGCGCAGCGCGAAGGGGCCATGCTTCTGTGCATGCAGCACGGGGCCGGCGATCCAGCGGACGGTGGCGGTACTCATGACGGGCTTTCCAGGGAACGAAGGAGGCGGGCTTCGAACTCGGCGCGGCCGGCCATCAGCCCGGCCAGCGAGCCGTCGACGACGTTGGAGCCGGCCTCCACGCGCAGGCCGGCTTCGAGCGCCGCGTCTTCCTCGAAACGCAGGCCGTCTTCGGCCAGCGCTGCGCGCTCTTCCGCCGTGAGCCCGGGCGCGTGGCGCAGCAGCCAGCCGCCGGCCGGCAGCTGGGCTCGCGCGCCGGCCAGCGTGGCCTGCGCCCAGGCCAGCCGCGTGGCCGGCACGGCCCACAGCGCGCGCAGTTCCTGCGGCAGCTGCTGCAGCGCCAGCGCCAGCAGCGCGGCCGTGTGCTGCTGGGCGTGCAGGCGGCGCTGCGTCGCCAGCCGCGCCTGCGCGGCGGCCAGGCGCTCGTCGCGGCGCTGGCGCTGTTCGGCGAAGGCCTCGCGCACGCGGGCCAGCGCCTCGGCGCGCGAGCGCGCGCGCAGCGCCGCCGCCTCGGCACGCGCTTCGGCCAGAAGACGGTCGCAGGCCGTGCGCCGTTCGGCTTCGAGCAGGGCCAGCAAGGCCTGCAGCGGGCGTTCGACGGTGTCCGGTGGAGCATTCATGCCGACAACCCCAGTTGTTGCCGCAGGCGCTCGGCGAGGTCGGGCACGGGGACGCGCCCGTCCACGCCCGGCAGCACCAGCAGCAAGGGCGACAGCGCGGCGGCCGCCTCGCGCAGCAGCGCCGGCGGCAGCCGCGCGGCGACGCCGGCGTCCAGCAGCACCAGCGCGGCACTCTGGCGCGCACGGGCCAGCGCCTCGGCCTCGGTGCCGGCAGCCGGCACCCAGGTGCTGACGCCGGCCAGGCGCAGGCCCGCCGCGCTGCGTTCGTCGCCGAGATGGACGACGCCGGCCACGGTGCTACCCGGCCCGGTTGAGCATCAGGATGGACACGATGAGGCCGTAGATGGCGATGCCCTCGGCCAGGCCGATGAAGATGAGCAGACGGCCGAAGAGTTCGGGCTTCTCGGCCAGCGCGCCCACCGCCGCCACGCCCACGCGTGCCACGGCGAAGCCAGCGCCCAAGGTGCCCAGCCCGGTGGCTGCGGCGGCGGCGATGAAAACCCAGTCGCTCATGTCATGTCTCCAGTGATCCCGGTCCGGCGGTGAAGGGCGGTGCGGGCAGGGGCCGGAAGGCGCGCCCGCGGCCTTGCATGAAACGCGTGAAGAACTCGAAGAGCACCAGGCGCGTGGTCTGGATCGACACCACCATCGCCTCCAGCACGATGACCAGCACGTTGCCCAGCACCAGCACCAGGGCCTTGGCCGGGCCGCTGTCGGCGGCGTCCATCAGCGCCACCAGCGCCGAGGACAGCCCCGCATGCGCCAGCGCGAAGGCGCCCACGCGCGCGAACGAGAGTGTGTGGATGCCCAGCTGCACCGTCTTTTCCAGCGCTTCGCCCAGGGCGCCGAAAGCCGCGCCCACGCGACGCGCCACCAGGCCATGGCCGATGCAGAACCAGGCCAGCGCCGCCGCCGCCACCCAAGGCCCCGGCGCCCACCAGAACGCCGACAGCAGCGCGCCGTAGCCCAACACCACGGCGGCGTCCGTCAGGCACCAGCGGCCGAACTCGCCGCGCCAGTGCGCCGCCAGCGCGTCCAGGCCCAGGCCCAGCGTCAGCAGCGCGGCGCCGAAGACCAGGGGCGCGGCCAGCACGGCCAGCGGCGCGTCCAGCGGGTGCAGCCATAGCGCGTGCAACAGGCCGTGCAGGCTGAACACGCTGCCGAAGAGCGCGCCGAAGAAGGCCGCGGCCACGCCGCCCACCATCAACAGCCGGGCCACCGCGAAGCGACGGCGCAGAACGAAGCCACCGGCCGCGATGACCAGGCCCTGGCCCACGTCACCAAACATATAGCCGAACATGAGTGGCACGGCGACCGCCAGCACGGGGCTGGGGTCGGCCTCGTCCGCGGCGGGCGTGCCCAGCGCCTTGGCGAAGATCTCGAAGGGCCGCGCCCAGGGCGGGTTGTCCAGCAGCAGCGGCGCCTGCGCGCCCGCCGGCGGCGGCGCGAAGTGCAGCAGCGCGCGCGCACCGCTGGCCGCCAGCGCCCGCGTCAGCGTGCGGCCGCGGGCGTCGCTGGACCAGCCGGTGATCCAGCACAGCCACTCGCCCGACTCCAGCGCGTGCACGTTGTGCAGCAGCCACTGCAGCCGGTGCGCATCGCCGATGGCGCGCGCCAGCGCATGGCTTTCGTTCAGCGCCGCCAGGGTGGCGCGGTGCGCGGCGATGCGTGCCGCCAGTTCGGAGGCCCGGGCCTCGTCCAGCCGGGCGGGCAGCGCGTGCAGGCTGCCCTGGTCCAGCGTCGCGGCCTGCGCCAGCGCCAGCAGCGCGTCGGGCGGGCCCACCACCAGCACCAGGGCCTGCGGCCCGGGCACGGCCAACGGCGTGGCCACCAGGCCGGGCAGCGTGGCCCAGGGCGGGGCGGCGCCGGCCGACGCCGCCGGCATCACGAGCAGCCGCACGCCCAGCCAGGGCCCGGCTTCGAGCAGGGCCTGCCACTCGACGCCCGCCGGCAGCGCAGCCAGCGCGCGTTGCCACAGCTGCAGTTCGGCACGTTCGGCCTCGTCGGCCTGCAGCGCACGGATGGCGGGCTCGGCGTCCTGCCACCAGGCCTGCAGGGTGGCCAGGCAGCGCTGCAGCGTGGCCCCCGGCGGCTCGGGGAAGCTCGAAGGCTCGCAGCGCTCCGGCGCCGGCCAGAAGGCGCGGCAGCGCGACTCGATCTCGGCGGCCTGCGCCAGCAGCGGCGCCAGCGCGGCCCAGGACGCCGGCAGCGCCGCAGGCGTGCGGGCCTCCAGTTCCACCGCCCCGGTGCGCGCCAGCGCTTCCAGCACCAGCGTCGCATCGTCGCGCGCGGCGAGGATCTCGAACCACCGTGCCGGGCGCGGGCGCAGCATCATCCGGCTCCGGTGGGCGGCAGGCCGTAGGGGAACCAGGCGCGGCGCAGCAGTTCGCCGCGCAGGCGTTCCAGGTCCAGCGCGGTGAGCGCCAGCTGGGCGAAGACGCCGGCCGGCTCCAGCATGGCGCCGCGCAGCCAGGGCCGCAGCCGCTCGCGCAGGGCGTCGCGCCGGGCGCGGCCGCTGCCCGGGCCGGCCGATGCGAAGGCCGCGGCTTCGTCGCGCAGCAGCCGTGCCAGGCGCTCCAGCGCTTCGTCGTCGGCGAAGGCGCGGCGTGGCCACAGGCGCCGCCAGTGCGTGCACCAGGCCAGCGGCAGAGCGTCGGGCGCGGTGGCGGCCAGCGGCGCCCAGTCGCCGGCGGCCAGCAGCGTGGCCTGCGTGCCGGCTTCGGCGGCGGCCAGCGCCTGCCAGCGCGGGTCGTCGTGCATCCAGGCCGGTGGCGTGCCGCCGCGCAGCAGGTGCTGCAGCGGGGGCAGGTCGGGCAGCACGGCGCACCAGCGCACGGCGGCGCACCAGGCCGGGCCGACCCAGGCGGCGGCTTCGTCCACGGTGGCGCGCGCCTGCGCGCGCAGCGCCGTCTCCACCTCGGCCGGCGTGCTCTCGGGCGTGAGGCCCAGCAGCCAGGCTTGCAGCGCCCCGCGGCGTGCTTCTTCCAGCGCGGCGCCGAAGTCGCGCAGCCCTTCGATGCGCTGCCAGGCCGCGGCATCCGGCCGCTGGCCATGGCGTGCGGCGAGCCGCGCCGTGGCGAAGGGCAGGCTGCCGCAGGGGATCATGGCGGCCCCGTCACCATGGCCTGCGCCAGCTTCGCCACGGCGCGGTGCAGTTCGACCAGCGCCTGCTCGCCGGGGGCCTCATGCCGCACCAGGCCAGCGGCTTCGGCGTCCAGCGCGGCGGTCTTCATGGCGGTGTCGCGCTCGAAGGCGGCGACGAGGGCGCGCAAGCGCTGGTCGGTGCGTTCGCGGCGTGCGTGGGCTTCCAGGCGCGCCACCTCCTTCAAGGCCGCGCCCGCGGCTTCGGCGGCCGCGATGGCCCGCCGCGCATCGGCCTCGGCCTGCAGCACGAGGGCGATGGCGCGGTCGGGGGAAGTCATAGCGCCTCCGCCACCAACTCCGCGATGTCGCGTGTGGGCACGGGCTCCGTGCTGCTGGCCGCAGCCAGGCCGTCGCCCATCATCACCGCGCAGTAGGGGCAGCCGGTGGCTACCACCTGGGGCTGCGTGGCCAGCGCCTGCTCGGCGCGCAGCACGTTGATGCGTGTGCCCAGCGTCTCTTCCAGCCACATGCGCCCGCCACCGGCGCCGCAGCACATGGCGGCCTCGCGGTTCTGCGCGAACTCCAGCGGGGTGTCGGTGCTGAGCGCGGCCAGCACCTGGCGCGGCGCCTCGTACTCGCCGTTGTGGCGGCCCAGGTAGCAGGGGTCGTGGAAGACCACGCGCGAGAGTGCCCGCCGCGGCTTGAGCCGGCCTTCGCCCAGCCACTGCGCGATGAGCGCCGTGTGGTGGAAGACCTCCCAGGGCGCCGTGCCGGCCGGTGCGAAGGCCGGCACCTCGTGGCGCAGCGCGTTCAGCGCGTGCGGGTCGGCGGTGACGATGCGCACCGCACCCAGGCCGGCGAGTGTTTCGCCCAGCGCCGTGGCCAACTGCTGGAACAGCATCTCGTTGCCCAGTCGCCGCGCGCATTCGCCGGTGCTGCCTTCGGCGGCGCCCAGCAGGCCCAGGCGCACGCCGGCCGCCAGGGCCACGGCGACGAAGGCACGCGCGATCTTCTGACCGCGCGGGTCGTAGCTCATGGCCGAGCCGACGTAGAAGAGATAGTCGATGTCCTTCAGGTCTTCGGCGCCCTGCACCTCCGGCAGGCCGAGGCCCTGGGCCCAGTCGGCGCGCTGCTGCGACGGCAGGCCCCAGGCGTTGCCCTGCGATTCCCAGGCCTCGAACACGCGCTTGGCTTCGTGCGGGAACTCGCCGTCGATCATCACGCGGCGCTGGCGCAGGCGCATGAAGCGCGGCAGGTGTTCCAGCTGGATGGGGCAGGCGGCTTCGCAGAAGCCGCAGGTGGTGCAGGCCCACAGGGTGTCTTCGGCGATGACCTCGCCCATGAGCGGCGGCAGCTCGGCCGTTCCCTCCAGCGCTTCGCGCTGCGCTTCCAGGTGCGTGCGCAGCGCGTGGTTGACGGCCGGCACGGCCAGCGGCTTGCCGGTCTGGGCCGTGGGGCAGGCCTCGGTGCAGCGCCCGCACTGCGTGCAGGTCAGCGTGTCCAGCCCTTCCTTCCAGGTGAGGTCGCGCGCCGTGTGGGCACCGGCCTTCATGTCGGCCTCGTCCTCGGCGGCCATGAGTTTTTCCATGTCCACCGCCGGCACCACGCGCGCCGGCGCGCCGCGGCGGAAGAAGAGCGCGGGCAGGGCGGTGACGATGTGGAAGTGCTCGCCCACCGGCAGCAGCACCAGGAAGCTGAACACCACCGCCATCTGAACCCAGTACGAGGCGGCGTAGCCGAAGGCCTGCACGCCCGGGCTCAGCGTGGCCGCCCACTGGCCCAGCGGCGCGCCGACGAAGGCCCAGGCCTGCTCGTGCGCGATGCCCGGCACGCTGGCCGACAGGCGTGCGAAACGGAAGGCGTCGAAGGCGATGTCGGTGACCATGATGGCGGCGATCAGCCCCAACACCAGGTATGCCTCGCCGCGCTGCGCCAGCCGCGCCGGGCGCAGCACCAGGCGCCGCCACAGCGCGTAGCCCACGGCCACCAGCACGGCGAGTTCGACGAAGTCCTTCAGCGCCGCGAAGGGGCCGCCGATGAGATCGGGGAAGGTGGCGGTCTCGACGTAGCCGACGGCGATGAGCTGCAGTTTGCGCAGCAGCAGCGTCATGAAGCCGAGGAAGATGACGGCGTGCATGAGCCCCGGCCGCCAGTCGCGCAGCACCATGCGGCGCTGCATCAGGCCTTCGACGAGCACGCTCTTCAGCCGCTCGGTCGGGTGGTCCCAGCGGACCTCGGGGGCCAGCGTGCGCAGCAGGCGCAGGTGGCGCCAGCACAGGATGGAGAAGCCGGTGAAGCCGGCCAGCATCAGCAGGGTGATGCCTGCGGCGCCCATGGCAGCGGCCTCAATATCTTCCGTGCTGCTTGACGATGTAGTTCGTCAGCTCGCTGGCCTGCACCGACAGCTGCGCCTGCACGCGGTGCACCTTGCGCACGATGGCGCGCATGACGCTGAAGGCGATGCGGGCGTGCGTATCGACCAGCGCTTCCAGCGCCGCGCGTTCCAGCACCAGCACGCGCAGCGGCGTGCGCGCTACCAGCGAGGCGTAGCGCTCGGCGCCGTCGAGGAAGCCGAGCTCGTGCACGAGGTCGTTGGTGGCCAGCGTGACGAGCAGCGCCTGGTCGGGCGTGCCGTGCGCCTTGATGATGCCCAGCGTGCCTTCGACGATGACGTAGAGCTTGCTGTCGCTCGTGCCTTCGCGGGCCAGCACCGCGCCGGCGGCGTGCCGCTCCTCCGACATGCGGGCGGCCAGCACGGGCAGCTGTTCGGGGCTGAGGTCCTGCGCCAGCGGTGATGCGGCCAGCGCTTCCAGGAGGGTGGCAGGAGCGACGGTGTTCATCTTGTTCTCTCGGTCGGGGCTGACAGCCAGTGTGCCGCCCGCCGCGCCTTCGGCCTTGCGTTTGCGCAAACAAGCGCACCGGCAGCCGCGTTTGATCTACGTCACGCTTGTCAACCCCTACCCGCGCGCAGACTGCGCCCCCAACAGAGCGGCCCCTTCCCGCTGGGGACCGCCGAACACGTTTCCCCACCGAGGAGGCATTCCGTGACCGAGACCTTCTACGAGGTGATGCGCCGCCAGGGCATCTCCCGTCGCAGCTACCTGAAGTTCTGCAGCCTGACGGCTGCTTCGCTGGGCCTGGCGCCCGCCTTTGCGCCGCGCATCGCGCACGCCCTGGAAACCAAGCCCCGAACGCCGGTGCTGTGGCTGCACGGTCTGGAATGCACCTGCTGCACGGAGAGCTTCATCCGCAGCGCGCACCCGCTGGCCAAGGACGTCATCCTGTCGATGATCTCGCTGGACTACGACGACACCATCATGGCCGCCGCCGGGCACCAGGCCGAGGCCGCGCTCGAGCAGGTGATGAAGGACTACAAGGGCAACTACATCCTGGCCGTGGAAGGCAACCCGCCGCTGGGCGAGGACGGCATGTTCTGCCTGCCGGGCGGCAAGCCCTTCGTCGAGAAGCTCAAGCACGTGGCCAAGGACGCCTCCGCCGTCATCGCCTGGGGCTCCTGCGCCAGCTGGGGCTGCGTGCAGGCCGCCAAGCCGAACCCGACGACCGCCGTGCCCATCGACAAGGTCATCACCGACAAGCCCATCGTCAAGGTGCCGGGCTGCCCGCCCATCGCGGAAGTGATGACGGCCGTGGTCACCTACATCGCCACCTTCGGCAAGAT
>CAZBUU010000026.1:0-30323 GCA_964495125.1 uncultured Rubrivivax sp.
GCGCCTTCCGCGAAGACCTGTTCCACCGCCTCAACGTCATCCGCCTGCGCCTGCCCGCGCTGCGCGAGCGGCGCGAGGACATCCCCATGCTGACGCGCTTCTTCCTCGGCAAGAGCGCGCGCGAGCTGGGCGTGGACGCTAAGCGCATCACCGACTCGGCGCTGGACCGCCTGGCCGCCTTCGACTTCCCCGGCAACGTGCGCCAGCTCGAGAACCTGTGCCACTGGCTCACGGTGATGGCACCGGCCCAGGTGGTGGAGGCCAAGGACCTGCCGCCCGAACTGCTGTCCACCGCGCCCCCGGGCCAGGCCTCCCTGGCGGATCCGGTCCCGGCGTCCTTCGGGGGTGGCGGGGCGGCGCTGCCCGGTGTCATGCCGAGTGCCGAGGCCCCGCTCGTCGCCCCGGCGCCCGGCTGGCTGGCCGATCTGGAGCGTGAGGCCCGCCGCCGGCTCGATGCCGGCGATCGCGAGGTGTGGGATGCGTTGACGCGGCAGTTCGAAGGCTGCCTGATCCACACCGCGCTGGAGCTCACGCGCGGGCGCCGCATCGAGGCGGCGCAGCGACTGGGCATCGGGCGCAACACCATCACGCGCAAGATCCAGGAACTGGGGCTGGACGACTGAGCCTGCGCTTTGCGCCTGGGCGAGCGTGACTTCCGCACGCAACGGCGGCGGCCGGCGGCCGATAAGGGGTTCTTAAGGACACCCTGTCGCGCGACGTGGCCTGCATGCCTGCAGCCCGGTGGCGTGGCCCACGCTGCCATGAACCTCTCCCACCTGCGCATCGGCACCCGGCTGGCTCTCGTCTTCGGGCTGGTCATCACCGTGTTCCTCGTGATGGCGGCCGCGGCGCGTGTGCGCATCGGCACCCTCAACGCCGAGATCGGCGACATCGTCGGCCGCCGCTACGCGACCACGGTGCTGGCCAACCAGCTCAAGGGCGAGGTGGGCGACGCGTCGCGCAGCATGATGAGCGTGCTCATCATGGCCGACGAAGGCCAGGTCAAGAAGGAACTGGCGCGCGTCGAGGAACTGATGAAGGCCCACGAGGCCACGCTTGCCGCCTTCACGCAGAAGGTCGATGACGAGGCTTCCCAGGCCCAGCTGAAGGAGGTGGCGGCGCTGCGCGACAAGTTCGTGCCGGCCCAGGCGGCCTTCGTGAAGCTGGTGGCCGAGGGCAGCAAGGACGAGGCCCAGCTCAAGTACCTGTTCTCCGTGCGTGCGGTGCAGACCAAGTACCTGGCCGCGCTGGACAAGTTCGTCGCCACCCAGCACGCGGCCATGGAGGCCGCGGGCGCGGCGTCCGCGGTGCAGGCCGAGCGCACCGGCTGGCTGATCCTGACGCTGGCGCTCGTTGCCACCGGGGCCAGCATGTTCGTCGGCTGGTGGGTCACGCGCAGCATCACGCGGCCGCTGACGCGTGCCGTCGACGTGGCGCGCAAGGTGGCGGCCGGCGACCTCTCCAGCCGCATCGAAGCGCGCACGCGCGATGAAACCGGCCAGCTGATGGGTGCGCTGCACGACATGAACGAGAGCCTGCGCGGCATCGTCGGCGACGTGCGCCAGGGCACCGAGTCGATCGCGTCGGCGTCGATGCAGATCGCCACCGGCAACCAGGACCTGTCGTCCCGCACCGAGGCCCAGGCCGCTTCGCTGGAGCAGACCAACGCCGCCATCAAGCAGCTCACCGAGACGGTGCGCCACAACGCCGACAGCGCCCGCCAGGCGCGCGACCTCGCCGGCTCGGCCAGCAGCGTGGCCGCCAGCGGCGGCGACGTGGTGGCCCAGGTGGTGCAGACCATGGGTTCGATCCAGGCCTCCAGCCGCAAGGTGGTGGACATCATCGGCGTCATCGACGGCATCGCCTTCCAGACCAACATCCTGGCGCTCAACGCCGCCGTGGAAGCGGCGCGCGCCGGCGAGCAGGGTCGCGGCTTTGCCGTCGTCGCCGGCGAAGTGCGCACGCTGGCGCAGCGCTCGGCCACCGCGGCGCGCGAGATCAAGCAGCTGATCGGCGTTTCGGTGGACGAGGTCGAGCGCGGTACCGAGCTCGTGGGCCGCGCCGGTTCGACCATGGAGGACGTGGTCACCAGCGTGCGCCGCGTCACCGACATCATCGGCGAGATCGCCGCCGCCAGTCAGGCTCAGCAGCAGGGCATCGAGTCGGTGAACCGCAGCATCGAACAGATCGACCACGGGACGCAGCAGAATGCGGCGCTGGTGGAACAGGCTGCGGCGGCCGCAGAATCGCTGAAGGTGCAGGCCGCCACGCTGGAAGGGACCGTGCGACTCTTCCAGCTGGCACCGGCCGCCTGAACGCACCCAGACTGCCCCCAACAGGAAGGAGACAAGCCATGAAAACCCGCATCGCCCTCGCCGTCGTCGCCCTGGCCACCGCCTTGGCCAGCCTTCCGGCGCATGCCGTCGAGGTGGCCGGCGTGAAGCTCGATGACACGGCCAAGGTCGCCGGCCAGGACCTGAAGCTCAACGGCGCCGGGGTCCGCACACGCGCGATCTTCAAGGTCTACGCCATGGGCCTGTACCTCGGCAAGAAGGAGACGAGCACCGACGCCGTGCTGGCCACCGCGGGCCCGCGCCGCATCAGCATCGTGATGCTGCGCGACGTGTCCGGCGAGGACTTCGGCCAGGCCTTCCTGACCGGCATCAACTCGAACACCGACAAGGCCGAGAAGAGCAAGTTCGTCGGCCAGACGGTCAAGCTGGGCGAGGTCTTCCAGGCCGTCGGCGGCCTCAAGAAGGGCGACGCGCTGATGGTGGACTGGGTGCCGGGCAAGGGCACGGACATCCATCTCAACGGCAAGTCCATCAGCGAGCCGCTGCCCGACCTGGCCTTCTACAACGCCATCCTGAAGATCTGGCTCGGCGACAAGCCCGCTGACAGCTCGCTCAAGCCGCAGCTGCTGGGCGCCAAGGAATAGCGCGCACGGTGCTCACGCCAGGCTCAGCACCACGGGCGCGTGGTCGCTGGGCCTTTCGTTCTTGCGCGGCCCCTTGTCGATGCTGCAGGCCGTGACCTCGGGCTGCAGCGCCGGGCTCACCAGGATGTGGTCGATACGCAGCCCCTGGTTCTTGCGGAACGCCAGGTTGCGGTAGTCCCACCAGCTCCAGCTCCTGGGCGGCTGCTCGAAGAGCCGGAAGGCATCCACCAGGCCCAACGCCTGCAGGCGCTGGAACTGCGCGCGCTCCTCGGGCGTGCAGTGGATCTGGCCGGCCCAGGCCACGGGGTCGTGGACGTCCCGGTCTTCCGGGGCGATGTTGAAGTCGCCCATCAGCACCAGGCGCGGGTGCACCGCCAGTTCGGCCGCCACCCAGCCGTGCAGCGCGTCCAGCCAGCGCATCTTGTAGACGAACTTGTCGCTGTCCGGGGCCTGGCCGTTGGGGAAGTAGCCGCCGATCGTGCGCACCCCGCCCACCGTGCCGGCGATCACGCGGGCCTGCTCGTCGGCGAAGCCGGGGATGTTCTTCACCACCTCCAACGCGCTGCCCACGGACGACACTCGGCTGAGCAGCGCCACGCCGTTGTACGTCTTCTGACCGTGGAAGTGAACGGCATAGCCGGCGGCCTCGATCTCGGCGTGCGGGAACTTGTCGTCGGTGAGCTTGGTCTCCTGCAGCACCAGCGCATCCACGGGGTTGGCAGCCAGCCAGTCCAGCACCTGCGGCAGCCGCACGGCGAGCGAGTTGACGTTCCAGGTGGCGAGTTTCAAGGCGTTCCCAGGTACTTGGACGCCCAAACTCTACCTGCTTGCCGGAACCCACCGCCGCCGTTGACCACGACCCGAGTCGCCGCGACGAGGCTCCCTCGGTTCTCAACCACCCCGGCCCATCGCCTCGATCGCCCGCTCCAGCGCAGCGGCCAGTCGCTCCGCGGCCGCCGTGGCAGACGGAGCTCTCTGCCTGGCCAGCGTCAGGGTCATGTCGGCGAGCGCTTCTGTCTCGCGCGCAAACACGCTGCCGGTGGAACCCTTCAGTTCATGGGCCAGGCGCTCGACGGCCCCGAGGTCGTCTTGTCGCAGGAGCGCACGCAGGGTCGCGGCGTCTTCGCCATGCTGTTCGACGAACAGGCGGGTCAGCGTGCCGACCAGTTCGGGGCGTGCCGCATAACGTCGGCGCAGGGCTGTCCAGTCGATGACCGGCGCTTCGGGCACCTCCGCGCCGTTCGCCTGCGCGGCCTGAATGGCGGGCTGAGGCTTCGTTGGTCTCAAGTGCTCCAGCAGCGTGGAGACCAGGATTTCCAGGTCGATGGGCTTCTGAACCGTGGCTGCCATGCCCGCCGCCATGCACTTCTCCATCTCCTCCTGGAGCGCGTGCGCCGTCTGTCCGATGACCGGAATCTCCGGGGAGGACGCTCTGAGCAGTGCTGTGGCCTCCAGCCCGTCCATTTCCGGCATCTGCACGTCCATCAGGACGGCATCGAAAGGCCGGTCGGTCCTCGAGACGGCCTCCAGCACCTGTCGCCCGTTCTCGACCAGGACCACTTCGGCGCCTTCGGAGCGCAGGAACTCGTCCAGCACGATCTGGTTGACGGCATTGTCTTCCGCCACCAGCAGGCGAAGCCCGGCCAGTCGAAGGGTGCCGGTGAGGTGCGGCCTGCTGCCTGACAGTACCGGCCGGTCGGTGAGGCGCAATGGCATGCGCAACGTGAAGGTGCTGCCTTTCCCTGGCGTGCTGCGCACGCCCAACGTGCCGCCCATCAACTCGGCCAGGCGGCGGCTGATGGTCAGGCCCAGCCCGGTGCCTCCGAATCGGCGGCTGAAGCTGCCATCGGCCTGCTCGAAGGGCTGGAAGAGTCGGTCCAGCACCGCCGGTGCGATGCCGATGCCGGTGTCGTGCACCTCGATCAGCAGTTCGGTCCCCAGCGCCTGCGCGTTCACACGGACCTCCCCGCGCTCGGTGAACTTGATCGCGTTGGACAACAGGTTGAAGACCACCTGCGTGATCCGGAGCGGGTCGCCGAGCAGTGCGGGCGGCAGCCCGGCCTTGTCGACCCGGATGCGCAGGCCCTTCTCGGACGCAGGGGCGCTCACGCCCTGCACGATGTCATCGATGACGAGCGCCGGCTCGAAAGGCACGTCCTCGATGTCGAGCTTGCCGGCCTCGATCTTGGAGAAGTCCAGGATGTCATTGACGATGGCCAGCAGCACCTTGCCGGAGTCCAGAATGTGGCGAAACGTCTCCTGCGCCTTGCCGCGGCCCACGCTGTCCCGGTAGCCGATCTGGGCCAGCCCGAGCACGCCGTTGAGCGGCGTGCGGATCTCGTGACTCATGTTCGCGAGGAAGCTGCCCTTGGCCAAGGAGGCCGCCTCGGCCGCCTCCTTGGCGTGACGCAGTTCGAACTCGGCGGCCTTGCGCTGGCTGATGTCCAGGACGGTGCCGCTCATCAGCACAGGCCGGCCGTCGGGGGTCCGGCTCGAGACCTTGCCGCGGGCTTGCACCCAGACCCAGTGTCCGTCTCGATGCTGCATGCGCATCTCGCATTCGTAGAGCGGCAGGCTGCCTGCGAAGTGGCGCTCCGCCAGTTCCAGGCATCGTGGCAGGTCGTCCGCATGCACCAGCCTCGTCCACGTCTCCACGCCCACCGGCGCGAGTGAGGCCAGCGTGTGGCCGACGATGGAGGCCCATCGCTCGTTGTAGTTGGCCTGCCGGGTCTGCACATTGACCTCCCAGGTGCCGGCGTCGGTGCCCAGGAGGATGTCGTCCAGTCGGCGCCGCTCGGTCGCGAGCTCGCGCGTGCGCTGTTCGACGATGTCCTCCAGGTGTTGCCGGTGGGCTTCCAGTTCCACAGTGGTCCGGCGCAGTTCGGTGATGTCCCGAGCCACGCCGAGCACGCCCAGCACCTCCCCCGACGGGTCGCGAACCGGCGTCTTGACGGTGTGCAGCAATTCCCGGTGTCCGTCATCCGCGAACACCACCTCCTCCTCGTTCACGGTCGGTCCGCCGGCCTGCAGCGCAGCCTGGTCGTTCCTGCGGAAGGATGCGGCCAGCTCGCCATCGACGAAGTCGGCGTCCGTGCGGCCGATGATGTCCGCCTCGCAGGCGCCGAAGAACTGCTCGAAGCGCCGGTTGCAGGCCAGGTACTTGCCATCGAGGTCCTTCAGCCAGACCAGGTCGGGCAGCGTGTCGACCAGCGTGCGCAGCCGTGCCTCCGTCCTGTCGCGGGCCTGCTGTGCCTGCACCTGTTCGGAGACGTCGATGACCGATGCAAACAGGCAGGTGTCGCCGCGAAACTCGGCCAGATGCGTCGTGACCTGCAGGAAACGGAGCTCGCCCTCGCGTGTCCTGGCCTGAACCTCACGGCTGCGCGACATGCCGGTTCGCTGCAGATCGTCAAGCAACGCCGCACGCTCGGCGTAGTCCTTCCAGATGCCCAGCTCGCTGGATCGCCGGCCGAGGATCTCGCCCCGTGGGAAGCCCAGGAGGCGACAGAAGGCCTCGTTGACCTCGACGACACGCCCGTCCTCCTTGCGCGAAACGACCTTGCCGGCCGGGCTGTTGAAGAAGGCCAGCAGGAACAGGTCCTTGGCTTCCTCGGAGGCACGGCGCTCGGTGATGTCGATGACGATGCCCGTGTAGCCCGTCAGGGTGCCGGCGGCTTCGAACTGAGGCCTGCCGCGAGACAGCAGCCAGCGAGGCCGATCCGGGCCAGAGCCGCGCACCCGCCAGGTGGTCTCGAAACCGGCCCGCGCTTCCATGGCCCGGGCGATTGCCGCTTCCGTGGCCTCGAGGTCCCGATCGTCTATCGAGGCCTTCCAAAGCTCGCGGCTCGCGGGCGGCGCGCGCTCCAGCCCGAGCAGTCGCCAGACCTCGTCGGACCAGGTGTCCTCGTGCGTGGCGAAGTTCCAGGACCAGGTGCCAGCCTGCGCCGCCTCCAGGGCCAGATGCAACTGCTCCTGGCTGTCGGACAGCTGCGTCAGGCTGGTCGAGAGTTGCGCTTGACTCAACTGCAGCGCGGCATTCGACTGCTGGAGATCCCGCGTGCGCGACGCCACCTGGCGCTGCAGCAGGAGGATCCACACCAATACCAGGCCACTGCCCGCCGCCAGCACGCCAACGCCCATCAGGATCAGCTGGGGATCGAACTCGGGCCCGTGCGCATGCGCTGCGGCGCCGTACCATTTGTCGGCAAGGGCCGCAAGTTCGGCCTCGCTGATGCGGGCCATTCCGCGTTCGACGAGCGCCAGCGTGTCCGCCTGGCCCTTGGGCGTGGCACGACGGAACTGGCCCGCATAGAGCGTGAAGGCCTTCCGGTACTCGGCCTCCAGGCCCAGCTTGTGCAGATAGAACTCGGCGGGATACTGGTCCAGGCAGAAGATCCGGTGCTCCGCGCGCTGGGCGCCTGCCAGCAACTCGGCGTAGTTGGCGTAGATCACCTGGCTGGTGACGCCCTCCCGGGAGAGTTGCTCGGCGCAGGCATCGCCCGATTGCACCCCGATCCTGAACCCCCTGAGTTCCTTGACGCCTGCAATGCCGGCGATCGACTTGTGGACATAGACGTTGACGGGCATGTCCGCATAGGGCGCGCTGAAGTCGTACAGCGGCTCGCGAGCCGGCGTCTTGTAGATCATGTCGATGACGTCGGCCTCCCCGGCCAGTACCCGCCGCTGGGCCTCCTGCCAGGTGGTCGCCGTCAGCGTGACCGGCACGCCGGTCTTCTGCTCCCAGAGCTTCCAGTAGTCGACGAGGTAGCCCGTCGCGGCGCCGGAGTCGTCGCGGAAGAGATAGGGCGGGTAGTTGTCGTCGGTGATGACATGCAGCCGGGCCGGCTCGGCGGCGGCGGCGGCGCCCGCGACGAGCAGGCCGAGCCAGCCGCTGAAGCGTGCGAGACGAAGCGCCATCGATGCGCCCCAGGAGAACGGGTCTCGCAGGTGGCGACGGCCGCTGCCCCCGCCCCCCGCAACGGCGGCTTCGCCCTGGGCGCTTCGACACGGCGACAGCACCATGGGGCAGGCTGGCCCACCAGCGTCAGTTTGGGTGAAACGCATGGTCTCCGGCGGCCGTGGATGTTCGGCGACGGTTCCGAGTCGAAGTGGTCCAGGGAGCCTAGCCCAGCATCCGCTCGGCGTGAACCGGATCAACCACTGAAATGCCGGCCAGTCAGTAGTGGATCGGCCAGCGTGCCGGGCAAACCCGGCAACAGGCCTGCAGGGGGGCCGGCCCGTCGGTGGTGGAGGGTGCAAGTTCTCCGCGCTCCAGGCGCCAGCGCCCGTAGGCCTTGCAGGCCGGGCAGTGCGCCTGGTTGGCGATGTGTTCGGCGCGCATCAGCAGGAACAGGTAGCGCCGCAACGCCACGATGCCCAGCACCCCGGCCAGTCCGAAGCACAGCGCCATCAACCACCAGGGGCGGCCCTCCTGGCGGGCCTGGCCGAAGGCCTCCAGCGCGCCCAGCAGGCCCATCAGGCACAGCACCAGCAGCAGCAGCTGCAGGTGGCAGCGCACCAGCTGACGCTCGTACCAGCGACGGAAACCCTGGGCTGCGATGGCGCTTGCGATCTCGTCCACCGGGCCGATGCTACGGGCATTCCCGCTCGCGTGGGTCTCAGCTGGCGGGGCTCAGCCAGCGGCGCTGGCGCGCCAGCTTGACCGCGGCGCGGAAGTCCGGTGTCGGGCAGGCGGCCCGCAGCGCCGGCCACAACCGCTGCAGCAACTCCGCCGTGGCCAGCGTGTCGGCCGCGGCCTGGTGCCGCACGGCGCAGTGGATGTCGAAGTGCGCCAGCCAGTCGTCCAGCGCCTGGGCCTTGACCTTGGGGTGGAGCACGGGGGCGAGGTCGGCCAGGTCCAGCCAGGGGTTCGGCAGCGCATGCCCCAGGTGCTGCCGGCAGGCGCCGTCGATCATGGCGCGGTCGAAGGCGGCGTGATAGCCCAGCAGCGGCGCGCCCGCCGTGTAGCGCTGGAACTCGGCCAGGGCCTGCGCGGGGGGCACGCCGGCGCGCTGCGCGCCCACGCCGATGCCGTGCAGCAGGATGTTGGCCTTGTCGGGCGCCGCGTGGTCGTCCGGCTGGCGCAGCACGACCTCGAAGCTGTCGTTCAGCACCACCTGCACGCCGGTCGGGCGGGCCTGCACGGCGATGGCGGCGATGGACAGCAGCCGGTCCCGGCGCACGTCCAGGCCGCTGGTCTCCACGTCCAGCACCACCCAGCGCGAGCCCGGGGCGGGCCCCAGGCCGGGCCACAGGCGCTGCAGCAGGCTCATCGCTGGTAGTCCAGCGCCATGCGCTGCTGCAGCCGGCGCGCCACGCGCAGGGTCTCGCGCAGCACGCGGCGGTCGATCTCGTTGAGCGAGTCCAGCGCGATCAGGTTGGGGTTCTCGGCCGCCGCCAGGCCTTCCTGCTCGAGCTGCACGGACAGGCGCAGCATCTGCAGGAATTCGAAGCCCGTGACCCAGGCCTCGCTCTCGGCCGGCTTCACGTCCAGCGCCTGGCCCACGGCCTCGAAGCGCGGGCGCGTGCCCAGGGCCGTGATGCCGTGGGCCAGGGCGAACAGCCGCGCCGCGTCGACGAACAGCGCCGTGCCGCTGAGCTTGAGGTCCAGCATGTCGCGGCCGTTCACGCTGCCGGAAGGCTCCACCGCGCCCAGCCAGTTCAGCGGTGCGCGCTGGCGCAGGGCGTTGTCGGCCAGCTGCTTCAGGAAGCGCGGCATGGCGCGCGCACGTTCGGCGACGAACGTGGCCAGCGGGCCCACCCACTCGGTGCGGCCGACGAGGCCGCGCAGGTCGAAGTAGATGCTGGCGTTGAGCAGGTCCTGTGGCGCGCCGTGGTCGATCCAGTGGGCGAAGCGCCCGCGCCACTCGTCGGCGGTGAGGCAGCAGGCCGGGTTGCTGGCCATCACGCCGCCCTTGCACAGCGGATAGCCGCAGCGCGCGAGCGCCTCGTTGACCTCCTGCGCGAAGGCCAGCCAGCGGGCCCGCTCGGTCTCGAGGTCGGCATCGCCGGGGTCGAAGATCAGGCCGTTGTCCTGGTCGGTGGCGATGGTCTGCTCGCCGCGGCCTTCGCTGCCGAAGGCCAGCCAGCAGGCGCGCTGCAGGTCCATGCCGCGCTGGCGCGCCAGCAGCGTGACCAGGTGTTCGGCGAGCACGTCGTTGAGGTGGCTGACGAGCTCGGTGGTCTGCCGCGCATGCACGCCCTGGCCCAGCAGGTGGCGCGCGAAGCGCCGGATGTCGGCGGCCGCGGCCGCCAGCGTGTCGACGTCCTGGGCCGCGCGCACCGCGGTGCTCACCTGCTTGAGCGAGAGCTTCTGCATCGCAAAGAGGTCGCGCTCGGAGACGATGCTGACGGCCCGCCCGGCTTCCGTGACCGGCACATGGCGCACGCCGTGCTGGCTCATCAGCAGCGCGGCGTCCTGCGCGCTGCGCTCCACGCCCAGGCTGTGCACCGGTGCACTCATGACCTGGGAGATGGGCGCGGTCAGCGGCACCTGCGGCAGGGTGATGCGCGACAGGATGTCGTAGCGCGTCAGGATGCCCAGCGGCGCCTGCGCGTCGTCCACCACCAGCATCGAGCCCACGCGCCGCTCGTGCATGAGGCGCAACGCCTGCGCCAGCGGCGTGTCGGGCGTGCAGGTCAGGGGCGTCTTGCGCGCGAAGCGGGCCAGCGGCGTCTCCAGCGAGACCTCGGCCAGCGCGCGCGCGCTGTAGGCCGACTGCGCGGCGCGGCGCGACAGTTCCAGGAACTGCATCATGCGCCGCGTCAGGAAGTCGGCCAGCGCCGAGCTCTCGGCGGCCAGCGCCTGCACCTCGGCCGCCGGCACGCACAGGCAGAAGGTGTCGACGCTGGCGGTGTAGGTGGCCGTGACCGGGCGCGCACCCACCATGGCGCCCACGGGAAAGAGATCGCCCGCCTCGTACTGGAAGGCTCCCTGCGAGAGTTCGGCCAGGCCCTTGCGCCCGGTGATGGCGCCCTGCCGGATCCAGAAAAGCTGCGTCACCGGGCCGTCGTCAGGGGACAGCACCTGCTCGTCCGGCGCGAAGTAGGCCTGGCGGGCGGCGGCGATGAAACGCCGGCGGTGCGCACTGTCCATCTGCGCGAAGGGCAGGTGGCGCGCCAGCTCGGCTTCCAGGTTGGACAACAGGCTGGTGGAGGGGCTGCTGCTGCTCATGGGTTCATCCTAGCCATGAAAAAGGCCGCCTTGCGGCGGCCTTCGTGATGCGGATCAAACGCGGGCTCAGGTCTTGCCGAGCTTCAGGTCGGGGTAGCGCACATGCTCCACCAGTTCCTGGGTGTCCTGGCGCGGCGCGCCGGTCACCAGGCTGACGAGAATGATCACCAGGAAGCCCAGCGGCACGCCGAACACACCGGCGCTGATGGGC
Source organism: uncultured Rubrivivax sp. (assembly GCA_964495125.1). Taxonomy (GTDB): domain Bacteria; phylum Pseudomonadota; class Gammaproteobacteria; order Burkholderiales; family Burkholderiaceae_C; genus Rubrivivax. Next base: position 11,323 of record CAZBUU010000026.1, read on the forward strand.
AGGATGCCGAACCAGAGTTCGATTGGCGAGGTGATGCCGAAGATGCCGCGCAGCCAGGGCTGGGTGGTCACCATGTAGTACATGGTGATACCCAGGCCGGCGATCATGCCCAGGGAAGCGCCCCACTTGTTGGCACGCTTCCAGAACACGCCCAGCACCAGTGCCGGGAAGAACGCCGCCGCTGCGAACGAGAAGGCTGCGGACACCAGGAACAGGATGTCCGCCGGCTTCTGCGCCGCCACGTACGCCGCCGCCAGGGCCACCACCAGCAGCAGGGCCTTGGAGATGGCCACGCGGCGCGCGGTGGGCGCGTTGGGGTCGATCATCTTGTAGTACAGGTCGTGCGACAGCGCGTTGGCGATGGTCAGCAGCAGGCCGTCCGCGGTGGACAGCGCCGCCGCCAGGCCACCGGCGGCCACCATGCCGCTGATGACGTAGGGCAGGCCGCCGATCTCGGGCGTGGCCAGCACGATGATGTCGCCGCCGATGCGCATCTCGCCGAGCTGGAAGATGCCGTCCTTGTTGATGTCGGCCACCGCCAGCAGCGTCGGGTCGACCTTGGACCAGTTGGCGATCCAGGCCGGCAGCTGATCGAACGGCGTCCCCACCAGCACGTTGAACACCTCGTACTTCACCAGCACGGCCAGCGAAGGCGCCGTGAAGTAAAGCAGGAAGATGAAGAACAGGCTCCAGGTCACCGACTCGCGGGCCTCCTTCACCGACGGGGTGGTGTAGTAGCGCATCAGGATGTGCGGCAACGCGGCCGTCCCCACCATCAGGCAGAACACCAGCGCCAGGAAGTTGCGGCGGCTCTCGTTGAAGGTCTTCTGCGCCTTCTCGTCGCCGTTCGGGTCGCCGGCGAACACGGCCGCGTGGGCCGGCATGCCGGCCAGCGGCTTGGCGCGCGCTTCGTTGGCCGTCTTGGCGGCGGTGTAGGCCTTCTTGGCGTCGGCCTCGGTCTTGGGCAGCGCCGCCAGGGCCTTCTCGGCGGCCGCGATGTCCTCGGCCTTGCCGTTGGCCGCCTTCAGGTCGTCGACCTTCTTCTGCGCCGCAGCCTGGTCGGCCGCCATCGCGGCCGGCACGTCCTTGAGCTTGGCGGCGGCGTCGTCGGCACGCTGCTTGAAGATCGCGATGACCTCCTGCTCCTTCGGGTCGGCCTTGATGCGCTTCTCGGCCTCGGTGACCTTCTGCAGCTGGAAGCCGTACACGGCCTGCGGGATGGGGATGCTGGTCTGCTTCACCGACAGCCACACCACCGGGATCATGTAGGCCACGATCAGGATGATGTACTGCGCCACCTGCGTCCAGGTGACGGCACGCATGCCGCCCAGGAACGAGCACACCAGGATGCCGCCCAGGCCGACGAAGATGCCGACCTCGAACGCCAGGCCCGTGAGCCGCGCCGTGATCAGGCCCACGCCGTAGATCTGCGCCACCACGTAGGTGAAGGAGCACAGGATCGCCGCCACGATGCCCAGGAAGCGCGGCAGGTTGCCTTCATAGCGCGCGCCCAGGAAGTCGGGGATGGTGAACTGGCCGAACTTGCGCAGGTACGGTGCCAGGAACAGCGCCACCAGGCAGTAGCCGCCGGTCCAGCCCATGATGAAGGCCAGGCCGCCGTAGCCCGTGAGGTACAGCGTGCCGGCCATGCCGATGAAGGACGCCGCGCTCATCCAGTCGGCGCCCGTGGCCATGCCGTTGTAGATGGCAGGCACACGCCGGCCGGCCACGTAGTACTCCGCGGCGTCGGTGGTGCGGCTCATCACGCCGATGCCGGCGTACAGCAGCACGGTGGCGATCAGGAAGATGAAGCCGATGTACTGCCGCGGCAGCCCCATCTGCTCCAGGATCGCGAGCACGACGATGAAGACGAGGAAGCCCCCGGTGTACCAGGTGTAGACCTTGTTCAACTGGGCCTTGAAGGCCTTGTTGTCGGCGGCGTTGCCGCCGCTGCCTTGTTCGAAGCTCAAGCCGGCCATGTCAGTCTTCCTCCTCGGCAACGCCGTGTTCCTGGTCCAGCTTGTTCATGTAGTTGGCGTAGTACCAGATGATGAGGCAGTACACGATCAGCGCACCCTGGGCACTGACCCAGAAGCTGAAAGGCCAGCCGAAGAAGTTGAAGGTCAGGTCACGGGCGAAGTAGCCCATGACGAAGGTGACGAAGAACCAGATGGCCAGAAGCACTGCGGTGATCCGCAGGTTCTTGGACCAGTACTGGCGGTGCCGTTCGGTCAATTGCATTGCTGCTGTCTCCTTGTAAGTCAAAACACCTCGGGCCCCGGGGCCGGCCTCATGCTCCCTCCATGGCGGCCGCTCCTTCGTGGCTTGCTCTCTCGGATCAAACCTGCAGCCCGGTCTCGCGCTGCAACTGCTCGGCCACCTTGGGCTCGAAGCCCTTGAGGTGGCGTATCACCTTCATCGCGGCCTGCGGGTCGTGCCGCTTCATGTGAACCCGCGCCAGCTGCACCCAGCCATACGGACTCATGGGTTGCAGTTCGGTGTTCTTCTTGAGGGCCACCACCGCGTCGTCATGGCGGCCCAGGCGCAACAGGGTCAGGCCCAGGCCGTACCAGGCGCGGTCGAGCTTCGGGTCCTGCGCCACGGCCTCGCGGAAGGCGGCTTCGGCTTCGTCCAGGCGGTCCAGCGCTTCCAGCAGGAAGGCCAGGTTGAACCAGTGGGAGGCACCGGCCTGCGGGTGCCCCTGCAGCAGGGCCTGCAGGTCGGCAACGGCGGCCGTGCGCTGGCCGGCCTGGGCCGACAGGTGCGCCCGGCTGGCCAGCGCGTAGGCGTCGCCGGGCCAGCGCTCGAGCATGGCGTCGAAGATGCGGCGCGCACGGGCGTCCTGGCCCACCAGCAGCCAGGCCATCGCCTGCAGCTTGAGCAGCCACCAGCGGGCACCAGCAGGCGAGGAATTCATCGGCATTGCGCCACTCCGATCTGCAGGCAGATGTTGATCTTCGCGATGGTGGTGAAGAGCCAGACGAAGCCCAGCAGCAGGAAGGCGACCAGCGGAACATGCCGGTCCAGCACCTGGCGCGGTGCCACGAACCGCGCCACCCGCACGAAGGGGCGCGTCAGCACCTGCAGCAGCTGATAGAACAGGTTGCTGTCGCGCTTGCCCCCGGCCAGCAGGCCCAGGAGCCATTGGCCGAAGAGCGCCATCAGCGCGATCTCGGCCACCAGCTTGATCGAAGAAACCAGCACCAGCACCTGCACCTGCCATTGCTTACATCGGGATGACTGCAGGCTCGGCGAAGCCACTTACGCGTTTCTGACGCGGCAGGGGCACCCCCCGGGAAGCGCTGTCGGGGCTTTCCCGCATCCCGTGCATGGAAGCGCTCATTCCCTAGGGAAAGCCCGCAGCTCAAGGCGCGCTGGCGGCGTGCCGATGCCCTGAAGGGACAGGCCCGCCAAAAGGCCTCGCCTGCCTGCCTGCAGCGGGCTACCATCCCTGACGGGGCCCCTGCGTTCAGTGCGCGGCGCAGGCGGCCTGGGAGCGAAACAACAGAACAACTGGAACGCACATGACGCGACTGTTTCTGGTCGACGATCACCCCATCGTGCGCGAGGGACTGCGCGCAATGCTCGAGTCGGCGGGCCATGAGATCGTGGGTGAAGCCGGCGACGCCACCAGCGCCCTGGCCGGGATCGCGGCCTCGAACCCCGAGATCGTGCTGATGGACCTCGAACTGGGCCGCCTCTCGGGGCTGGACCTGCTTGCCGCGCTGCGCGCGCGCAGCCATCCGTCGCGCGTGCTGGTCTTCACCATGCACGGCCAGCCTCGCCGCGTGGCGCAGGCGCTGGAGTGCGGCGTCCACGGCTACCTCCTGAAGGACGCCGGCCGCGAGCAACTCCTGGTGGCGCTGGCCGCCGTGGCCCGCGGCGAGCCTTTCCTGCAACGCGAACTGGCGGACGCGCTGCGCTCGGCACGCGAGGCCTCGCCGGAGGTCCTGTCCGCGCGCGAGCGCGAGATCGTCGAGCGTGTGGCGCTGGGCGACACCAGCGCACAGATCGCCGAGCGCCTGAGCCTCTCGCCCAAGACGGTGGACACCTACCGCAGCCGGGCGATGGCCAAGCTGGGCGTCGGCGATTTCGCCGGCCTCGTGCGTTGGGCGGTGCGCGAAGGCGTCATCGACGGCAGCCGCTGAAGCCGGCCGCGCGCCCGCGAATCAGGCGCGGCGCCGGTAGGTCACGAAGCGCAGGGGCAGACCGCTGGCCCCGGTGACGCGGCGTTCCTCGACGATGTCGAAGGCCCCGCGGTCGAAGCTCGGGAAGTGGATGTCGCCGTCGAGATCGGCGTCGATCTCCGTCAGCACCAGATCCCGGGCCAGCGGCAGCGCCGCCGCGTAGACCTGGGCGCCGCCGATGACGAAGACGCGCGGGGCGTCGGCGCATCGCGCCAGGGCCGCCGGCAGCGAGCCCTCGACATCCGCGCCGGCCAGCACCAGCGCCGGGTCGCGGCTGAGCACCAGGTTGCGCCGGCCCGGCAGCGGCCGGAAGCGCGCCGGCAGCGAATCCCAGGTGCGCCGGCCCATGATCACCGGGCAGCCCATCGTCGTCTCGCGGAAGTGGCGCTGGTCCACGGCATCCACCAGCAGCAGGTCGTTGCCCTTGCCGATGGCGTCGTTTCGCGCCACGGCGGCGATGAGGGCGAGCGAGGGGCGGGTGGTTTCGGCCATGGCCGCGCATTGTGGCGCGGCCATGGCTGCTGCTTCAGGGCACGCTGAAGCGCACGATGCCGTTGCGCGTCAGCACCAGCAGCGAACCGTCGCTGGCCGCCAGCAGGTCGACGACGTTGCCGCTGACGCTGCCGAAGGCATAGGCCGCGTTGCCGTTCTCGTAGTCCAGCGCGCCGATGAAGCTGCTGATGTAGTCGGCGAAGAAGTACACGCCCTTCCACGGCGCGGGGAAGGGCCCGGTCGTGCGGTAGAAGGTGCCGCCGGCGATGGCCGCGCCGGTGAAGAAGCCGCCCGGACCGCTGCCCGCAGGGGTGGTGGCGCTGTGGCCGTAGCTGAACAGCGGGGCCGTCACGCCGCTGGCGCTGGTGGGCCCCTCCGTGGCCGGCCAGCCGTAGTTGGCGCCGGCCACGCCGAGGTTGATTTCCTCCCAGCTGGACTGACCCACGTCGTTGATGTGGATGCGCCCGTCGGTGGGCCGCACGGCGAAGGTGAAGGGGTTGCGCAGGCCGCGCGCCCAGATGGCGCGCGCCAAGCCGCTCTGCGTGGCGTAGTAGGGGTTCTCGCTGGACGGCGAGCCGTCGTCGTTGAAGCGCAGCATCTTGCCCATCGGGCTGCTGAGGTCCTGGGCCAGCGCCGCGTTGGCGTTCTCGCCCACGCCCACGTAGAGCAGGCCGTCGACGCCGAAGTGCATCGCGCCGCCGTTGTGGTTGCTGGCGCTGGACAGCGCCGGCAGGTCCACCAGCACCTGTTCGCTGCCCGGCGCAGCGACATCGCCGCTGGCCGTGAAGCGGCTGATGCGGTTGTGCGTGCCGCCCTGGTCCGTCGTGTAGTAGAGGTAGACGAAGCCGTTGCTCGCGAAGTTGGGGTGCAGCGCCACGCCCAGCAGCCCGCGTTCGCCCAGGGCATTGACGGCCAGGCTCACGAAGGGTGTGGGCAGCAGCACCCCGTCCTTCACGACGCGCAGCGCGCCGCCTTGCTGCGCCACGAACAGGCGCCCGTCGCGCGCCTGCGCGAAGGCGGTGGCCGACGTCAGTCCCGTGACCCACCCGGCGTCGCGCGTGATGCCGGCGGGCTGCGTGCGGTTGCCGCCGAAGCTGACGGTGAGCGTCGTCCAGGCCGAGACGTTGCCGGTGATGTCGCCCGCCCGGGCGCGAAGCACATGCTGGCCGCTCGCGTGGGCCGTGGTGTCCAGGCTCACGCGGTAGGGTGGCGTGGTGAGCACGCCGCCGATGGGCACGCCGTCGATCTGGAACTCGACCGTGGTCACGCCGACGTCGTCGATGGCGTCGGCCGTCACGGTCAGCGTGCCGGTGAGGCCGGCAGCGAAGGCCGCCGGCGCGGTGAACGTGATGACGGGGGGCTGGGTGTCCGCGGCCGGGCCGCCCACCGCCACGTTGGCAGGGGTGCTGCCCGCGCTGGCGCCGCCGTCGTCGGTGGCCACGGCGCTGAGCACGTGGGTGCCGGAGGTGGTGGGGGTCCAGGCCAGCGAGTAGGGCGCGCTCGTGTCCTCGCCGATGAGCACGCCGTCGTCGAAGAAAGCCACGCGGACGACGCTGCCGTCGCTGTCGGTGGCGCTGGCCGTCAGCGTGGTGGCCACGCCCACCGTGGCCGTCGCCGGGGCGGCCAGGCTGACCGTGGGCAGGGCGTTGCCGGCCGGGCCGATGTCAGCGAAGTTCGCCGTGTAGGTGGTGTCGGTGGCCGGCATCACCACGGCGTGGCTGGCGGCGCCGCCATCGCTCCAGCCGGTGAAGCGGTAGCGCCGGCCGCCCTGCACCTGGTCGGCGGCAGCGATGTCGCGCTCCACGCCGACGATGCTGCTGGTGCTGGTGCCGTCGGCCACGGTCTGGCCGTCCAGCGCCAGGGACAGGCCTGCCGGCAGCGTGGCCAGCGTGATGCGGGCGCGGCGCGGCTGCAGGTCGCGCGTGGTCTCGGCGCTGACGCCGGCGCTGTCGGTGGCGCGCGTGTGGACGCGGTAGAAGACGCTGGCGGCATTGAGGCCGCGCGTGGGCAGCGTGACGCTGCCGCCGGCACCGGCCGTCTGTGCCTGCAGGGCCTGCACCTGGCCGTCGCGGTGCAGGTTCACCCACCACAGCAGCCGTGTCGCGGACAGGGCGCCGTCTTCGGGGTCGCTGGCCGCGACGCTGACGCTGAGCGCCTGGCCGCCGCTGAAGAGGCTGCCCTCGGCCGGCGCCGTGATCGCAGGCACCGGTGCCTGGTTGGGCGACGAGCCGCCACCTCCGCCGCCACAGCCCGCCAGCACGAGCAGACATGCCGCGAGCCAGAACCCCCCGAACGCCAAGCCTCGCCTTGTCTGCATGAACTGCCACCCCCGGGCGGCGATTGTCCCGATTGGCCGGCCGCCAGCTGTCACAAGGTGTTGGCGGCTAGACCGCCACCGGGGCCTTGATCGCGGGATGGGGGTCGTAGCCCAGGATCTCGAAGTCCTCGAAGGCGTAGTCGAGGATCGACGCGGGCCGGCGCTTGATCTGCAGCGTGGGCAGCGGCCGCGGCTCGCGCGTCAGCTGCAGGGCCACCTGTTCGCGGTGGTTGTCGTAGATGTGGCAGTCGCCGCCGGTCCAGATGAAGTCGCCCACGGCCAGGTCGCACTGCTGCGCCAGCATGTGGGTCAGCAGGGCGTAGCTGGCGATGTTGAAGGGCACCCCCAGAAAGATGTCGGCGCTGCGCTGGTAGAGCTGGCAGCTCAGGCGCCCATCGGCCACGTAGAACTGGAAGAAGGCATGGCAGGGCATCAGCGCCATCTGCGGCAGTTCGGCCACGTTCCAGGCGCTGACGATGATGCGGCGGCTGTCGGGGTTGGTCCTGAGCTGCTGCACCACCTGGGCGATCTGGTCGATGTGGCCGCCGCCCGGCGTGGGCCAGCTGCGCCACTGCACGCCGTAGACCGGGCCCAGGTCGCCGTCGGGCCGCGCCCACTCGTTCCAGATCGTCACGCCGCGCTCCTGCAGCCACTTGACGTTGCTGTCGCCGCGCAGGAACCACAGCAGTTCCAGGGCCACGCTCTTCCAGTGCACCTTCTTCGTGGTGATGAGCGGGAAGCCCTCGCGCAGGTCGAAGCGCATCTGGTGGCCGAACACGCTGGTGGTGCCGGTGCCGGTGCGGTCGGCCTTGGCCACGCCGTGCTCGGCGACGTGGCGCATGAAGTCTTCGTACGGGCTGGGGATAGGGCGGGGCGGGTTCACGCGGCGGGCTCCGGAACGGTGGCCGGGATTGTGCCCGGCCACGGTCCGCCCGCCCGTCTTCAGGTCTCGAGCACGTAGGTGCCCGGTGCGGGCGCCAGCACCGGCAGCGTGGCGCAGGCCAGCGGCGGCGCGTCGCGCAGCGGCCCCAGCTTGGGCGCCAGCCAGGCCAGCCAGTCGGGCCACCAGCTGCCGGGCTGCTCGGTCTGCGCGGTCTTCCAGGCCTCGGCGTCCTGCGCGGCGCTGGCGTCGATGTCGCTGCTGCGGAAGCGGCGCTTGGGCGGGTTCACCGGCGGGTTCACGATGCCCAGGATGTGGCCGCTGGAGGTGAGCGTGAAGCGCTTGGGCCCGCTGACGTGCTGGTTGACGCGGAAGGCCTCGCGCCAGGGCACGATGTGGTCGTCCTCGCAGGCCACGGCGTACAGCGGCTGCGTGACGCGGCGCAGGTCGATGGGCTGGCCGGCCAGCGTCAGCGCATCGGGCTGGATGAGCTTGTTGCGCACGTACAGCTCGCGCAGGTACCAGGCGTGCTCGGTGGCGGGCAGCCGCGTGCTGTCCATGTTCCAGTACAGCACGTCCATGGACGGTGGAGGCTCACCGTACAGCCAGCCGTTGACGACATAGTTCCAGATCAGGCTGCGCGAGCGCAGCAGCCGGAAGGCGGCGGTCATGTCCTTGCCGTCCAGGTAGCCACGCTGCTGCATCTTCTCTTCGATCGCGTCCACGCTGTCCTCGCCCAGGAAGGCCTCGATGTCGCCCGGCGCGTGGAAGTCCACCAGCGTGACGAAGAGCGTCCAGTCCTTCACCGGCTGCTGCCGCTTCGGGTACGCACGCTGCGCCCAGGCCATGTAGGCCGTGAGCGCGATGCCGCCGATGCAGTAGCCCACCGCATGCACCTGCTTCGCGCCGGAGATTTCACGTGCCGTGTCCACCAGCGTGCCGATGCCTTCGGTGAGGTAGTCGTCGAACTTCAGGTCGCGCAGCGAAGCGTCGGGGTTCTTCCAGCTCGTGATGTAGACGTCCACGCCCTGGTCCAGCAGCCAGCGCACGAAGCTGCGCGTGGGGTTGAGGTCCAGCACGTAGAACTTGTTGATCCAGGGCGTGACGATGACCACCGGCACCGCGTGCACCTTGGCCTGCGTGGGCTTGTAGTGGATGACCTCCAGCAACCGGTTGCGCGCCACCACGGCGCCCGGCGTGTTGGCCAGGTTGCGGCCGACCTCGAAGCCCTCGGTGGGCGCCAGGCGCAGGTCGCCGGCGCGCACGTCGTCCATGAAGTTGGACCAGCCCTTCATCAGCGACTCGCCGCCGGACAGCCAGGCCTTCTGCTGCGCCACCGGGTTGGACCAGAACTGGTTGGTCGGTGACGCTGCCGCGAGCCACTTGCGGCACCAGAACTGCGCACGCTGGCGGTCGGCGTCGCTGAGGCCCGGCGCGTTGGCCGCCATCTGCTGCGCCTGTCGCGCGAACAGCAGGTACAGCTCCTTCACGCCGTCCCAGGCCGGGTTCCGTGTCCACACGGGGTCGCGGAAGCGGTCGTCGTCTCGGTCGGGCGGCAGCGGGTCCTCGTGCGGCAGCCCCAGGGCCCGCAGCGTGCCGTGCAGCGCCAGTCTCTGGGCCGCGAAGCCCGCCTCCAGGGCCTGGCGGCCCAGTTCGGCGGGGTGCGTGAGCCAGGCCCACTGCGCGCGCAGCATCGGCATCGTGGTGCCGAAAGGATCGACCGCGTGTTCGAAGGCCTTCACGGGGTCGCGTTCGACCGTGCTCATGGCTGGGCCTCCAGCGATTCGGTGGGTTCGTCCAGGTGCACCACCGGCATCGGGACACGGTGGCGGTGGATCTTCTCCGTGGGCGCCAGCACCTCGGCCTCGCCGCTGATGACGGTCTCGCCGCGCTGGTTGCGCGCGCAGCAGTCGAAGATGACGCGGCGCTTCTCGGCCTGCTTGTCCTTCACCGTGACGCTCACGGTGAGCGTGTCGCCCACCGTCACCGGGCGCGAGAACTTCAGCGACTGCTTGAGGTAGATCGTCCCCGGCCCCGGCAGCTGCGTGCCCAGCACGGTGGAGATCAGCGCACCGCCCCACATGCCGTGGCCGATGATGCCGTGGAACATGCTGTGCTCGGCGTACTCGGGGTCCACGTGGGCCGGGTTCACGTCGCCGGACATCACGGCGAAGAGCTGGATGTCCTGCTGCGTCAGCGTGCGCTGCAGGCTGGCGCTTTGTCCGATGACCATCTCGTCGAAGGTCACGTTGTCGATGAAAGGCAGGTTGTTCGGCTGTGTCATGGCGTCGTCCTCCGCTGCCGGTTCAGCAAGAGGCCGGCGCGGGCGGAATCGGTGCCCGGGGAAGCTTTCTCACCCCCGTGCCGCGTGGAGGCGGATGTCTCTGGAGGGCCGCGTTGCCGCGGTGCATCCCGGGCTGCACGTTTCCCGTCGCAGCCCTTTCATGTTCGGCAGCGCTTGCAAAAACCTGATTGCGGCGCCTCAAGATCCTCGCCCGTGACGTGGCAGGCCCGCCACGTGTGTGGCGAAAGTCGCACCCCGCGGCTTCAGTGCGCCGGCTGAAGGTCGAACTGCATCGCGGCCAGCCGCGCGTAGAGGCCCCCGCGGGCGGCCAGTTCGTGGTGCGTGCCGATGTCGACGATGCGGCCCGAGTCCATTACCACGATGCGGTCGGCCTTCAACACCGTCGCAAGACGGTGCGCGATCACCACCGTGGTGCGGTCCTTCATCGCTGCCTCCAGCGCCTGCTGCACCACGCGCTCGCTCTCGGCGTCCAGCGCGCTGGTGGCTTCGTCCAGCAGCAGCAGCGGCGGGTTCTTCAGCATGGCCCGCGCGATGCTGATGCGCTGCCGTTGTCCGCCCGACAGGCGCACGCCGCGTTCGCCCAGGTAGGTGGCATAACCCTCCGGCAGCGCGGTGATGAACTCGTGCGCGAAGGCCGAGCGCGCGGCGGCCATCACTTCATCATCAGTGGCCTCGGGGCGGCCGTAGCGGATGTTCTCCAGCGCGCTGGTGCTGAACACCGTGCTGTCCTGCGGCACGATGCCGATGCGTTGGCGCAGCGTGGCCAGCGCGAGGGCGCTGACCGGCACGCCGTCCAGCAGCACGCGGCCCGCCTGCGCGTCGTAGAAGCGCAGCAGCAGCTGCAGCACCGTGCTCTTGCCGGCGCCGCTGGGGCCGACCAGGGCCACCGTCTCGCCGGGGTGGATGGACAGCGAGAATTCCGCGAGCGAGGCCGTGTCCGGCCGCGACGGATAGTGGAAGGTGACGTTCTCGAAGGCCACCGCCGAGCCGCCTTGCGCGGGCGGCAGCGCCAGCGGCTGTGCCGGCTCGGCCACTGGCGAGCGCGCAGCCAGCAGTTCCATCAGGCGCTCGGTGGCGCCGGCGGCGCGCAGCAGTTCGCCGTAGACCTCCGACAGCACCGCCACGGCGCCGACGAAGATGATGACGAAGACCACCGTCTGCCCCAGGTGGCCGGCGCTGATGCGCCCGGCGATCACGGCCTGCGTGCCCTGGTACAGGCCCCACAGCAGCGCGCCGAAGGTGGCGCTGATGATGAAGCCGACGAGGAAGGCGCGCACCGTGGTGCGCTTGCGCGCCGTCTGGAAGGCGTCCTCGGTGCTGCGGTCGAAACGCGCCGCCTCGCGGCCTTCCTGCACGTAGCTCTGCACCACCGGGATCTCGGCCAGCACCTCGGCCGCGATGGCGCTGCTGTCGGCCACGCGGTCCTGGCTGGCGCGGCTGAGCTTGCGCACGCGGCGGCCGAAGTACAGGCTGGGCAGCACCACCAGCACCAGGATGCCCAGCACCTGCGTCATCACCAAAGGGTTGGTGACGATCAGCGCCACCAGCGCGCCGATGCCCATCACCACGTTGCGCAGGCCCATGCTCAGGCTGCTGCCCACCACCGTCTGCACGAGCGTGGTGTCGGTGGTCAGGCGGCTGAGCACCTCGCCGGTCTTGGTGGACTCGAAGAACTCCGGGCTCTGGCGCAGCACGTGCGCATAGACGGCGTTGCGCAGGTCGGCCGTGATGCGTTCGCCCAGCCAGGTGACGACGTAGAAGCGGGCGGCCGAAAACAGGCCCAGCGCCACCGCCACGCCGAACAGCGCCAGGAAGTGGCCGCGCAGCTGCATCACGCGGTCGCCGGGCTCGGTGGCCACCAGGCCCTGGTCGATCAGTGTCTTCAGCGCCAGCGGGAAGGCCAGGGTGCTGAGCGCTGCCAGCACCAGGAACAGCCCGGCCAGCACCACCATGCCGCGGTAAGGACGGATGAAGGGCAGCAGGCCCGACAGGGAGCGGGGCGACGAAGCGGCGGGGCGGGCTTGCTGGGGGTCCTGGGCCATGGCGGCGGAGTCTATGCGTCGGCACCGGCGCGACGACCGTACAGGGCCAAGGCGTGACGAACCGCACCCCCGCGAAGCCGTGGCGCTTCAGCGGCGCCGGCTTGTGGTCGAATAGCGGGAGAGCGCCCCGTCGATGAATTTCCGCAAGCCCACCTTGCCGGCCCCGCTGCCGGTCACCCGCCCCGTGCCGCTGGGCGAGCTGCCCGTGCCCACTGCACCGGCAGCCCCGCGCACGGGTGTTCCGCTGGGTCTGGCCGGGGCGCTGGTCGGCGCCGGTGCCGTGCTCCTGGGGGCGGCCCTGGCCTTTGCGCTGGTGTCCTGGCTGCCCAACTCGCGCTGGGCCGCGGCGCTGGGCGCCGGTTTCGGCATCCTGCTGGCGGGCATCCCGGCCTCGTGGATGGTCTGGCGCCTGGCGCGCGACCTGGCCCCGTCCGACGGCCGCGGCGACGCCGGCCCGGACCCCGTGGCTGGCGTGTCGCGCGAGCTCTTCATGAACCTGGCCGAACGCGAGTTCGCGCGCGCCCGGCGCTATGGCACCGGTGCGGCCCTGCTGCTGGTGGAGGTGGACCGCTTCCCGCGCCTGCAGGAAGCCCGCGGCCCGGCCGTGGTGCAGGCCGTGGTGGCCGAACTGCTGCGTCAGACCGGCCCCACCCTGCGCACGGCTGACGTGCTGACCTGTTTCACGCCTTCGCAGATGGCGGTGTTCCTGGCGCATGCCGACGCCACCGGCGCGCTGGACGTGGCCGAGCGCATCCGCGAACGCACCGAACAGATGGAAGTCACCGTGCCCGGCACGCCGCAGCGCCTGCGCGTGACGGTGAGCGTGGGCGTGGCCCACCTGCGCCCGGCCCACCTGAGCCTGGCTGCGCTCATCGACGACACCCAGGACGCCGTGGCCGTGGCCCGCCAGGCCGGCGGCAACTGCGTGCGCGCCGCGCCGGTGGACGCCGGCGGTGCTGGCGGCCTGGCCAGCTGGCGCGAGCGCCGTGCGCGCCCGCGGCCCGGCGGCAAGCTCTAGCCTCCGGCGCGCTACATCTTCAGCGCCCCGGCATAGCCGGTCATCTCCAGGTAGCCCAGGCCGACGCGCCGACCCTGCGCGTCCAGCAGTTCGCTCAGGCCTTCCCAGTACACCGTGCCGGTGCTGGCGCGGCTGTCCAGTTCCTGCGCTTCCATCAGGGCACGCACCGTGTGGCGGCCGGCCGGCGTGTCCACCTGCCACTGCACCGGGTAGCTGGCGGCGGTGGCCGGGCTCAGCCAGCGGCGGCCCGGGACAAAGCGCACCTCGCCGGATTCGAAGGCGCGCGCCGGCTGTCCGGCCGGCCGGAAGCTGCCGCCGGCCCACAGCGCGCTGCCATCGGCGCGGCGCAGCACGAAGGCGGTGAGCGCACTGCCGTCGAAGAGGTTGAAGCCGATCCAGTCCCAGCCCACCGCCCCCGGCGCCAGGTACTCGTCGCTCCACTCGTGGTCCATCCAGGCGCGGCCGCGGCCGGCTTCGGTGCGGCCGCGCAGCGCGACGCGGGCCTCCGTGGCGAGCTGGGGTTCGCTGACGTAGTGGCTGGCGTGGCTTTCCAGCGGGCCCTTGCGCGAATAGCCCGCATCGCCCTGCAGCAGCAGCGGCTGCATGCGCTTCAGCGTCAAGGTGAGTCCCAGATCGCGGCCCGGCACCTCGGCCACCCAGGCCGTGCCGGTGTCGCGCAAGGTCCAGCCGTCCAGGTGCACGTCACCGCGGTCCAGCGCGGCGCGCGAGCGCCCCGCGGCGGGGTCGCCGTTCCAGCGCGCGATGCGCTCTTCGTGCACGTGCACGCCGCCCGCCAGGCGCGTGACGGCGGCATGGGCAAAGAGCAACTGCTTGGCGGCAAAGCGGCTGGCGTTGCCCTCGGCCAGCCCGGTGCGGCTGCGGAAGAAGGTGACCTGCACGCCGTGCGTGGGGGCTGCTTCGGTGCCCAGCGAGCCGGTGGCGTACCACCATTCGGTGCGGGCTTCCAGGTGGGCGCCGTGGTCGCGCGGGAAGCTCAGCGCCGTGCCGCGCCGAACGGTCTGCGCGCCCGCGGCCGGCAGCAGGGCGCCGGCGGCCAGCACGGCCAGCCAGCGGCGGCGGAGTGGGTTCATGGAAGGGCATTGTGACGGCCACAATCACCGCTTCGGCGGCCCGACCGCCATGCCCCCTGATTTGCGGAGAAGCCATGTCCCGACCCTTGAACATCGCCGTGATCCCCGGCGACGGCATCGGCAAGGAGGTGATGCCCGAGGGCCTGCGCGTGCTGGAAGCGGCCGCGCGCCGCTTCGCCATCCCGCTGCACTTCAAGCACATCGAGTGGGCCAGCTGCGACTGGTACGCGAAGCACGGCCAGATGATGCCGGACGACTGGAAGGCGCAACTGAAGGGCATGGACGCGCTCTACTTCGGCGCCGTGGGCTGGCCCGACAGCGTGCCCGACCACGTCTCGCTCTGGGGCAGCCTGATCCAGTTCCGCCGCGAGTACGACCAGTACATCAACCTGCGCCCCGCGCGCCTGCTGGCCGGCGTGCCCGCGCCGCTGGCGAACCGGAAGCCCGGCGAGATCGACATGCTCATCGTGCGCGAGAACACCGAGGGCGAGTACTCGTCGGTGGGCGGCGTGATGTTCCCCGGCACCGAGCGCGAGTTCGTCTCGCAGACCTCCATCTACACGCGCATCGGCAGCGAACGCCTGCTGCGCTACGCCTTCGAACTGGCGCGCACGCGGCCGCGCAAGCACGTGACGCTGGCCACCAAGAGCAACGGCATCGCCATCGCCATGCCCTGGTGGGACGCGCGCTGCGCCGAGATGGCCGCGCAGTACCCGGACGTCACCTGGGACAAGCAGCACATCGACATCCTCAGCGCCCGCTTCGTGCTGCAGCCGCAGCGCTTCGACGTGGTGGCGGCCACCAACCTGTTCGGCGACATCCTGTCCGACCTGGGCCCGGCCTGCACCGGCACCATCGGCATCGCGCCTTCGGCCAACCTCAACCCCGAGCGCAAGTTCCCGTCACTCTTCGAGCCCGTGCACGGCTCGGCGCCCGACATCTACGGCCAGAACATCGCCAACCCCGTGGGCATGATCTGGAGCGGCGCCATGATGCTGGACTTCCTGGGCCACCGCGAGGCGCACGACGCCATCCTGAGGGCCATCGAGACGCTGCTGGCCGGCGGGCCCGACGGCCCCGTGACGCGCGACCTGGGCGGCAGCGCGTCCACCACGGAGATGGGCCAGGCCATCGCGGCGATGATCGGCTGACTACCAGTCCTCGCGCACCGCGGCGATGGCCGAACTCCCCGCGGCGCGGCGCGCCGCAAAGGCCGCGGTGGCCGTGCCCGCCACCCACACCGCCAGTGCCAGCAGTGCCAGCCGCCCCCAGGGCAGCACCAGGTCCATGGTCCAGTGGAAGCTCTGCGGGTTCACCACGAACACCAGCACCATGCTCACGGCCACGCCCAGCACCAGGCCCACCGCCGTGCCGGCCGCCACCCAGGCGCCGCCCTCGCCGGCCACCACCAGGATGATCTGCCGCCGCGTCAGCCCCAGGTGCGACAGCAGCCCGAACTCCTTGCGCCGCGCCAGCACCTGCGCCGACAGGCTTGCCGCGATGCCGATGAGCCCGATGGCGATGGCCACCGCCTGCAGGTAATAGGTGACGGCGAAGCTGCGGTCGAAGATGCGCAGCGACATGCGGCGCAATTCGGTGGCCGAGGCGAAGTCCAGCATCGAAGGGTCGGGCAGCAGCGCCCGAAGCGCGGACTGCACGGCGGCGGTGTCGGCGCCCGGGGCCAGCCACAGCGAGAGGTCGTTGACGCGGGTGTCGCCGGTGAGGCGCCGGTAGTCGTCCTCGCGCAGGATCACGGCGCCGAACTGCCGTGCGTAGTCGCGCCACACACCCAGCACGCGCACCGGCACGCCGCCGGCCAGCGGCAGGGTGAGCGTGCTGCCCTGTTCGGCGCCGTAGAGCGACACCATGGCCTCGCTGACGTACACGCCCACCTCGCCGGAGCCTGCCGCCGGGGGCGGCAGCGGCGTGCGCAGCAGCGGCATGGCGGCCTGCGGGTCGGCCAGTTCGCGCGCGATCAGCGTCACGGCGGGCCGGTCGTTCGCGAACTGCACGGCACGCAGGCGCGCCGCCGACACGCGCTCCACGCCGGGCAGGGCGGCGGCGCGCGTGGCGAAGTCCGCCGGCAGCCAGGCCTGCTCGGCGGCGCCGCTGCCGGCCGAGGTGCGCGCGTACAGGTCCGCCGGCAGCACCGTGGCCAGCCACTGGCTCACGCCGTCGCGGAAGCTGGCCACCATCACCGTCAGCGCCACGCTCAGCGCCAGGCTGGCCACCACGCCGGCCACCGCGGCCGTGGCGGTGCGGCGCTGGAAGCGGGCGCGCTGCAGCGCCAGCAGCGGCAGCGCGCCCTTCACTTCGGGCGCCAGGTTCAGCAGCGTGTGCACCACTGCGGGCACCAGCACCACGCCGCCGAAGAGCAGCGCCGCCACGCCGACGTAGGCCGCCAAGGGCAGCCCGAAGAGCGGCGGCAGGAAGGCCGCGGCGCCCCCCAGCACCACCAGCGCCAGGCCCGGCCAGGCCGGCGGGGCGCGGCCCACCGGCGTGCCCAGGCCCTTCAGCGCCTGGGCCGGCACCAGCGCCTCGGCCTGGCGCGCCGGCCAGAAGCCGCCCACCAGCGCCGCCGCCACGCCCAGGAGCCCGAAGACCACGGTGCCCGCCACCCCCACCTGCAGTGGCGGCGCGATGCCGGGGAAGTAGCCGCCGCCCAGGTCGCCCGACAGCAGCCGCAGCGCCGCGGCCGCCATGCCGGCACCCAGCCCCAGACCCACGAGGCTGCCCGCGGCGCCCAGCACGCCGCATTCGGCCAGCACCATCCAGCGCCGCTCGCGCGCCGTCATGCCCAGCACGCCCAGCAGCGCGAAAGCCGGCGTGCGCTGCGCCACGCCCAGCGAGACCACCGAGAACACCAGGAAGGCGCCGACGAACAGCGCCACCAGGGCCAGCACCGTCAAGTTCACGCGGTAGGCGCGGGAGAGGTTGGAGACACGCTGCTCGGCATCGTCGGCGGCCACCGCCTGCACGCCGCGTGGGAGCGCCAGCCGCGCCAGCAAGGCGCTGCGCTCGGTGCCGGGCACCAGGCGCAGGTCGATGCGGGTGAGCCGGCCCAGGGCGCCGAAGTGGGCCTGCGCGCCGGCCAGGTCCATCACCACCAGCGGCGTGCCCGCCGCGGCGGTGCGGCCCGCCACGCGCAGCGCGGTGTAGGCGGTGCCGGCCTGCAGGCGCAGCGTGTCGCCGTCGGTCAGCGCCAGCAGGCGCAGCGCCGCTTCGTTGGGGAAGGCGGCGTCGGCGTCCAGGAAAACGAGGCGGTCGGCGCCCTTGGCCGGCCGCGGGATCAGCCCCGGCGCCAGCGGACCGGCGCGCAGCGCGTCCAGGCCCAGCACGCGCACAGCCACGCGCTGGCCGTCGGCCTTGCGGCCGTAGGTGTCGACTTCCAGCACCGGGCTGGCGAGCTGGATGCCGGGGTCGGCCGCGATGCGCTCGAACAGGGCGTCGTCAAAGCCCTCGCGCGGGCCGCGCAGCACGAGGTCGGGGTCGCCGTTGGCGGTGCGCACGGCGGCCGAGAACTCGGACAGCGCCGAGCTGTTGATGAGGTGCACCGAGTAGGCCAGCGCCACGCCCAGCGCCACCGCCAGCAGCGCCACGGCGTGCCGCCAGGGGTGGTGGCGCCACTCGCGCGCCACCAGCAGCGGCAGCAAGCCCGTCATGCGGTCAGGATGCCGCCGACGGTGAGCCGCAGCACGCGGTCGGCGCGCTCGGCGGCATGCGCCGAATGCGTCACCAGCAGGCAGGAGGCGCCGGTGTCGCGCACCTGGGCCTTCAGCACGTCCAGCACGCGCTCGGCGGTTTCCGGGTCCAGGTTGCCGGTGGGTTCGTCGGCGAGGATCAGCGCCGGCGCGTGCACCACGGCGCGCGCAATGGCCACGCGCTGCAGCTGCCCGCCCGACAGCTGCGCCGGCAACCGTGCGCCCAGGCCGGCCAGGCCCACGGCGGCCAGCACGGCCTCGACGCGTGCGGCGTCGTGCCGCTTCAGCAAGCGCAGCGGCAGGCTGACGTTCTCGGCCACCGTGAGGTGCGGCAGCACGTGGAAGGCCTGGAAGACGAAGCCGAGGTGTTCGCGCCGCAGCCGGGCGCGGGCGTCGTCGTCCAGCGCGGCGAGGTCCTGCCCGGCGATGCTGATGTGGCCCTGGTCGGCGTCGTCCAGGCCGGCGATGCAGTTCAAGAGCGTGGACTTGCCGACGCCCGACTCACCCAGCAGGGCGACGAACTCGCCACGCCCGAGTTCGAGGTCGACATCGTGAAATACCGGCGCGGCGCCGTAGCGCTTGCCCAGGCTCTTGAGATACAGCATGGAAGGCCGCGATGATGCCGCAGTGCCGCAAGGCGCGTGCTATCGTGCTTTTGGAACCTCTGAACGAGCTGACCATGTCCTACGAAATCGACCTTTCCGGCCGGGTGGCCTTCGTCACCGGCGCCTCCAGCGGATTGGGCGCGCAGTTCGCCCGCACCCTGGCGGCCGCCGGGGCCGGCGTGGTGCTGGCGGCGCGGCGCGTGGAACGCCTGAAGACGCTGCGCGCCGAGATCGAGAGCCAGGGCGGCGACGCCCACGTCGTGGCGCTGGACGTCACCGACCCCGACAGCATCCGCGCTGCCGTGGCCCATGCCGAGACCGAGATGGGCGCCATCGACATCCTCGTCAACAACTCCGGCGTCG
>CAZBUU010000027.1:0-29663 GCA_964495125.1 uncultured Rubrivivax sp.
TCTCCTCGACGCAGGCCTTCACGCAGCGCCGGCAGCCGATGCACTTGCGGATGTTGAGTGCGTAGCCCATCAGCACGCCGGGCTGGGGCCCGGTGATGTCCACGCTGACCTGCTTGCCGTACTCGCCCGAGTAGCGCTTCTCCAGCCGCAGCCGCGCTTCCTGCTTCTCTTCCGGCGTCATCAGCCGGTAGTTCTTCTGGAAATGCTCGGCCCACTCGATGGCAGCCTGGGCGTCGCCCGGGGCGGCCATCAGCGCGGCCGTGCCCATCAGCGAGGACAGGCTCACCGTGCCACTGGAGCGAAGGAAGGCGCGGCGCGAGGTCTGGGCCGGCGCGGGTGGCGCTTCGGCGGCAGCTGCGGAGGCCTGGCACCCGCAGGCGCCGCTGGCGGCCGTGCAGGCGTGGGGCTGGGCGTTGGTGGTCACGGGGTTCCTCCGGTGCGGGGGCGGGAACGCGAACATGCGCGGCCCGCCGCAAAGACCGGAATCATTCTGGTTTACCCCTGTCCGGGAACCCTTGATCGCCGTCAACGCGGCGGGACAGCCCGTGTCGGCTTCGCGTCAGGCACCCGTGCTGCCCGGGGCCGCACCGGGGCGAAGCTCAGCCCTTGCGGCGTTCGCGCAGGGCGCCGGCCAGCCGCAGCAGCACGGCGTGGGTGTCGTCCCAGCCGATGCAGGCGTCGGTGATGGAGACGCCGTGGCGCAGCGCCTGGCCGGGCACCAGCGGCTGCTGACCTTCATTCAGGTGGCTTTCGATCATCACGCCGGTGATGCGCCGCTCGCCGGCGGCGATGCGCTGCGCGATGTCGGCCGCGATGTCGATCTGGCGGCGGTGCTGCTTCTCGCTGTTGGCGTGCGAGACGTCGATCATCACCTGCTCGCGCAGCCCCGACACGCGCAGCACCGCGCAGGCGCCGGCCACCGATTCGGCGTCGAAGTTCGGGCGCCGGCCGCCGCGCAGGATGACGTGGCAGTCGGCGTTGCCGCGGGTCTCGAAGATGGCGGCCTGGCCCATCTTCGTCATGCCCATGAAGGCGTGCGGTGCGGCCGCGGCGACGATGGCGTCGGCCGCCACCTTCACGCCGCCGTCGGTGCCGTTCTTGAAGCCCACCGGGCAGCTGAGGCCCGAGGCCAGCTGGCGGTGGCTCTGGCTCTCGGTGGTGCGCGCGCCGATGGCGCCCCAGGCCACGAGGTCGCTGATGAACTGCGGGCTCAGCAGGTCCAGGAACTCGGTGCCCACGGGCAGGCCGCCGTCGACGATCTGCAGCAGCAGGCGACGCGCACGCTCCAGGCCTTCGTTGATGGCGAAGCTGCCATCCAGGTGCGGGTCGTTGATGTAGCCCTTCCAGCCCACGGTCGTGCGCGGCTTCTCGAAGTAGGTACGCATCACCACCAGCAGCGCGTCGGCCAGCGGCGCGGCCGCGGCCTGCAGGCGCGCGGCGTAGGCCAGGGCCTGGTCGTGGTCGTGGATGGAGCAGGGGCCGACGACGACCAGCAGGCGGTCGTCGGCGCCGGCCAGGATGCGCGCGATCTCGGCACGGCTGCGCTCCACCAGCGTCAGCGTGGCTTCCGACACCGGCAGCTTCTCCAGCAGCAGCGCCGGCGTGATGAGCGGGCGCACGGCGTCGATGCGGGTGTCGTCGATGCGCGTGGTGTCGCGCGTGGGGCGGCGGCGTTCGCCGGTCTCGGGGTCGATGTGGGTGGCAGGCGGCATGTTCATGCGCCGATTGTCGTCAGCGCGGCCAAGCTGCTCCAATCGCGCCATGCCGCGCCGCTTCGACACCGCCCTGATGCAGCCCCCCGCCCCAGGCGGCACTCCCGACGCCGCACTGCTGGCCGCCCTGCGCGCCTGGTGCGAGGCCGGCGCCTTCGCGCCCATGAGCCTGCCGCTGGCCGTGGCGCGCGCGGCACCCCATCCCGGGCTGGACGCCGCCGCCTGCGCACTGGACGGCAGCCACGCGCTCGCGCGCCTGGGCCGCTGGCGCGGGCTGGCCTGGCGGCTGGCGCTGCAGTTGCGCGCACCGCGACCCGACGATCCCTGGGACTGCGGCTGGTGGTGCGGCGGCACGGCCGCCGCGGCGGCCTTCCGGCCGCGCCGCCCCACGCTGCTGCTGCTGCGCGAACCCGCGCCCGAGGCGCTGGCCGCGCTGCTGGCCACACTGCGCTCGCAGAGCGCGGACTACGCGCTGCCCTTGCGCGTGCTGGTGGTGTCGGCACGCGAAACGGCCGAAGCGCCGACAATCGCCCCCCTGCCCCACCCCGGAGACCCTGCTTGAAGCCCTACGACATCGAAGTGCAGCGACTGAAGTCGATGAAGCACGACAAGGGCCTGATCGAGGTCAGCGTCGACGCGCTGGTGATGGCACGCAACGCGCGCGACGACGAAGCGCCGAGCACCTGCCTGCGCATCCCGGTGGCGCACGCGCGCACGCTGCTGATCCTGCTGAAGCAGCAGTTCGCCGAACTCGACAAGCTGCAGCCGCGCAGCCGCCGTTCGGGCCGCTGCTGAACCGGCGCGCCGCGTGAAGGCCCCCGCCCGCCTGCAGTCCCTGATCGACGAGGGCTTCATCGACACCGTGGTGCGCCAGCTCAAGAGCGGCAAGGAGGCCGACGTCTACGTCGTGCGCCGTGGCGAAGAGACGATGGCGGCCAAGATCTACAAGGACGCCAGGAACCGCAGCTTCCGCCAGGCCGTGGACTACACCGAGAACCGCAAGGTGCGCAACAGCCGCCAGGCGCGCGCCATGGCCAAGGGCACGAAGTTCGGCCGCGAGCAGCAGGAAGCCGCCTGGCAGAGCGCCGAGGTCGACGCGCTCTACCGCCTGGCCGCCGCGGGCGTGCGTGCGCCCAAGCCCTACAACTTCCACGATGGCGTGCTGTTGATGGAACTGGTGGCCGACGCCGAAGGCGACGCCGCGCCGCGCCTGCACGACCTGCCCTTCACCGAAGCCGAAGCGCTGCAGCACCACGCCACGCTCATCGACGAGGTGGTGCGCATGCTGTGCGCCGGCGTCATCCACGGCGACCTGTCGGAGTTCAACATCCTGCTGGCCGAGGGTGGCCCGGTGATCATCGACCTGCCCCAGGCCGTGGACGCCGCCGGCAACAACCACGCCCCGCGCATGCTGCTGCGTGACGTCGACAACCTGCGCCACTTCTTCGGCCGCTACGCGCCCGCGCTGCTGGCCACGCAGTTCGGCCCCGAGATCTGGTCGCTCTACGCCGGCGGCCACCTGGCGCCGGGCCAGGCGCTGAGCGGCCGCTACGAACAGCGGCCGGGCGCGGTGGACCTGTCGGGCGTGCTGCGCGAGATCGAGGACGCGCGGCTGGAGGAAGCGGCGCGGCTGCTGCGCATGGGCTGATGCCGATGAACAGCTCCGCACGCCGCCACAGCCCCGCCGCCGAACGCAACGGCCCGCCCATCCTCGCCGAACTGCAGCGCCTGCTGCCAGCGCGCGGGCTGCTGCTGGAGATCGCCAGCGGCACCGGCCAGCACGCGGCGCGGTGCAGCGCGGGCCTGCCGGGCTGGCGCTGGCTGCCCAGCGACTTCGAGGCCGATGCCCTGCCCTCCATCCGCGCCTGGTGCGAAGGCCTGGCCAACGTGCTGCCACCGCTCACGCTGGACGTGCTGCAACCCACCTGGGCCGGCGTGCCCGACGCGGTGGACGCGATGTTCTGCGCCAACATGATCCACATCGCGCCCTGGGCCTGCTGCGCCGGGCTGATGCAGGGCGCGGCGCGGTACCTGTCGCCCGCCGGCCTGCTGGTGACCTACGGCCCCTACCTCGAAGACGGGGTGGCCACGTCGCCGGGCAACCTCGCCTTCGACGCCGACCTGCGCGCGCGCCACCCCGCGTGGGGGCTGCGCCGGCGCGAGGACGTGGAAGCCGTGGCCGCGCAGGCCGGGCTGGTGCTGCACGAACGCGTGGCCATGCCGGCGAACAACCTGCTGCTGGCCTGGGGCCGCGCCCCGGCCTGAGCCGCTCAGGCCAGGCGGATCCAGCCGCGCGCCGTGCCGCGCGCCACGGCTTCGGCGCGGTTGCCGGCATCCAGGCGGCGGTACAGCTCGGCCAGGTGGTACTTCACCGTGCGTTCGGTGATGCCGAACTCGCGCGCCATGGCCTTGTTGCTGTGGCCTTCGGCCAGCCGGCCGAGGATGGCGCGCTGCCGCTCGGTGGGGCCGGGCTCGGGCGCGGCGGCGGCCAGCGGGAACCAGGGGTCGCCCGCCAGCACGCGCGACAGCGCATGCAGCCACATCATCGGCTCCATGACTTTCGGCAGGTAGCCCATCAGGCCGGCCGCGCGGGCCTGCTGCGGCAGGTGGGGTTCGTCGCTGCCCGAGACCAGCACGCGCGCCATGGTCGGCCAGCGGCGGCCCACCTCGGCCAGCAGCGCCAGACCGTCCAGCGCGCCGGGCAGCCGCAGGTCGCTGAGCACGAGGTCGGTGTCGGGGTGGGCCTGCAGCTGCAGCAGCGCGGCCTCGGCCGACTCGGCCACGCGGCATTGCAGCGCCGGTGCCGAGCGCTGCAGCAAGGCCAGCAGCCCGTCCCGGTACAGCGGGTGGTCTTCGACGATGAGGAGGCGGGCAGCGGGCAGCACGGGGCGGAATCGTAGGCACGGCCGGCGCGCCGGCGCCCTGTCCGGCCGGACAGGGCCGGCGCGCAGCGTGAAGTGCTGCTCGCCCCGCCTGCGCCGCTGCCCCCGCGTTCACGGTGTGAGCGTGGGGCGACTGTCCGGCCGGGCAGTGACGGGCCCCGGGGGGCGCCGGAACACTGCAGCGCATGGCCTCACTGCAAGCCTTTCCCTGTCCTTCCACCCCTTCTCACGGAGTTCCCATGAAGAAGCCCTTCCTGGCGCTGTGCACCCTGGCCCTGATCGGGCCGCCGGCGGCCCAGGCCTCGCTCGTCGCCCGCGATCTCGACGGCAACGTCACCACCGTCGAGGCCTACTACGACACCACGCTCGGCATCACCTGGATGCGCGACCGCAACTACCTCGCCACGGTCACCCCCGGCATGGTGCCCACGGGCTACGTGACCTGGGCCGAAGGCGACACCGCCGTCACCGCGTTGAACGCCAACGGCAGCGCCAATTTCGGACTCAACGGCTGGCGCATGGCGCGCGCCGACGGCGTGCACACCATTGGCGGCGCCGGCTGCCAGACCGGCTACAACGGCAGCACCGACTGCGGCTCCAACGTCGACACCGCCAGCAGCGAGCTGGCGTTCATGTTCCACACCAACCTGGGCAACCTGAGCAGCCGCGACGCCAGCGGCAACTTCCGCACCGGCAGCGCCGGCGTCGACTTCGGGCTCGTCAACGACGAGGACTTCCTGAACCTGGAAACCGGCCGCTACTGGAGCAGCACCAGCAGCTTCCGCCTCATCTTCAACGTGCCGCAGAACGGCATCGTCAGCTTCGACTTCGCCGACGGCAGCCAGGCCATCACGGTGCCTTCGGTCAACGCACGCGGCTTCGTCTGGCTGGTGCACGACGGCGATGTCGGCAGCGCCGTGCCCGAACCCGCCAGCCTGGCACTGGCCGCCGTGGGGCTGCTGGCGCTGCGTGCCGGCAGACGCCGGCGGCCCGGCCACCCAGTTTCCAACCTCGCTCAAGGAGCCAGCGCATGAAAGCCCTTCGCGCCACCCTCGCACTGCTGTCCTTGCCCTGGTGCGTCCACGCGGGCGTGATCCAGCATGCCGACATCAACGGCATCCGCACCTTCCAGGACACGGCCACCGGCACCGTCTGGGCCGACCTCGACAACTGGAGCGAGGCCAACCCCGGCGGACCGGCAGCGCCGACGCCGCGCTTCTCCGGCACCTACGCCGGCTACCTGGCGGCGCTGCAGGCCGCCGGCTTCACCTGGGCCGACAGCGCCACGGTGAACAGCCTGCTGGCGGGCCTGCCGCTGCAACCGGCCACGGCATCGGCGGCCATGGCCGCGATGGTCACCGACTGGGGCAGCACCCTCGAGTACCTCGGCGGCTACGCCGACGGAGGCGGCGGCAGCTTCTACGTGCACGAACTGCAGTGGGGCTCCAGCATCCAGTGGGCCGGGTTCCAGCCCGCGGGTGGCAACCCGCAGGCGTTCACGGGCCGCGGTCTGTGGGCCTACATGAGTTCGGCGCCTGGAGGTGGCGGCAGCCAGGCCGTGCCCGAACCGGCCATGCTGGCGCTCGTGGGTTTGGCGCTGGCGGCGGCCGGGCTGGCCGGAAGACGGCCGGACTGAAACCGGCCGCGGCTACGATGGGCCGCGTGGAAGCCTCGCTGCGCGCGCTCATCGAACAGGCCTGGAGCCAGCACCACCGCGACCCGGCGCAGCTGCTGCCGCTGGGCGAGCGCATCGTGGCCGAAGCCGGGGCCGACGCCCGGGCGGCCGCCTGGGGCTGGCTGCACCAGGCCTGGGGCCGCCGCTTCCGCAGCGAGCCCGAGGCCGCCGCCCAGGCGCTGGCGCAGGCCCAGGCCGGGTTCGAGACGGTCGCCGACGAAGCGGGCCTGGTCGCCTGCCGCGAGCTGCAGGCCATGCAGCTGGGGCTGTTGCGCCGCTGGGACGAAGCGCTGTCCCTGCTGGCGCAGAACGACACGCCCGCCGCGGCAGCGCGCCCCCCGCTGGAGCGCAGCCTGGGGCACCAGCGTCGCGCGTGGCTGCTGGACGCACTGGGTGACCGCGACGCCTCGCTGCGCGAACGCTACGCCGGCCTGGCGACGGCGCGCGAAAGTGGCGACGATGCCGCGGTGGCCCACGCGCTGGGGCTCATCGGCGGCATGCACGCCGACCTCTTCAACCTGGAGGAAGCCGCCCGGCTGTGCGCCGAGGGCATGGCGCTGGCCGAAGGCAGCGGCGCCGCGCAGGCCTGGCGCATGGCGGCACTGAACCGCATGAACGCCCTGGTGGCGCAGGGCCTGGGCGTGCAGGCCGCGCCGCTGGCCGAGCAACTGCTGGCCCAGGAGCCGCAGCAGAACCAGCGCGGCCGCGAGCAGCGGCTCATCGTCTACGCCGACGCCTTCGCGCAGGCCGGCGAAACGGCGCGCGCCCAGGCCCTGCTGGACGAGAGCCGGGCACTGCGCCACACCGGCAGCGAGAGCCTGCTCAGCTGGACCACCGCACAGGCCGTGGTGATGGCGGCACAGGGCCGCTGGGCGCCGCTGCGCGCGCTGGCCGAGGCCTGGCTGGCCGCGCCGGATCACGGCACCGACCCCGCCCTGGTGCCCGGCGAACTGCTGCGCCTGCTGCGCCTGACCAGCCGCGCCTGCCAGGCCCTGGGCGACGATGCCGCCGCGCTGGCCTGGGAACGCCGGGCCTTCGACGTGCACGAAGCCCTGGTGGGCCGCAGCGCGCGAGCCCGACGCCTGGCCCTGGAGGTGGAACACCATCTGGCGCTGGAGCGCACGCTGCGCCAGCAGGCCGAAGGCGAGCGCACGCGGCTGGACGGGCTGGCCACCGCGTTGCACGCCGCCAACGTCGCCAAGACACGCTTCCTGGCCGCCGCCAGCCACGACCTGCGCCAGCCCGTGCAGGCCCTCGCCCTGAACATGGCGGCACTGGAACTGGAACCGATGACCCCGGCGCAGCGCCAGCTGGTGCAGCGCATGGGCGCCAGCCTGCAGGCGTTGTCGCAGATGTTCGACGTGCTGCTGGACATCTCGCGCCTGGACGCCGGCACCGTGCCTGTGTCGCCGCAGCCGCTGGCCCTGGGCCCGCTGCTGAAGCGCCTGGCCGACGACACCGCGCCGCAGGCGGCGGCGCGCGGCCTGCGGCTGCGGCTGCGCCTGCCGCGGCATGCGACGGCATTGATGACGGTGAGCGATCCCGTGCTGCTGGAGCGCTGCCTGCGCAACGCGCTGGACAACGCGCTGAAGTTCACCCGCAGCGGCGGCATTCTGCTGGCCGCGTGCCGGCGCGTCGGGGGCTGGCAGCTGCAGGTCGTCGACACGGGCATCGGCATGACGCCCGAAGTGCTGGCCCGCGTCTTCGAGGAGTTCTACCAGGCCGACAACGCCGAGCGCGACCGCCGCCGCGGGCTGGGCCTGGGCCTGGCCATCGTCGAACGCCTGACGCGGCTGCTAGGCCACGGCCTGGCGCTGCGCTCACGCCCCGGCCGCGGCACGCGTCTGCTGCTTCAGCTGCCGGCCACGCCCGAGCCGGCCGAGGCACCGACCGAGGCCCTGCCCGCAACGGCGATGCCTGGCCCCCAGCCCCTGTGCGTGGCCGTGGTGGACGACGACGGCGACGTGCGCGCCGGCCTGGTCGCGCTGCTGGAACGCTGGGGCCACCACGTGCTCGCGGCGCAGGACGGCGACGCGCTGCTCGCGCACTGGCGCCGCAGCGGTCTGCCACCGGTGGATGCGCTGCTGTGCGACCTGCGCCTGCCCGGCGCCGCCCACGGCGTGCAGGTGGTGGCCGCGCTGCGCCAGGCCTGGGGCCGGCCCGGGCTGCCCGCCCTCGTGGTCACCGGCGACGTGGCGCCCGAACGCCTGCAGTTGCTGCGCGAGAGCGGCCTGCCCTGGCTGCCCAAGCCGGTGATGCCGATGCGGCTGCGCAGCTGGCTGGCGCAGCTGGCAAGTGGCGGATGACAGCTCCGGACCATCCCCTGCTGCACTATGGACAGGAGCCGGCGAAGTCAGTACAAGCCCGGGGGCAGCCAAGAGCAAGGAGCACCCTCGTGGCGAAACTTGTGAGTGATATCGCCCCGCTGCGGCCGTCGGCCGCCTGCGCCCTGAGCCTCTTTGCGGCCCTGGCGCTGACGTTGCCCGCCGCCGCGCAGAAGCCACCGGCAACGCCGACGCCTGCATCCAGTCCGGCCGTGTCGGTGCTGGACGGTGCCCAGTGGCTGGGTGGCACCGACATCCAGGCCTGGCGCAAGGACGGCAGCACGCTGGTGGTGCTGCCCCCTGCCGTGCTGATGCAACCCGTGCTCTGGTACACCGAGGTCGTGGGCGCACCCGCCGGCACGGTGTCCGACAACGGGCTGGGCATCACCAGCACCTACGTGCGCCTGGAACGCCAGGGCCCCGTGGTGCACGTGCGCGACCTCAGCACCGTCAGCCAGCGCCGCGCGGCGCAGACCCCGACGCCGGCCGACCGCGACCCCAAGCGCCGCCCCATCGAAGTGGCGCTGGGCACCACCGAGACCGGCCCGCTGATCGCCAGCTTCCCCATCGTGGACATGACGGGCGACGGCCGCCTCATCCTCGACGTGACGGCCACCTTCTCGAACGACATCCCCGCCGCCACGGCGCGCGCCTTCATCGCGGCCGGCGGCGTGCAGCCGGGCCCGGTGGACGCCACCCGTTCCTATGTGCAGGGCGTCCGCGTCAGTGGGCGCAGCCTGAACATCCGCTCGCACCTGACCTTCCATGTGATGGTTCCGCCGGCGCCGCAGGTGGGGCCGCAACCGGTGTCCGTGGTGCTGGGCCATTCCTGGGTGCTGCTGCCCGAGAAGCCCATGGCGTCGCGGCCCTTCGACGAGCGCGTGGGCTACTTCTGGACCGACGCCACGGAGTTCGAGACCGACAGCGGCCAGGTACAGGCCGAACGTCGCCTGATCCAGCGCTTCCGGCTGGAAAAGGCCAACCCCCAGGCGGCCGTCAGCGACCCCGTCAAGCCCATCACCTTCTACCTCGGCCGCGGCATCCCCGAGCGCTGGAAGCCCTATGTGCGCGCCGGCGTGCTGCAGTGGCTGCCGGTCTTCGAGTCCATCGGCTTCAGCAACGCCATCCGCGTGCTCGATGCGCCCACCCCGCAGCAGGACCCGGCCTGGACCGAAGAGGACGTGACGATCAGCGTCATCCGCTGGCTGCCGCAGCCGCGCGTGAACGCCATGGGCCCGCACGTGGTGGACCCGCGCTCGGGCGAGGTGCTGTCGGCGCACATCCAGGTCTGGCCGGCGCTGCTGGACGGCTTCGGCACCTACTACTGGTCGATCTTCGGCGGCGGCCTGGACCCGCAGGCCGACCGCCTGCCGCTGCCCGTGGAAAAGGCCGGCGGCATCCTGGCGTACGCCGTGGCGCACGAGGTGGGCCACACGCTGGGGCTGCTGCACAACCAGGTGGCGTCCACGGCCTGGTCGGTGAAGCAGCTGCGCGACCCGGCCTTCGCCAATCGCTACGGCCCCAACAGTTCGGTCATGGCCTACGGCCGCTTCAACTACGTGGCCCAGCCGGGGGACGGCGTCAAGCAGTTCTGGGGCGTGATCGGCCCCTATGACCTGGCCGCCATCCGCTACGGCTATGGCAGTTTCGGCACCGACCGGGCCAGCGAGCTCCAGGCCCTGGCCGCCTTCGCCGACACCTTCGGCGAGAAGCGCGAGCTGTACTTCGGTTCTCAGGAAGGGCCGTTCATGAACCGCTTCGCGCGCGACCCGCGCGTGCAGATCGAGAACGTCGGCGCCGAGCGGGTGGAAGCCACACGGCTGGGCGTGGCCAACCTGCAGCGCACGCTGCAGAAACTGGAAGCGGCGGCGGGCAGCAACGCCAAGGTCTATGCCGATGCCTATGCCACGATGCTGTCCACACAGCTGCGGCTGCTGAAGTCGGTGCCCGCCGTGGTGGGCGCGGCCATGCCGCCGATCGGGCGCCAGGCCGGCCCGCTGCCCGCGCTGACGCCGGCCGCGCAGCAGCGGGAGGCCGTGGCCTACCTGCTGGGTGAGGGTGCGGCCTCGCTGGAAGCCTATGCCGAGCCGCGGCGCGTGGAGCGCGTGTCGGTGGTTGGTGGCTACCGCGCGGTGGACCGCCTGCAGGCCGGCCTGGTGGCCGACCTGCTGAACGGCCCCAACGTCGCGGTGCTGGAGAGCCAGCGCCGGCGCGACCCCGCGGCCTATTCGTCGCTGGACCTCGGCCGCGACGTGATGGCCGGCGTGTGGGGCCAGCTGTCCACCGCCACGCCCACTCAGCGCGCGCTGCAGCGTGGCTTCATCGACGCCGCCCGCGGCATGCTGCAGGCCTGGGCCACCGGTGGCGGCCGCCAGGAGGACGCGCAGGCCGCACTGGGCCAGCAGATGGGCATCACACCCGAGGTGGCGGGCTTGCTCAGCGAGACCGGCGACGACACCGTCTTCATCGGCTGGCTGCGCGGCGCCCTGCCGGCCCTGCACAAGCGCCTGGAGGCCGCGGCCCGAGCCGCCGGCGACGAGACCGCGCGCGTGCACTTCGCGGACATGGCGGTGCAGGTCGGCCGCCTGTCGCGCATCGGAACGGCACCATGATCCACCGCGCCGTGACCGGGCTGGTCTGCGCCGCGCTGGCGCTGCCCCATGCCCCGGCGCGGGCCGAAGAAACCATCCGCTGTGACAGCCAGGGCCTGGGCTACAACTACTGCCGCGTCGACACCGACGATCACGTGGAGCTGACGAAGAAGCACTCGCTCTTCAGCTGCCACGAAGGCCGCTCCTGGGGCTACGACCGGCGCGGTGTTTGGGTCAACCACGGCTGTTCAGCCGACTTCAAGGTCGGCCGCCGCGGCCATGGCGGCAAGGCGGCCGTGGTGGCGGTGGCCGGCATCGCCGCGCTGATGGCGCTGGCGGCGAGCCGGCACAAGGCCGAGGCGCAGGACATCGCTGCCTGGGCCGTGGGCAGCTTCAAGGGGCGCGACGAGAAGGAAGGCGTGCTGGTGGAACTGAGCATCCTTCCCGGCGGTCGCGTGCAGGGCAAGGCCGGCTCGCACGAGTTCACCGGCCAGCTCAAGGGCAACCGCCTGGAAGCCGGGCGCCATGTGTTCCGCGTCGA
The DNA here is from genome assembly GCA_964495125.1 of uncultured Rubrivivax sp. Classification (GTDB taxonomy): domain Bacteria; phylum Pseudomonadota; class Gammaproteobacteria; order Burkholderiales; family Burkholderiaceae_C; genus Rubrivivax. The sequence goes on from CAZBUU010000027.1 coordinate 11,726, forward strand.
CCAGAGCGGACCAGGCTTCATCGCCACCGACGAGCAGGATCCCCTGCACCGCGTGGAGTTTCAACATGTCGGAAGCGGGTACTGAACCATGAACCACAAGATGCTCGAAGCGCCCATCTTATTGCTGGGTGCAGCGCTGATCACGTTGTCGATGGCCGCCGGCGCACAGGCCCCCGGCCCGGCCACCGCGGCCTCCGGTGCGGGCTATGTCGACCCGAACGCGGCGCCGCGCCGCGCCGCGCACCAGGACGTGGAGCCGGTGCCGCGCGCGCCCGCCTACGACACGCTGGCCACCATCCGCAAGCGTGGCGTGCTGCGCGTGGGCGTGGTGCAGGTGCCACCGATGGTGATGATGAGCAAGGACAGCCGGCTCGTCGGCTTCAGCATCGACGTGGCCAAACGCCTGGCCGATGACCTGGGCGTGAAGGTGGAGTTCGTCGAGACCTGGTGGTCCGAGGTCATCCCCGACCTGCTGGAGCGACGCACCGACCTCATCCTCACGGGCCTGTGGCAGAACGTGCCTCGGGCGCTGGTCGTCAACTTCACGCAGCCCACCACCCACATGGCCATGCACCTGTTCGCCAGCAAGCCGCTGGCGGGCAAGCGCCGCACGATGACCGACTTCAACCAGCCCGGCGTGCGCATCGCGGTGTCGGTCGACCCGGCACAGCTGGCCGTGGCCAAGGCCCGCTTCCCGCGCGCCACCCTCGTGGCCGTGGACGACGACGCGCTGCTCGTGGTGACGGAAGGTCGTGCCCAGGCCGCGCTGGTGGCCACGCTGTCGGCGCAGGCCATCGTCGACGCCGCGCCGCAGCGCTGGTTCCTGCCCACGGGTGACGCCCTGCCCGCCACCTCGGCCGCCATCGCCGTGCGCAAGGGCGACCCAGACTTTCTCGCCTTTCTCAACACCTGGCTCGACCTCCAGCGCGAACAGGGTTGGCCCCAGGAACGGGCGCGCCACTGGGCCACCTCCAAGGAAGGCGGCAAGTAGGAAGGGCGGCCACCGAAGCGCGGGGTGCGAAAAAAAGTTCGCCGGCCCGTTCCGTTGAGAACCCTGTGCATAAGTTGCGCGCAATCTCTGGACAGGCCCAAGCGGCAGCGGCGAAGGCGGCCCTGCCCGTTTTTGTGGCACGCCGCGGCGCGGGCCCGGCGCTGGCCGAACAGCCACTTTTCGGCGCCGCGCGCAGCCGCTAAGCTCATGCAGTGAGCACGCCGACCGACCCGATTTGCAAAGGCAGCGTGCTGGCCGTGGACGACTGCCCCACGACGCGCGAAGTCATGCGCGCCTCGCTGGAGCACCTGGGCTACAGCGTGCATGCGGTGGACAGCGGCTTCGCGGCCCTGGAGGCCGTTGAGCAGGGTGCCTTCGACGCCATCGTGCTCGACGTGGAAATGCCCGGCATGGACGGCCGCGCCGTCGGCCGTGCGCTGCGCGAGCACCCGCGCGCGGCATCGGCGCTGATCGCCATGCACAGCAGCGTGGACGAAGCCGCCGTGCGCGCCGGCTTCAACGGCTACGACGCCTTCGTGCCCAAGGCCGACAACCCGCGCGCCGTGGGCGAGTGCGTGGACGGCCTGCTGCGGCGCCGCCGCGACTGATCAGCGCGCCGGCTGCCGGAACTGCAGCACGTTGCCTTCCGGGTCCCAGCCGTCCAGCACGGTGTGACCACGGATGTCCCAGGCCTGCTCCGCAGGCTTCAGGAAGCCGCCATGGGCCTCGATGTGCTGGCGCGCCGCTGCCAGGCTGCGGACGCGGAACACCGGCTTCATCGGCGTGTCTTCACGCGGCGCCGGCGGCTGGGTGATGACGATGTCGGCGGCGTACTTCGCCGGAATGGCGTGGATGACGAGTTCGATGCCGCGGCCCTGCAGCAGGTCATGGTGGCGGTCCGACGCGGCCACGCCCAGCCCGAGTACCTGCTGGTAGAAGGCCGACAGCCGCTTCTTGTCCTTGGCGAAGAGCACCAGGCTGTGGACGGGCGTGCGGGGCATGGGGGTCCTTTCAAGCGGCTTGCGGGCCGGGCCGGCCGGCTTCGACGAAGAAGCGGCCCTGCACGGTCGCTGCGCTGGCCGGGTCGAGGGCGTCGTTCACCACGCGCAGTTCGGCCGCCAGCTTCTGCCTGTCCAGCGTGAACAGGACATGGCCGCGCTGGTCGCTGCGCGCGTGCAGCAGGTGCGGGTTGACGCGGCGTGCCACGTCCAGGCGGTCTTGCGGCAGGCCCAGGCTGCTGATGCTGGTGCCGCAGAACTCGCTGGCCACCACGGGCACCTTCGGGTCGTCCCAGGCCGCGTAGCCGCCGGGCTTGAGTCGCGCCACGTAGTTGGCATGCACGTCGCCGCCCAGCACCACCACACCGGGCACCTTGCGCTCGGCCACCACGCCCAGCAGGCGCTCGCGCGCGGCGGGGTAGCCGTCCCAGCCGTCGGTCCAGAAGCGGCCGCCGTGTTCGGCCAGCGGCTCCCAGCTGGCGCGCGCCATCAGCGTCTGCTGGCCCAGCAGGTTCCAGGGCTGGTCCAGGCTCCAGCCCTCGGCCAGCCAGCGTTCCTGCTCGGCGCCCAGCAGCGTGCGCTTCGGGTCCAGCAGCGCCGGGCACTCGTCCGCGCGCACCGTGTTGCTGCCGCCGCCACGGCTGGCGCGCGGGCAGGCCTGGGCGTCGCGCATCTGGCGGTCATCCAGCAGGTGGATGCGCGCCAGCCGGCCCCAGTCCAGCCGGCCGTGCATGCGCATCCGGCCGTTCGACGGACGCTGCGCGCGGGACAGCGGCATGAATTCCCAGTAGGCCTGGTAGGCGGCGGCGCGTTGGGCCGCAAAGTCGGCCTGCAGGTCCTGGCCCTGCAGGTTCGCATAGTCGTTGTCCACCTCGTGGTCGTCCCACACCAGCAGCCAGGGTGCGCAGGCGTGGGCGGCCTGCAGCGCCGGGTCGCTTTTGTACTGGGCATAGCGGGCGCGGTAGGCGGCCAGCGTGCGCACCTTGCCGCCCTCGTGGCGGCGCGGCGCATCGGCAGGGGCCAGATTGGCGCCGTACTCGTAGATGTAGTCGCCCAGGAACATCACCAGCTCGGGCGCCTGCGCCACCACGTCGCGCCAGGCCGCCCAGTGGCCGGTGTCCCAGCGCTGGCAGCTGGTGATGGTGAAGCTGAGGCGGTCGACCGCGGCACCGGGCGCGGGCGCGGTGCGCGTGCGCCCGACGGGGCTCTGCTGCCCCAGCGCCTGGAAGCGGTAGAAGTAGCCGCGCGCCGGCTTCAGGCCGGCGGGTTCGGCATGCACGCTGTGGTGCTCGGCGGCGCGGGCGGTCTCTTCGCCGCGTGCGGCGACGCGGGTGAAGGCCTCGTCTTCGGCCAGCTCCCACTTCACGCTCACTTCAGGCGGCAGGTCGGTGCCGGTGAGCATGGTCCAGAGCACCAGCGTCTCGGCCTGCGGCTGGCCGGACGCGATGCCGTGGGCGAAGCGCGGCACGTCGGCGGCGCGGGCATGGCGGATGAACAGCGGCGCGGCCGCCGCGCCGGCCAGCCACAGGCGGCGGTTGATCGCCATGTCAGTCCTTGGTGAGGGCCGGCGGCCGCGCCATGTCGTCCAGCGACAGCCCCTGCTGGCGCAGCAGGGCTTCCAGCGCCGGCACCAGCGGCCCCAGTCGTTCTTCCACGGCGTCGCGCACGGTGTCCACGAAGACCTGCGTCTGGCGTTCGATCTCGATGTTCAGCGGCGCGCCGGGGCCTTTCTCGACAAAGGTGGTCTGGCGCAGCGTCTCGGGGATCAGCCAGACCTCGAACCAGCCCGAACCGTCGCGCTCGCGGAAGGCCTCGGACACCGTCAGGCTGGCGCCGTTGACGGCGATGTAGCCCTTGGCGAAGACGTAGCGCATCCAGGGTGCCGGCACGGCGATGCGCAGCACGCGGTTGTTCTCGGGCTCGCGCACCTCGGCCACGGTGGCCTGGAAGTCGATGTGGCCCGAGAGCGGATGGCCGCCGATCTCGGCACCGTCACGCGCCGCGCGCTCCACGTTGATGCGGCTGCCTTCGGCCAGCGTGCCCAGGGTGGTCAGCGCCAGGCTCTGCTGCATGACGTCGAAGTCGGCGGCATCACCGCCCTTCAGCGCCGTGACAGTGAGGCAGGTGCCGTCGACCGCCACGCTGGCGCCGATGGCCAGCCCTTCGCAGAAGCCGGGCGGGAAGGCGAGCGTGAAGCTGCGCAGGCCAGGACGGTCGGTGATGGCCTGCACGGTGGCCAAGCCTTGAACGATGCCGGTGAACATGGTCGGGGAGCTTAGCAGCCGCCAAGGCCCGGCTACGATGTGCCGATGGACGACGCCGCCCTTGCCGCCGGTTTCAGCCTGGCAGCGCCTCCCGCCGGGTTCATCGACGACCCCTACCCCGTTTACGACGCACTGCGCCGCGCCTCGCCGCTGCACGCGCTGGGCCCCGGCAGCCTGCTGCTGACGCGCTACGACGACGTGCTGGCCGTCTACCGCAGCCCGCTGGCCAGCAGCGACAAGCAACTCGAGTTCGCGCCGCGCCTGGGCGCCGGCACGCCGATCTACGAGCACCACACCACCAGCCTGGTCTTCAGCGACCCGCCACTGCACACGCGCGTGCGGCGCATCCTGATGGGGGCGCTGAACCAGCGCGCGATGGCGCGCATGGAGGAAGGCGTGTCGGCCCTGGTGGCACGCCTGCTGGAGCAACTGCCCGCGCAGCGTGCGCCGGACCTCATCGAGCACTTCGCAGCACGGATCCCGGTGGAGGTGATCGGCAACCTGCTGGACGTGCCGCACGCCGACCGCGGCCCCCTGCGCGGCTGGTCGCTGGACATCCTGTCGGCGCTGGAGCCGGCGCCCACCGCCGAGGTGCTGGACTCCGCCAATGCCGCCGTCACCGACTTCTGCGGCTACCTGCGCGACCTGGTGGCCCAGCGGCGCCGCCGGCCTGGCGACCCGGAGGCCGACGTGCTCACTCGCCTGATCCAGGGTGACGTCGACGGCACGCTCAGCGAAGCCGAGTTGCTGCACAACTGCATCTTCCTGCTCAACGCCGGCCACGAGACCACCAGCAACCTCATCGGCAACGGGCTGCACGCGTTGCTCACGCAGCGCCGCGAGTGGCAACGCCTGTGCGCGCAGCCGCTGCTCATCAACAGCGCGGTGGAGGAACTGCTGCGCTTCGAGAGCCCGTTGCAGCTGAACAACCGGCGCGCCGCCGGCGACATCGACCTCGGCCACACCGTGCTGCCCGCCGGCACCTTCATCACGCTGGCCGTGGGCGCCGCCAACCGCGACCCGGCGGTCTTCGACCGGCCGCACGAACTGGACATCGCCCGGCAGCCCAACCACCACCTCGCTTTCGGCCAGGGCGCGCATGCGTGCTCCGGCATGAACGTGGCGCGGCTGGAGGGGCGCATCGCGATCGGCGAGATCGCACGGCGCTTCCCGAAGCTGGCGCTGGCCGGCCCGCCCGAACGCGACCGGCGCGTGCGTTTCCGCGGCTTCCGGCGCTTGCCGGCGGTGTTGCAATGAGCGCCTTCCTGCAGCAGCGGCGTAGTCTGCTGGCCGGTGCCGGCGGCGTGGCCCTGGCGGGCTGCGCCGACCTGCGCGAACGGCTGTTCAGCCCCGCCGGCAGCACGCCCGAGCCCGCGCTTCGCGAAGCTCTGGACGGCCACTATGCCCAGGGGGCGCGCGCGCTGGCCGGCGACGATCTCGAGGCCGCCATCGCCGCCTGGCGGCGCTTCGTGGCCGCCGCGCCGGCCGGCTGGCCACCGGCGCGGCGGGTGCGCGGCTACCTGACGCTGATGGAGCGCGAGGCGGCCCGCCGCGCGGCCCGCCAGGCCGGACGCGCCGAACAGCGCCTGCAGGCCAGCCCACCCGAGCGGCTGCGCGTGGCGCTGTTTCCCTTCCGCGCGCTGGGCCCCAACGCCGCCACCGACCCTTTCCACCGCGCGCTGCTGGCCATGATCACGGTGGACCTCTCGCGCGTGCCCTCGCTGGCCGTGCTGGAACGCGAACGCATCGAGCAGCTGTTGCGCGAGCTGCAGCTCTCGGCCAGCGGCCTGGTGGACCGCGGCGCGCTGGTGGCGCCGGCACGCCTGCTGGGCGCCGGCACCGTGGTCACGGGCACGCTGCTCAACGAGCCCGGTCCTTCGGGCCCGGGCAGCGGCCGCTACAAGATCAACGCAGCGGCGCTGGACATGGGCAACGGCCGCGTCTTCGCCACGCCCGAAGCCGACGGCCGCCAGGCCGACTTCTTCGAACTGCAGAAGCAGGTGGTCTACGGCCTGCTGGAGGCGCTGGACGTGCGCGACATCCCGCCTGCCGTGCGGCGCGTGCACACGCGCAGCTGGGAGGCCTACCGCCGCTTCGCCGCCGGGCTGAACCTGCTGGCGCAGGACCGCTTCGACGAGGCACGTGCCGCCCTGCGCTCGGCCCTGGAGGCCGACCCTGGCTTCGTGCTGGCCGAAGAGGCCTTCGACGACGTGCCGCCGCGGCCGCTGACGCTGCGGCAGATCCTCGACGAGGCGGTGCGCTGAAGGGCCATGGCCGAGCCGTTCAAGAACCTCATCAATGCCGCGGTCGTCGAAGAAGCGGCGCGGCATCTGGCCCGCGTCGCGCCGGGCTTCGACGCGGCGCGTTTCGCGGCCCTGGCCTTGCGCGACCTGGAAGCGCTGGAGATGAAGGCGCGGGCGATGCAGATCGCCGACGCGCTGGAGGCCACGCTGCCGGAGGTGTTCGAGGCCGCAGCCGGCCACATCGAGGCCGCGCTGGCGCCCATGGCGGCAGACGACAAGCCGGTGGCCGGCGCCGGGCTGGCCGGCTGGGTGCTGTGGCCGGTGGGCGAGTTCGTCGCACGTCGCGGCCTGGCCCAGCCCGAACGCGCGCTGGCCACGCTGGCGGAGCTGACGCAGCGCTTCACCGCGGAGTTCGCGCTGCGCCCTTTCATCGTGGCGCACCCGGCACTCAGCTTCCTGACGCTGCAGCGCTGGACCGCCCACCCCAGCGCCCATGTGCGCCGGCTGGTCAGCGAAGGCAGCCGCCCGCGCCTGCCCTGGGGCCTGCAGCTCAAGCCGCTGATCGCCGACCCCACGCCGACACTGCCGCTGCTGCGCGCGCTGCAGGACGACGGCAGCGAGTACGTGCGCCGCAGCGTCGCCAACCACCTCAACGACATCGCCAAGGACCACCCGGGCCTGGTCGCCGCGTGGCTGGAAGAGCATCTGCCCGGCGCGCCCGCGGCGCGGCGCGCGCTGCTCAGGCACGCCAGCCGCACGCTGGTGAAGCGCGGCGACGTGCGCGTGCTCCAGGCCTGGGGCCTGGGCGCGCCGCTGCGCGGCACGGCCACGCTGGCCCTGTCACCGGCGCGCGTGAAGCTGGGTGAAGCGGTCGAGTTGCAGGTGTCGCTGGCCTCGGCCGCGACACGGGCACAGAAGCTCGTGGTGGACTACGCCATCCACCACGTCAAGGCCGACGGCAGCACCTCGCCCAAGGTGTTCAAGGGCTGGACGTTGGAGTTGCCGCCGCGCGGCGAAGCCACGCTGGCCAGGCGCCATGCCGTCAGGCCCATCACGACGCGCCGCTACCACGCCGGCCGGCATGTGGTGGAACTGCAGGTGAACGGCCGCGTCGTCGCCAGCGCGGCCTTCGAATTGCGCCTGCCGGCGCGACGCTGATCAGGCCTTCTTCACCCAGGAAGCGCACCAGCCGTTGGCCGCCACCTGCTTGCCGGCGAAGAGCGGGCAGCCACCGGCCGCGTCGGCCGGCTTGCCCTGGTACAGCTGGCAGTTGCTGCACTTCTGGTCCTTGGTGTGCTTGGGGTACTTCTTGGCGTCGGCCTTGGTGGTGTCGGCCACGTAACCCAGCGCCACGGCCTGCGGGTCCTTCTCGTCGAGCTTGGCGCCCTGCGCGCGGACGGCGACGGCAGACAGCAGCGGGGCGGCGGCGACCACCTGCAGCAGGAAGACGCGACGGGTGTGGTGGGACATGCGGTTCTCCGGTGTGGACCGCACGACCACCGCGCGGCTGGTCCCTCAACGCAGCCGGGGCCCCGGCGGTGGACAGCGCTTGGGAAATGTCCACTTGGCGTGACATACTGAAATCCCGCCTGCGTGCCCCGCCGAACGGCCCTCATCCACCGATGTCCCTGTTCCCCCCGGACCACGCCCTGCGGCTGCCTCTGGCCGAAGAGATCCATGCGCGACCGGCCGAAGCCATCACGGCGCCGGCCCGCGCCAGCTACGTGGCCGTGCTGGTGGACGCCGCCGAACGCGCCCGCGAACTGGCCCACATCGCCGAACTGTGCGAAGCCCATGGCGTCGAGCCGCCGGCCAGCGGCGCCACGCACTTCCGCACTTCGCTCGGGGCGCTGCGTCTGAAGTGGGAGCGGCACGGCGAGTTCTCCGGCTACACCGTCATCGCCCCGGGCATCGGCGAGCGGCCCTTTTCGGAAGTGGCGGCGTCGCTGCTGCCTGCCGGCTGGCTGGCCGCGCTGCCCGGCGCCACGGTGGCCGCGGCGCACGCCAAGCTGCTGGCCGCCCCGGACGAAGACCGCCTGGCCTGGCTGCTGGGCGAGGCCTTTCCCGGCGAGACGATCGTCGGCGCGCAGATCGCCGACGGCGCCGCGCGCGTGTTCAGCGACTTCCGGCTGCACGACGGCTGCACGCGCTTCGTGCTGATCGACCGCCACCTCACCGAGCGCCAGGCCGGCCGCACCTTGCAGCGCCTTTTCGAGATCGAGGTCTACCGCATGATGGCGCTGCTGGCGCTGCCCATCGCGCGGCGGCAGTCGCCCCGCATCGTGCAGATCGAGACCGCGCTGGCCGCACTCACCGACCGCATCGCCAGCGCCGCCGACAGCCAGGCCGACGACGAAGAACTGCTGCACGGGCTCACGCGGCTGGCGGCGGAAGTGGAGAGCGGCCTGTCGGCCAGCCAGTTCCGCTTCGGCGCCTGCCGCGCGTACTTCGAACTCGTCATGCGGCGCATCGGCGAACTGCGCGAACAGCGCCTGCCCGGCGTGCAGACCATCGACGAGTTCATGTCGCGCCGCTTCACGCCGGCCGTGGACACCTGCAACACGGTGTCGCAGCGGCTGCATGATCTCTCCGAGCGTGTGTCGCAGGCCAGCAGCCTGCTGTCCACACGCGTGGACATCGCGCGCGAACGCCAGAACCAGAAGCTGCTGGCCAGCATGGACCGTCGCGCCAAGCTGCAGTTGCGGCTGCAGCAGACGGTGGAAGGTCTGTCGGTGGCCGCCATCTGCTATTACGCGGCCGGCCTGGTGGGCTACGGCGCCAAGGCCCTGAAGGCCACCGGCCTGCGCATCGACCCCGACCTCGCCGTGGGCGTGGCCATCCCGCTGGTCGCGCTGGGCGTCTTTGCCGCGGTGCGCAAGGCGCGCCGCCACGTCAATCAGGCCGAGGGCCAGAACTCCGACTTCCATTGAACATGAGCCATCTCGCGTTCCCCTTCTCCGCCATCGTCGGCCAGGACGAGATGAAGCTGGCCATCCTGTGTGCCGCGGTGGACCCGCGCATCGGCGGCGTGCTGGTCTTCGGTGACCGTGGCACCGGCAAGAGCACCGCCGTCCGTGCGCTGGCCGCGCTGCTGCCCAAGATGCGCGCCGTGGTCGGCTGCCGCTACGCCTGCGACCCCGCCGACGGCGCTTCGCGCTGCGATGAGTGCGCCACGCTGAAAGCCGGCGCCAAGCCGAAGACCAAGCTCGTGCCCGTGCCGGTGGTGGACCTGCCGCTGGGCGCCACCGAAGACCGCGTCGTCGGCGCGCTGGACCTGGAACGCGCCCTCACTGCCGGCGTCAAGGCCTTCGAGCCCGGCCTGCTGGCGCGTGCGCACCGCGGCTTCCTCTACATCGACGAAGTGAACCTGCTGGAGGACCACCTGGTGGACCTGCTCATCGACGTGGCCGCCTCGGGCGAGAACGTCGTCGAGCGCGAAGGCCTCAGCGTGCGCCACCCCGCGCGCTTCGTGCTGGTGGGCAGTGGCAACCCCGAGGAAGGCGAACTGCGGCCGCAGTTGCTGGACCGCTTCGGCCTCGCCGTGGAAGTGCGCACGCCGCAGGACCTGCCCTCGCGCGTGGAGGTGGTGCGCCGCCGCGACGCCTTCGAGATGAACCCCGAGGCCTTCATCGAGCGCTGGCACAAGGACGACGACAAGCTGCGCCGGCGCCTCGTGGCGGCGCGCGAGCGCCTGGCCGACGTGAAGGTGCCCGACGCCGCGCTGGAGCGCGCCGCGCAGCTCTGCATGGGCCTGGGCACCGATGGCCTGCGCGGCGAACTCACGCTGGTGCGCGCTGCGCGCGCGCTGGCAGCGCTGGAGGGCGATGCGGCGGTGAGCGACGAACAGCTCAAGCGCATCGCCAAGCCGGCGCTGCGCCACCGCCTGCGCCGCGACCCGCTGGACGACACCGACGCCAGCGCGCGCGTCGACCGCGTCGTCGCCGAGTTGTTTCCGGTCTAGCCCCTGAAGTGAACGCACCGAGGGGCCCGTCGCCCGAACAGGCCTGGCAGGACGCCGCCTGGGCCGCGGCCCTGCTGTGCGTGGACCCCCACGGCCTGGGCGGCATCGCGCTGCGCGCCGCCGCCGGCCCGGTGCGCGACCGCTGGACGGCGCAGCTGCGCCAGCTGCTGCCCGAAGGCGAGCCGCTGCGGCGCATGCCAGGGCACATCGCCGACGAACGTCTGCTGGGCGGGCTGGACCTGGCCGCCACGCTGGCGCGCGGCCGGCCCGTGGCACAGCGCGGCCTGCTGGCCGAAGCCCACGGCGGGCTGGTGCTCATTCCCATGGCCGAGCGCCTGTCGGCCGGCACCGCGGCGCGGCTGGCCGGCGTGCTGGACAACGGCCACGTGAGCATCGAGCGCGACGGCATCGCCGAACGCTGGGACGCGCGTGTGGGCCTCGTGGCCTTCGATGAAGCCCAGGCCGACGACCCGCCGCTGGCCGCCGCGCTGGGCGAACGGCTGGCCTTCGGCGTGGACCTCCGCGCGCTGTCGCTGCGCGACGCCGGCGACGCGGTCGCTGAGGCCTCGCACCTGATGCGCGCACGCGAGGCGCTGCGCGGCGTGACGGTGGACGACCGCATCCTGCAGGCGCTGGTCGGCACGGCGCTGCAGCTGGGCGTGGCCTCGGCACGCGCCAGCGTTCTGGCCCTGCGCGCCGCGCGTGCCGCTGCCGCACTGGCCGGTCGCACGGCGGTGGAAGACGACGATGCGCTGCTCGCCGCGCGCCTGGTGCTGGCGCCGCGCGCCACGCGGCAGCCACCGCCGCCCGAGAGCGAAGCCGAAGACACCGCCGAGCCCCCGCCACCGCAGGAAGCGGAATCACCACCCGACGCGCCGCCGCCCGAAGACCCGCAGGACCGCAGCACGCAGCCGCTGGAAGACCGCCTGATCGAGGCCACGCTGGCCGCCCTGCCCGCCGGCCTGCTGGCCGCGTTGCAGAGCGCCGCGGCGGCGCGCAAGGCCGGCCGCTTCGGCGCCCGCAGCGCGTCGCCGCGCAGCGGCCGGCCGGCCGGCGTGCGGCGTGGCGAACCACGCGGCGGCGCGCGGCTGAACCTCATCGAGACGCTGCGCGCGGCTGCACCCTGGCAGCGGCTGCGCCGCGCGCAGGCGGGCAGCCACGAAGGCCGCATCCACGTGCAGGCCGACGACCTGCGCATCCACCGCCTGCAGCAGCGCGCCGGCACGGCCACGCTGTTCGTGCTGGACGCGTCGGGCTCTTCGGCCCTGCACCGCCTGGCCGAGGCCAAGGGCGCCATCAACCTGCTGCTGGCCGACTGCTACGTGCGGCGCGACGAGGTGGCCGTGATCGCCTTCCGCGGCAAGGGCGCCGAGCTGCTGCTGCCGCCCACGCGTTCGCTGGTGCGCGCAAGGCGCAGCCTGGCCGCGCTGCCCGGCGGCGGTGGCACGCCGCTGGCGGCAGGGCTGGAAGCCGCGCTGCTGCTGGCCGACCAGGTGCGGCGCAGCGGCACGCGGCCGGTGGTGGTGCTGCTCACCGACGGCCGCGCCAACATCGGCCGCCATGGCGAGCCGGGCCGCGCGCAGGCCGAGATCGACGCGCTGGGCATGGCACGCCAACTGCGCGCCGCAGGCATCACCTCGCTCGTCATCGACACTTCGCCGCAGCCCGCTGCCGCCGCGCAGCGCCTGGCCCAGGAGATGGCGGCCAGCTACCGCGCGCTGCCCTACGCCGGCGCGCAGGCGCTGTCGGACGCGGTGAAGTCACTGCCGCAGCGCTGAACCATGCCCGCCGCCATGGAATGGGCCAGCGACGGCGCCGACTGGCCGCACCGCGAGCGCAGCCTCTTCGTCGAAGCCGGCGGCCTGCGCTGGCATGTGCAGCACTGGCCACGCGCGCGCACGCCGCGCCTGCTGCTGCTGCACGGCACCGGCGCCTCGGCCCATTCCTTTGCGGCCTTGGCGCCGCTGCTGGCCGAACACTTCGACCTCGTGGTGCCCGACCTGCCCGGCCACGCCTTCAGCGGCATGGCCCCGGCGGGCCGCGCCGACATGCAGGGCATGGCCGACGGTGTGCATGCCTTGCTGGAAGCGCTGCCGGCCGCACCCGGGAACTTGTCGGTGGTCGGCCACTCGGCCGGCGCCGCCGTGGCGGTGCGCTTGGCGCTGCCGGTGCGCGGCCGTGTGACGCTGGGGCCGGCGCCCGCCGTCATCGCCGGCATCAATGGCGCGCTGCTGCCCTTGCGCGGGCTGGCCGGCCTGATGTTCGCACCGGCCGCCAAGCTGCTGGCGATGAATCCGCTGGTGCCGCACCTCTTCGCCTGGCGCGCGGCCGACCGCGTGGTGCTGGAGCGCCTGCTGGCCAGCACCGGCTCCAAGGTCGACGAGAAGAGCCACAAGCACTACGGCCAGCTCATTGCGCACCCTTCGCACGTGGCCGGGGCCCTGGCCATGATGGCGGCCTGGGACCTGCCCGCGCTGGAGGCCGACCTGCCGCGGCTGAAGACGCCGCTGCACCTGATCGTGGGCGCGGCCGACCGCACCGTGCCCCCGGCCGACGCCGCCCGCGTGCAGGCGCTGTGCCCCGGCACCACGCGGCAGATGCTGCCGGGCCTGGGCCACCTCGCGCACGAAGAGCGGCCACAACTCGTGGCCGAAGCGCTGCTCGCGCGGCTCAGCGCCGCAGGAACAGCCGGCTGACGGTGTCGGCCAAGGGGCCGCGGTGCGCCCCGTCGGCACCCCGCAACTCGGCCAGCGCGCCGTGCATCACCTTGGCCGTGAGCCCGCGTGCCAGCGCCTCCATCACGGCGTTCACGTCCTCGCCCCGCGCCAGGCTGCGCTGGGCACGCGCCAGTTCCGTGGCGCGCCAGGCCTCGGCCTGCGTGTTCAGCTCGCGGATGAGCGGCACGCTGGCGCGCTGCTCCATCCACTGCACGAAGCTCTTGACGCCCGCATCGACGATCTCCTCGGCGCGCGCCACGGCGGCCAGGCGCTTCTCGCCGGCGGTCTGCACCAGCGCGGACAGGTCGTCCACGCTGTAGAGATAGACGTCGGACAGCCGCGTGACCTCGGGTTCGATGTCGCGCGGCACCGCCAGGTCGACCATGAAGATGGGGCGACGCCGGCGCGCCTTCAGCGCTCGCTCCACCGCGCCCAGGCCGATGATGGGCACCGAGCTCGCGGTGCAGGACACCACCACGTCGAACTCGGCCAGGCGCTGCGGCAGGTCGGCCAGGCGCATGGCCTGGCCACCGTGGCGCGCGGCCAGGGCCTCGCCGCGGTCCAGGGTGCGGTTGGCCACCGTCAGGCTCTTCGGCTGGCGGCTCGCGAAGTGCGCCGCCGTGAGCTCGATCATCTCGCCGGCGCCCACCAGCAGCAGGCGCACCTCGCGCAGGTCCTCGAACAGCTGCGCGGCCAGGCGCACCGTGGCCGCTGCCATGCTGACCGAGTGCGCGCCGATCTCGGTGGCGCTGCGCACTTCCTTGGCCACGGAGAACGATCGCTGGAACAGCTGGTGCAGCGTGCTGCCCAGCGTGCCGGCCAGCCCCGCTTCGCGCACGGCCTGCTTGATCTGGCCCAGGATCTGCGGCTCACCCAGCACCATCGAATCCAGCCCGGCGGCCACGCGGAAGGCATGGCGGGCGGCGGCGGTGTCCTCGGCGACGTAGATGTGGTCGGCCAGCTGCGCGCGGGTGAAGCGGCCCTGCTCGGCCAGCCAGTCCAGCGCCGGCGCGGTGATGTCGGCCGGCGCGGCCACGTGCTCGCTGGCCACGTAAAGCTCGGTTCGGTTGCACGTGGACAACAGCGTGGCTTCGGGCACGGCGCGCGCCAGCCGCTCGCGCAGGCCCTGCAGCACCTGGCCCAGCTGCGGCGCGGGAAAGGCCAGCCGTGCCCGCAGGTCCAGCGGCGCGCTGCGGTGGTTGAGGCCCAGGGCCAGGACGGTCATGCGCGGCTCGCGCCAGCACGGCGGTGCTGCCGTTGCGGCGAGGGTCGGACTCGTTGACGCCAGGGATCCATCTCTCTATCCTAGGACTGTCTCGTTCAGTTGACAACCTATAGTGACAACTGAAATTGACGACGGGAGGAACAACCCCGCGCTGGCCACCCGCCACCAGCGCCACACAAGGGAACATGCGATGGACGCGCTGAACCGGATCGAGCAGGCCCTGGAAACCGCCCTGGCCCTGGGCACCGGCGACGGAAGACCGGGTTGCCCGCCCAAGCTGGCCGCCGGCCTGCGCCATGCCGTCTTCCCCGGCGGCGCGCGCATCCGGCCGCAACTGTGCCTGGCGGTGGCGCGCGCCTGCGGCGACGCCGACCCGCGCCTGGCCGACGGCGCGGCCGCGGCGCTGGAACTGCTGCACTGCGCCTCGCTCGTGCACGACGACCTGCCCTGCTTCGACGACGCCCCGCTGCGCCGCGGCATCCCCAGCGTGCACGCGGCCTACGGCGAGCGCATCGCGGTGCTGGCGGGCGACGCGCTCATCGTGCTGGCCTTCCAGATGCTGGCGCACAGTGCGCAGCACGCACCGGCGCGGCTGCCGGGGCTGATGGGCATCGTGACGCGCCGCGTGGCCTTGCCCAGCGGCATCATCGCCGGCCAGGCCTGGGAGTGCGAACCCTATGTCGCGCTGCCGGCCTACCAGCGCGCCAAGACCGGCTCGCTGTTCGCCGCCTGCACCGAGGCCGGTGCCTGGGCCGGTGGCGGCGACCCCGCCGACTGGCAGCCTTTCGGCCTGTGCCTGGGCGAGGCCTACCAGGTGGCCGACGACATCCGCGACGTGGCGCTGGCCGTCGAACTGCTGGGCAAGCCGCAGGGCCGCGACGTCGCCCTGTGCCGCCCCAGCGCCGCCACCGAGATGGGCCTGGGCGGCGCCATCGCGCACTTCGACGCCCTGCTGGAACGTGCGGTCGATGCCATTCCGACCTGCGCCGGGGCTACCGTGCTGCGGGCCATCGTGCGCTCCGAGTCCGAGCGCCTGGTGCCCAAGGCGACGGTGCGCGACCTGGCCTTCGCAGCGTGATGGTCCACCCCCGAAGCGCCCTCGGCGCTCCCCCTCTAGGGGGCGACGCTGGTGGACCGGCAGAGCCGGATCCACGGCGTCCGCTGGGTCGCCGCTCGTGGCTCTCAGCCGCCCTCGAACGCTGGCGCCACTGGCGCGACGGCGTCCTCACCAGCCCCGACTTCCAGCGCCGCGCCGCGCGCACCTGGTGGATGCGCCCCATCGCGCGGCGCCGCGCGCGTGCGCTGTTCGACCTCGTGGCCGGCTTCGTCTACACCCAGGTGCTGCTGGCCTGCGTGCGCCTGGGCGTGTTCGACCTACTGGCGCGCGGGCCGCTGTCGGCCGCTGAACTGCAGCGCCGGCTGGACCTGCCGAGCGAGGGCGCCGACATCCTCTTCTCCGCCGCCGTGGCGCTGGAACTGCTGGAGCGGCGCGACCGCGGCGGCGAGCCGCGCTACGGCCTGGGCCGCCTGGGCGCCCCCATGGTGGCCAACGAGGCCGTGGCCGCGATGGTGGAGCACCACGCCGTGCTCTACGCCGATCTCGCCGACCCGGTGGCGCTGCTGCGCGGCCAGGCCTCGCCAGCGCTGTCTCGCTACTGGGCCTACGCCAGCACCGCGCGGCCCGGTGAACTGCCGCCCGAGGCGGTGAAGGCCTACTCGTCGCTGATGTCGGCCTCGCAGCCGCTGGTGGCCGAAGAAGTGCTGGACGCCTACGACATCCGCGCCCACCGCTGCCTGCTGGACGTCGGCGGCGGCCAGGGCCGCTTCCTGCTGGCGGCCGCCCAGCGCGCGCCGCGGCTCCAGGTGATGCTGTTCGACCTGCCGGGCGTGGTGCCCGCGGCCTGCAGCGCCTTTGCCGCCGCCGGCCTGACGGCGCGCAGCAGCGTCCACGGCGGCGACTTCACGCGCGACGCCCTGCCCACGGGGGCCGACATCGCATCGCTGGTGCGCGTGCTCTACGACCACCCCGACGAACGCGCGCTGGCCATCCTGCGCGCCGTGTACGCGGCCCTGCCCCCGGGCGGCACGCTGCTGGTGGCCGAGCCCATGGCCGACGCCTCCGGCGCCCGGCGCATGGGTGACGCCTACTTCGGCTTCTACCTGCTGGCCATGCATGGCGGCCGCTCTCGCTCGGCCGCACGCCTGGCCGAACTGCTGCAGCAGGCCGGCTTCGCGCAGGTTCGCGAACGCGCCACACCCATCCCCCTGCAGGTGAGTGTGCTGGTGGCGCGCAAGCCACCGTGTTGACACCGCGAAGCGTAAATACTGCTTGACACTATGGTCTGTAAGTCTAGGATGACACCTCAGACCACTCCCCTGTCAGCGGCGCCCCCCGGCACCGCGTGACCAGGAGGACCCCCATGAAGACCCAAGCCGTCGTCCTCGAACGCCCCGAACACCTGCGGCTCTCGCCGCTGGAACTGACCGAACCGGGCGCTGCCGATCTTGTCGTCGATATCGAGTTCAGCGGCATCTCCACCGGCACCGAGAAGCTGCTCTACAGCGGCCGCATGCCCATGTTCCCGGGCATGGGCTACCCGCTGGTGCCAGGCTACGAATCGGTCGGGCGTGTCGCCGCCGCGGGGCCGCAGGCCGCGCACCAGGTCGGTGACCGCGTCTTCGTCCCCGGCGCCCGTTGCTACGGCGAAGTGCGCGGGCTGTTCGGTGGTGCCGCGTCGAAGATCGTCGTCGCCGACGCCAAGGTGGTGCCGGTGAGCGAACAGCTCGGCCAGCAGGCCGTGCTGCTGGCCCTGGCCGCCACGGCGTACCACACGGTGGCCTGCGGCGGCAAGGGCGCGCCCTGCCAGCCGCCCGACCTCATCGTCGGCCATGGCGTGCTGGGCCGCCTGCTGGCGCGCATGGTGGTGGCTGCCGGCTTCGACGCCCCCACGGTCTGGGAAGTGAACCCCGAGCGCGCCTCCGGCGCCATGGGCTACACGGTGCTCGACCCACAGGACGACCCGCGCCGCGACTACAAGGCCATCTACGACGTCAGCGGCGACTCCCGCATCCTCGACACCGCCATCGCGCGGCTGGCGCATGGCGGCGAGGTCGTGCTGGCCGGCTTCTACAGCGAGCCGCTGTCCTTCAACTTCGCCCCCGCCTTCATGCGCGAAGCCCAGATCCGCACCGCCGCCGAATGGCAGCGGGCCGACATGCTGGCCGTGCGCGAACTGGCCGAGAGTGGGCGGCTGTCGCTCGACGGCCTGATCACCCACCAGGACGTCGCCACGCATGCCAGTGACGCCTACCGCACCGCCTTCGGTGATGCGGCCTGTCTGAAGATGGTTCTCGACTGGAGACAGCTGCAATGAGCGACAGGCCCACCGTGTCCACCGTGCAATTCATGGCGCGCGAGCAACTCAAGGCGGAAGCCGCCCTCCCGCCCGACCCGGTGGCCACCGGCCCTGTCACCAAGACGACTCAGATCATCGCCATCTACGGCAAGGGCGGCATCGGCAAGAGCTTCACGCTGGCCA
>CAZBUU010000028.1:0-1384 GCA_964495125.1 uncultured Rubrivivax sp.
GCCGCAGAAGTGCAGCATCAGCGTTTCCAGCGCCGGCGCGGGATCGAACTCGAAGCGCACGGCGTGCAGTTCCTCTTCCGTCGGCACGAGATCGGGTCGGAAGCGGCGCAGGTACTCCATCAGCACCAGGCTGTGCTTCTGCTCCTCGAAGAACCACACGCTCATGAAGGCGCTGAAGTCGCTGTCCTCACGGTTGTCGCGCAGGAACATCTCGGTGGCCGGCAGCGCCGACCACTCCGTGATGGCGTTCATCTTGATGGTCTGCGCCTGCTCCTCGGTCAGCCGCGTGGCGTCGAACTGGTCCCACGGGATGTCGCGGTCCATGTTCCAGCGCACGGCTTCGAGTTGACGGAAGAGTTCGGGGTACAGCATGGGGGATTCCGCCGGGGAGAAACCCACGATTCTAGGAAGCCACCTGCTGCGGGGCTTTCCCGCCGGACCCTGCTAGGAGTGAGGGTGGGCCGCAGCGGCAGCGTGGCGCCAGCGCTGCACCTCGGCGGGAACGAGTTCCAGCGTGCCGAAGGGCGTGACACCTTCCAGCCGCCGCCGGTGCAGCACGGGCGCACTGCCGCCCACCCACAGCGGCAGGCCCGCCGGCAGCTTGCTGCGCAGCTCGACGAGCCCATCGACGACATGGTTCGGGTTCATACAGCCGGTGAAGCTCAGTCCCACGACATCGGCCCGGTTGGCCTGCGCGGCCAGCACGATGTCCCACAGCGGCGTCTGCGTGCCCAGCGAGACGCAGTGGCAGCCATCCAGGCGCAGCACGGCCTCGGCCATCAGCAGGCCCATGCCGTGCGGCTCGCCCGGGAAGGTGGCCAGGAGCACGCGCGGGCGCGACGCCGGCGTCGTGGACGGCAGACCGGCGATGGCCTGGCGCAGCACGCCCTGCATCACCTCGGTGTACATGTGCTCCTCGAAGACCTCGAGCTGGCCGCGGATCCAGGCATCGCCCACCGCGGCATTCAACGGGCCGACGATCTCGATCACGAAACGGGCCACGCCATGGCGCGCCAGCAGGCGCAGCAGCTCGGTGCGCAGCAGGTTGGTGTCGTGGCTGCGCACGCGGTCCAGGTGGGCGCGCAGGTCGTCGGCGCCGAGCACGGCGTCGGGACCGCGCTGCGGCTGGTCCACCGTCTGCTCGGTGAGCTGCTGCAGGGCTTCCATGGGCAGCGGCACGATGCGCCCGGGGCGGTGGCCGGCGTCGAGCAGGCGCTTCACGATGCGCAGCTTGTCGACCTCGTCCAGCGTGTAGGCCCGCTCGCCGATGCCGTCGCGCTGCGGCTGCGGGAAGCCGTAACGGCGTTCCCAGACACGCAAGGTGTCCTTGGACAAGCCCGTGTCACGTTCCACCGCGGCGATCGACAGCGTGAGCAGGCTGTCG
>CAZBUU010000028.1:1484-28752 GCA_964495125.1 uncultured Rubrivivax sp.
GGACAAGCCCGTGTCACGTTCCACCGCGGCGATCGACAGCGTGAGCAGGCTGTCGCTGGAGCGAACATTCATGGTTTGGTTCTCCGGGCGCCCGACCCAGGCAGACGCCACTTCCTGTCCAGGACAATCGGAAGCAAACTTCCAACAGTCCACGGTGAGACGGATATTCTCTCTGGTTTGCACAGGACAACAAGGAAAAGCGCTTGCACCGGGGTCAAGACCTAGCGCCGGACAGGGACATCGTTCGGCGAAGTCTGGACAGGAGATTACCATGCGGTCAGTTGGTGACCAAACAGTTCAAATCTCGATGACCCGTCTCTCCGGGCCCACCCCCGAAACGTCCCGTCCCGGGAGCCCTGGCGCATGCCCGCTTCGCGCTTCTTTACGCTTCGTCGTTCGGGGCTGCGGAACTTCAGCCGCCCCGCAGGCTCTGATCGGAGCGTGGCCAGTGCCGGCAGCGGCGGCCACGGCCAAGGTTTCCCCGTCGTGCGGACTTCCGGGTCTCCCGGATGCAAGCCCGGAGCAGCTCTCCTCCTCCTCCCTCCCTCCCTCGTTGGCTCCGGGGCGCCGCACGACGGCATTTCTTCCAGGCGGCACCGCTTCGCGCGGCGCCGCCTTTTTCATGGCCGGAGCCCGGTGATGAAGCGCGTGGCGATCATCGGCTCGGGCATCTCGGGGCTGGGCGCGGCCTATGCCCTGGCTGGCGAGGCGCAGGTCACGCTGTTCGAGGCCGGCCGCCACTTCGGCGGCCACACGAACACGCTGGACGTGACGCTGGGCGGCGTGACCCACGGCGTGGACACCGGCTTCCTGGTCTACAACCACCGCACCTACCCGAATCTGGTGCGCCTGTTCGACGAGCTGAAGGTGGCCACCACGCCGTCGGAGATGTCCTTCTCCGTGCAGGTGCGCCAGGCGGGGCTGGAGTGGAGCGGCAACAACCTGAACAGCGTCTTCGCGCAGCGCCGCAACCTGCTTCGCCCGCGCTTCCTGCTGATGATGCGGGACATCCTGCGCTTCAACCGCCTGACCACCGCCATCGCCGAACGCCAGGCGGAATCCGAACTCTCGCAGCCCATCGGTGACTTCCTGGCCGAGCACCGCTTCGGCGAAGCCTTCCGCGAGTGGTACTTCCTGCCGATGATCGGCTGCATCTGGAGCTGCCCCACGGACCAGATGCTGCGCTTCCCCGTTGCAACGATGATCCGCTTCTGCCACAACCACGGGCTCATCCAGGTGAGCGACCGGCCGCAGTGGTACACGGTGCGCGGTGGCGCCAGGCACTACGTCGAGAAGTTGCTGCGCCACGTGCCCGACGCACGGTTGAACACGCCGGTGCGCGAGGTGCGGCGCGTGCCGCCTGGCGAAGGCCATGGCGGGGTCGTCGTCGCCACCGACCATGGCAGCGAGCGCTTCGACGACGTGATCCTCGCCTGCCACAGCGACCAGAGCCTGCGCCTGCTGGCCGATGCGAGCGACGACGAACGCGCCGTGCTCGGCGCCATCCGCTACCACCCCAACCGCGCCGTGCTGCACACCGATGCCACCGTGCTGCCGCGCCGGCGCATCGCCTGGGCGGCGTGGAACTACGCGCGGGCGGCAGACGCCGGCCGCGAGCAGGCGGCCGTCTGCCTGCACTACCTGATCAACCGCCTGCAGCCCCTGCCCTGGCAACAGCCGGTGGTGGTGTCGCTGAACCCCGACCCGGCGGCCCTGCCGGCCCGCGAGACCGTCATCGCCGAGATCGACTACGAGCACCCGGTGTTCGACGGTGCCGCCATCGCGGCGCAGCAGCGCCTGCCGTCGCTGCAGGGCCGCTCGCACCTGTGGTTCTGCGGCGCCTGGACGCGCTACGGCTTCCACGAAGACGGCCTGATGTCGGCGCTGGACGTGGCCGCGCGGCTGCGCGAATCCTGGCGGCATCGGGCCCGCCCGGCGGCCGCATGAACGCGCCCGCGCAGGCCCTGCTGGCCACCGGCGTGGTGCGGCACGAGCGCCTGCGCCCGCGTGCGCACGCCTTCGACTACCGCACCTACTTCCTGCTGCTGCCCATGCGTGCGCTGAAGCGCCAGGGCGACGGGGCGCTGGTGCGCAACCGCTTCGGCCTCGTCAGCTTCCACGACGCCGACCACGGCGACGGCCGTACCGACGCGCTGGCCTGGCTGGACGAACTGCTGCAGCGCGAAGGCGTGCACGACGCCGACGGCGAAGCCTGGCTGCAGACCTACCCGCGCGTGCTGGGCTACGTGTTCAAGCCGGTGAGCTTCTGGTACTGCCATCGCGCCGACGGCACGCTGGCCGCCGTGGTGGCCGAGGTCAACAACACCTTCGGCGAACGCCATTGCTACCTGCTCGCGGGCCCGGGCCTGGGCTGGGGCCGCGAGCTGCGGGCGCGCAAGGTCTTCCACGTCTCGCCCTTCTGCGACGTGCAGGGCGGCTACCGCTTCCGCTTCATGCGCACGGAAGACCGCATCGTCGCCCGCGTCGACCATGACGACGACACGGGCGCGCTGCTGAAGACCAGCGTCAGCGGTAGGCTCGCGCCACTGACGCACGCCGCCGTGCACCGGGCCTTCTTCGGCATGCCGCTGATGACGCTGGCCGTCGTGGCGCGCATCCACTGGCAGGCCTTGCGCCTGTTCGCCAAGCGCGTGCCCTTCTTCGGCAAGCCGCAGGCGCCCCAGGCCTTCATCTCGCGTTGAACTCCCGCTCCGACCCATGACGACATCGCACACCGCCACCGCCCCCTCGGCCGCGACGCTCGCGCTGCCGCCCGGTGCGCCCGCCGCCGCGCGGGCCGTGTTCCGGCTGCTCGGCCGCCTGCAGGTCGGCACGCTGGACCTGCAGCTGCCCGACGGCACGCAGGCCCGCTTCGGCAGCGGCAGCGCCGACGAACCGCGCGCCGCGCTGCGCCTGGCCGACTGGCGCGTGTGCGCCGCGGTGCTGAAGAGCGGCGACATCGGTTTCGCCGAGAGCTTCATCGAAGGCGGCTGGACCAGCCCCGACCTCGCCGCGCTGCTGAAGCTGTTCATCGCCAACCGCGAGGCCATCGAAGGGGTCATCTACGGCAGCTGGTGGGGCTCGCTTGCGTACCGACTGAAGCACCTGCTGAACCGGAACTCGCGCCAGGGCAGCCGCAAGAACATCCATGCCCACTACGACCTGGGCAACCCGTTCTACCGGCTGTGGCTGGACGAGACCATGAACTACAGCGCCGCGCTTTTCGCCGGCGACCACGGCAAGCCCATGCCCGAGGCGCAACGCGCCAAGGTGCGTCGGGCGCTGGACGAATGCGGCCTGAAGCCGGGGCAGCGGCTGCTGGAGATCGGCTGCGGCTGGGGCGCGCTGGCCGAGTGCGCGGCCGCCGAGTTCGACGCGCAGGTCACGGGCGTGACGCTGTCCACCGAGCAGCTGGCCTTCGCGCAGCAGCGCCTGGCCGGCGCCGGCCTGGCACCGAAGGCCGACCTGCGGCTGCAGGACTACCGCGACATCGACGACGAACCCTTCGACGCCATCGCCTCGATCGAGATGTTCGAGGCCGTGGGCCGCGAGTACTGGGCCAGCTTCTTCGCGACGATCAATGCGCGCCTGAAGCCGGGCGGCCGCGCCTGCATCCAGACCATCACCATCCGCGACGACCTGTTCGAGCGCTACGTGCGCTCCACCGACTTCATCCAGCAGTACATCTTCCCCGGCGGCCTGCTGCCCAGCCCGAGTGCCTTCCGCGCCGAGGCCGCCAAGGCCGGCCTCACGGTGGTGAAGGAACTGGCCTTCGGCCCCGACTACGCCGAGACGCTGCGCCGCTGGCGCGCCGACTTCCTGCACCGCGACGCCGAGGTGCGGCGCCTGGGCTTCGACACACGCTTCATGCGCATCTGGGAGTTCTACCTGGCCTACTGCGAAGCCGCCTTCGACACCGGCAACACCGACGTCATGCAGTTCACGCTGCAGAGGCCGGCCGCGTGATGCAACGGCGGCTCGCGCTTGCCGCCCTCGCGCTGCCGCTGGCCGCGTGGGGCCAGGCCGCGCCTGCCGTGCCGGCCGAGCTTCAGGGCGCGTTGCCCGACGCGCGGCTGGTCGGCAGTGGCCGTCTGCGCTTCCTGGGCCTGCACATCTACGACGCGCGGCTGTGGGCCGGCGCACAAGCCCCAGGCCCGGACTGGGCGGCCAAGCCCTTCGCGCTGGAACTCGTCTACGGCCGATCGCTCTCGGGCGAGAAGATCGCCGAGCGCTCGCTCACCGAAATGAAGCGCCAGGGCGAGCTGGCCGAGCCCGTCGCCGCGCGCTGGCTGGCGACCATGAGGCAGCTCTTCCCCGACGTGAAGGAAGGCGACCGCATCACCGGGCTGAACGTGCCCGGCACGGGCGCCCGCTTCTTCGTCAACGGTGCGCTGCGCGGTGAGCCGCGCGACGCCGACTTCGCCCGCGTCTTCTTCGGCATCTGGCTGTCGCCCCGCACGTCCGAGCCGGCGCTGCGCGAAGCGCTGCTCGGCGGCAAGGCCCCGTGACCGTCCCCGGGCGCGAGGCCTGGCGCGGCGGCTGGCGCGACGGTCTGAGCTACGGCGCGCTCGGCCTGCCGCTGGCCTTCGTGGCACTGCCGCTGTACGTGCTGCTGCCCAACCACTACGCCGACGCCTTCGGCATCCCGCTGGCCACGCTCGGCGCTCTGCTGCTGGGCGCGCGGCTGCTGGACGCGGTGGCCGACCCCTTCATCGGCCGCGGCGTGGACCGCCTGCTGGCCGGCCCGGCGCGCCATACGCTCGTGGCGGCGGTGGCCGCGGCGGTGCTGCTGGCGCTGGGCTTCCACGGGCTCTTCTTTCCCGCCGTGCAGGGCGAAGCCGCGCTGCTGGCCTGGTGCGGCGCGCTGCTGGCCGTCACCTACCTGAGCTACAGCGTGCTGTCGGTGCTGCACCAGGCCTGGGGCGCGCGGCTGGGTGGCGACGAAGGCCAGCGCGCGCGCATCGTGTCCTGGCGGGAAGGCCTGGCGCTGGCGGGCGTGCTGGTGGCCAGCGTGCTGCCTTCGCTGGCCGGCCTGTCGGTGACGACCGCGGTCTTCGCCGCCGCGCTGGCGGTGGGCGTGGCGCTGCTGGCGCGGGCACCCGCGGCGCAGCCCGCCCCGTCGGGCGCGGCCGTGTCGCTGGCGATGCCCTTCGCCACGCCGGGCTTCCGGCGGCTGCTGGCGGTCTACCTCGTCAACGGCGTGGCCAGCGCGGTGCCGGCCACGCTGGTGCTGTTCTTCATCCGCGACCGCCTGCAGGCCCAGCCCTTCGAGCCGCTGTTCCTGGCCAGCTACTTCGCCGCCGGCGCGCTGTCGATGCCACTGTGGGTGAAGGCGGTGGCGCGCATCGGCCTGGCGCGCGCCTGGCTGGCCGGCATGGGCCTGGCCGTGGCGAGTTTCGTGTGGGCCGCCAGCCTGGGCGAGGGCGACGTGGCGGCGTACACCGCGGTGTGCATCGCCAGCGGCATGGCCCTGGGCGCCGACCTGGCGCTGCCGGGCGCGCTGCTGGCCGGCGTCATCCAGCGCGCCGGCCACGGCGGCCGGCTGGAAGGCGCCTATTTCGGTTGGTGGAACTTCGCCACCAAGCTCAACCTCGCGCTGGCTGCCGGCGTGGCGCTGCCGCTGCTGGCCGCCTTCGGCTACGCCCCCGGCGGCCGCGACGCGGCGGCCCTTCAGGCGCTGACGCTGGCGTACTGCGTTCTGCCCTGCGTGCTCAAGCTCGGCGCCGCCGGCTTGCTGTGGACGCTGTGGATTGCCAAGGAAACTGCCCCATGAAAAGACGCCTCGCGTTCTTCGCCTTCCTCACCGCCGGCGCGCTGCTGGCCGGTTGCGCTTCTTCGCCCACGCCGGCCGACTACGCGGCCGAGAAGCCGGTGCTGGACCTCAAGACCTACTTCAACGGCGAGATCGTCGCCCACGGCATCTTCACCGACCGCGGCGGCAAGGTGAGCCGGCGCTTCACCGTGCAGATGACGGGCACCTGGAACGGCAACCAGGGCGTGCTGGACGAGCGCTTCACCTACAGCGACGGCAAGACCGAGCGGCGCGTCTGGAAGCTCACCGACGAAGGCGGCGGCCGCTGGACGGGCCGCGCCGACGACGTGGTGGGCGTGGCCGAGGGCCGCTCCGCGGGCAACGCGCTGAACTGGAAGTACACGCTGGCGCTGCCGGTGGACGGCAAGGTCTACGAGGTGCAGTTCGACGACTGGATGTACCTGATGGACGAGCGCGTGATGCTGAACAAGGCGCAGATGAGCAAGTTCGGCATCCACCTGGGAGAGGTGACACTCTCGTTCTACAAGACCAACCCGAAATGACGACGTGGCGCTGAATCCCCGACTGACGAGCTGGGCCGGCAAGACCGTCTGGCTGGTGGGCGCCTCCACCGGCATCGGCCGTGCCACGGCCAGCGCGCTGCATGCGGCGGGGGCGCGCGTCGTCGTCTCGGCGCGCAACCACGAGGCGCTGGACGCCTTCGTCGCCGAACACGGTGGCCGGGCCGACGCCATCGCGCTGGACGCCACCGACGTGGACGCCATGCGCAGCGCGGCCCAGCGCATCATCGCCGTGCATGGCGGCATCGACCTGGCGATGTACTGCGCCGGCACCTACAAGGCGCTGCGCGCCAGCGAGTTCGACCTCGAGGTGGCGCTGCACCACATGCGCGTGAACTACGACGGCGCGCTGGTGATGCTGGACGCCGTGCTGCCGCAGCTGCTGGCCCAGGCCAGGTCCGGGCGCGGCGGGCACCTGAGCCTGGTGTCCAGCGTGGCCGGCTTCCGCGGCCTGCCCAAGAGCCTGGCCTACGGGCCGACCAAGGCCGCGCTGATCAACCTGGCCGAGACGCTGTACCTGGACCTCTCGCCGCTGGGCCTGGGCGTGTCGGTCATCAACCCGGGCTTCGTGGAGACGCCGCTGACGGCGCAGAACCAGTTCCGCATGCCGGCACTGATCACGCCCGCGCAGGCGGCCAAGGAAATCCTGCGCGGCTGGCGCCATGGTGACTTCGAGATCCACTTCCCCAAGCGCTTCACCGGCTGGCTGAAAGCGCTGCGCCACCTGCCCTACAGCGCCTACTTCGCCGCCGTGCGGCGTTCGACAGGACTCTGAACCCATGCCGCTGCGACCCGACGACGACCCCCGCGTGGCGCGCATCGTGGCGCTGTTCGAGGCGCTGTCGCCCGCCCAGCTGCCGCAGCTGGCGAGCATCTACACCGAGGACGCGCGCTTCAAGGACCCGTTCAACGAGGTGCAGGGCCTGCCGGCCATCCGCCGCATCTTCGAGCACATGTACGCCACGCTGGACGGCCCGCGCTTCGTCATCCACGAGCGCGTGCTGCAGGGCGCCGCCTGCTTCCTGACCTGGGACTTCGTCTTCACCATGAAGAGCGGCGGCCGCGGCACGGTGACCGTGCGCGGCGCATCGCACCTGGTGCTGGCCGAGGACGGCCGCATCGCGGTGCACCGCGATTACTGGGACGTGGCCGAGGAGCTGTACGAGAAACTGCCGCTGCTGGGAGCGCTGATGCGCTTTCTCAGGCGGCGGCTAGCCGCAGGCTGAGCGCTATCGCTGGCCTTCGGTGAGGCTGTCCACCTGGAACTGGCCGCTCTTGTCGACGAGCCAGATCTCCATGAAGCGTGCGCTGCCCGAGGCCATGCGCACGGGCGCCGGGAAGGGTGCGGCGCGGCGGATCATCGCGATGACCCAGGGCGCCACCTCGTCGGCCGCGGGCTTGCGCACGACGCGGATGTCCAGCACCTGGCCGGCCGAGTCGATCTCGGTCTCGACCATCATCACGCCGTACAGCATCGGGGGCATCTTGCCCTTCATGATGCGCTTGGGGTAGCAGGCATAGAGATGGCGCGCGGCATCGATGCGGTATTCGCGCTCGACGTCGGTGCCCGAAGGCGGCGGCGTCTGGCACGCCGGCGCGGGCACCATGGCGAACTGCGCGAAGGCCGGCAGGGCCGCCAGCAGGGCCAGGGCAGCGAGAGTCTTCTTCATGGTCTCTGGGCCTTCCGTCGGTGTGGGCGCGGTGTGGGCAGCGCCATCCCGCGTTATACGACGGCCCGCCGGCCGTGCATCGTGCCGGCTGCGGACTCTTTCGCGGTTCAGCGCAGCCAGCCCTTGCGGCGGAAGTAGATGAAGGGCGCGGCGACCGAGGCCACCATGATCGACAGCGCGAAGGGGTAGCCCCAGGTCCAGTCCAGTTCGGGCATGTGGCGGAAGTTCATGCCGTAGACGCTGGCAATCAGCGTCGGCGGCAGCAGCGCCACGCTGGCCACCGAGAAGATCTTGATGATCTTGTTCTGGTTGATGTTGATGAAGCCGACGGTGGCGTCCATCAGGAAGTTGATCTTGTCGAACAGGAAGGCGGTGTGGCTGTCGAGCGAGTCGATGTCGCGCAGGATCTGGCGCGCTTCCTCGAACTGCTCGGCGTTGAGCATGCGGCTGCGCATCATGAAGCTGAGCGCGCGGCGCGTGTCCATCACGTTGCGGCGGATGCGGCCGTTGAGGTCTTCCTCGCGCGCGATGGCCGTCAGCGCGGCGCCGGCGGCCTTGTCGTCCACGTCCTGCGTCAGCACCTTGGCGCTGACCTGCTCCAGGCCGTCGTAGATGCCTTCCAGGCGGTCGGCGCTGTACTCGGCGTCGGCGTCGTAGAGCTTCAGCAGCACGTCCTTGGCGTCCTCGATCAGCGCCGGGATGCGCCGTGCGCGCAGCCGCAGCAGGCGGAACACCGGCAGGTCCTCGGCGTGGATCGAGAACAGCACGTTGCGGTACAGGATGAAGGCCACGCGCACGTTGCGCGCCGGCTCGGGCTTCTCGGCGCGCTCGCCACCGTCGGGCGCGTCGACCAGGAAGTCGGAGCGGATGTGCAGCTCGCCGTTGTCTTCTTCATAGAAGCGGGCCGACTCTTCCAGGTCGTCGTCCACGGCATCGCTGGGGATGCTGAGTTCGAAGGACTGGCGCACCCAGTCCACTTCAGCGGGCGTGGGGCTTTCGAGATCGACCCAGACGGGCTGCAGGCGCGCGGCCTGGGGCAGGCCGTCGAACTCTTCCTGGACGAGCCGGCCGTTGACCAGCGTGAAGACGTTGAGCATGAGACGCTTTCCGGCGTGTCGCCGCGCATCGGGCGCGGGGGGGCGGGAGGGGATGGGGTGGGGCGCACCGTCCTTCTCCAGCCGGGCCGGAGCGGACGGTCACCGAGAAGGCGACGGGTCCAAGCGCGTTCTCCGCGAGTTTCGACAGCGAAATTATGCCCGCCAGACCCCCGCGGCGGGCGCGACCGGCGTTCAACGATGGCAGACTGGTCCGCATGTCACGCTTGCTGCGCCGGGCCTTGCTCGTCTTCGCCCTCCTGCTGCTGGCCACCGGTGTCGCGCTCGTGGCCGCGCTGGCGGCGACGATCCAGGCCGAGCCGGCGGTCGCCACGACGGCCGAGCCTTCGCCGCTGGACATCGCGCGCGTGCTCTGGCTGGCGCGCCAGCACGACCCGCGCAAGGCCGTGCCGGGCTCCCCGCGCAGCGTCACGCTGTCCGAACGCGACGTCGAACTGATGCTCAACCATGCCGCGCACGGCCGCCTGGACGGCGCCGCGCGGGTGCGTTTCCTGCTCGGCAGTGCGAAGCTGCAGAGCAGCCTGCACCTGCCGGCCAACCCCTTCGGCCGATGGCTGAACCTGGACCTGCAACTGACACAGACCGCCGGGCTGCCGACCCTGTCGTCGGTGCGCGCAGGTGCGCTGCCCTTGCCGCCGTCGCTGGCCGAGTGGCTGCTGCTGAAGGTGGCCGAGCGCAAGGGCGTCGTGGGCGAGTTGCGCTGGCTGGCCAGCGCCGCGCAGCGGGTGGACTTCCACCCTCAATCCACCACCGTCACCTACGCCTGGCCGGCCGACAGTGCCGAGCGCATGCTCGCGGCCCTGGTCCCGGCCGACGAGGTGCAGCGCCTGCAGGCCTACCACGGCCGCATCGTCGAGGTGGCCGGCCGCCAGCCGCCCGGCTGGATGGCGCCGCTGGTGGCCTTCATCGGCCCGCTGTTCACGCTGGCCGCCGAGCGCACGGCCGCAGGCGGCGACGCCGCGGCCGAGAACCGCGCCGCGCTGACCACCCTGACGCTCTATGCGAACGGCCGCGGCCTGCAGACCGTGCTGCCCGCGGCGAGGCAGTGGCCGCCGGCGCGGCCCCTTCGCCTGACGCTGGGCGGCCGCGACGACTTCCCGCTGCACTGGCTGGTCTCGGCGGCCACGGCAGCGGAAGGCACGGGCCCGCTGTCGCGCGCATTGGGCGTCTACAAGGAGATGACCGATTCGCGCAGCGGCAGCGGCTTCAGCTTCAACGACATGGCGGTCAACCGTGCCGGCACGCGGCTGGGCGCGCTGGCGGTGTCCGAAGCGCAGCGCGTCCAGGCGCGGCTGGCCCGTGGCGTGGCCGAAGCCGACATCCTGCCGCCCTGGGCCGATCTGCCCGAATTCATGCCCGAGCCGGAGTTCCAGCGCCGCTTCGGCGGTATCGGCCAGCCGCCCTACCTGGCGATGCTGGGCGAGATCGACCGGCGCGTGGAGGCACTGTCGATTTTCAGGTAGCGGTCCGCCCGGCGCCGGGCCGCTCCCAAGGCGGGCGGCACCCCCTCGGGGGGCGCGAGCGCAGCGAGCTGGGGGCTGGCTATCTGGGGCCAGCGCCGGCCACGAGGTCGAAGCGGAACAGCCGGCACTCGATGGCGCCGTTCCACAGCGGCGTGCGGCGGCTTTCCTTCAGGCGCATCAGGCCGGGCAGCTTCATGTCCGGGCTGAGCAGAAAGGCGCTCCAGCCGGCGTACTGGCGTTTCCAGTGCGCGGCCATCGCGCCGAAGAACTCGGCCGAACTGCCGCCACCTTCGAAACCCTGGCGCGCGACGGCCGTGCCCTGGCCTTTCGGCGCGATGCGCTCGCCGTAGGGCGGGTTCATCACGATCACGCCGCGCCCGGCCGGCGGCGGGCGCTGCAGCGCGTCGGCGGTCTTGAACTCGATGGCCGCCTGCACCCCGGCGCGCTCGGCGTTGCGCTGGGCGAAGTCGGTCATGCGGAAGGCCACGTCGCCGGCGAAGATGGGCACCGGGCTCGGCCGCACGCGCGCCCGCGCCGCCTGTTGCAGCTGGCCCCAGGCCGTGCGGTGGGGCTGGAAGGGCAGCATCGTCTCGAAGGCGAAGCGGCGGCGGCTGCCGGGCGCGATGCCGCAGGCCATCTGCGCCGCCTCGATGGCGATGGTGCCGGCGCCGCAGCAGGGGTCCAGCAGCGGTCCGTCCTCGGCCCGGCCCTGCCAGCCGGCGGCGGCCAGCATGGCGGCGGCCAGCGTCTCCTTCAGCGGCGCCTCGCCCTTCAGGCCGCCGTGCGATTCATCGCGCCAGCCACGCTTGAAGAGCGCTTCGCCGGAGGTGTCCACGTACAGCGTGGCGTGGTCGGGGCCGGCGAACAGCACCACCGGGAGGTCGGGATGACGCGTGTCGACGCTGGGGCGCGCGCCGGCGGTTTCGCGCAGCGTGTCGCAGATGGCGTCCTTGATGCGCAGCGCGGTGAAGTTCAGGCTCTGCAGGGGCGAGCGCATGGCGGTGACGTCCACGCGCAGCGTCTGCTCGGGCGTGATCCAGCGCTGCCAGGGCACGCGGCGCGCCAGCGCGTAGAGCTCGTGCTCGTCGCGGTAGGGGCCGTCCACCAGCGGCCACAGCACGCGCTGCGCGAGGCGGCTTTCCAGGTTGAGCTGCATGGCCGTGCGCTCATCGCCTTCCACCCAGGCACCGCCGCGCGACACCTCGGCCTTGCGGCCGGTGATGCGCAGCACTTCGTCGGCCAGCAGCGCCTCGACACCCTGGGCGCAAGGCAGGAAAAGCGTCTCCACGGTCAGAGCGCTTTTCGGAGGCTGGCCGGCGCGATCTTCAGCGCCTCGCGGTACTTGGCCACGGTGCGCCGCGCCACCTGGATGCCCTGCTCTTCCAGCATGTCGCTGATCTGGCTGTCCGACAGCGGCTTCTTGGTGTCCTCGGCCGTCACGAACTGCTGGATCAGCGCGCGCACCGCGGTGCTGCTGGCATTGCCACCGGCCTCGGTGTTCAGGCTGCTGCCGAAGAAGTACTTCAGCTCGTAGGTGCCCTGCGGCGTGGCCATGTACTTGGCCGTGGTGACGCGCGAGATGGTGCTTTCGTGCAGACCCAGTTCGTCGGCGATCTCGCGCAGCACCAGCGGTTTCATGGCGATGGCGCCGTGCGTGAAGAAGGCCTTCTGACGCTCCACGATGGCCTTGCTGACGCGCAGGATGGTGTCGAAGCGCTGCTGGATGTTCTTCACGAACCAGCGCGCCTCCTGCAGCCGCGAGCCCAGCGTGGCAGCACCGTTGGCGCCGGCACCGCCGCCGCGCTGGCCGCGCACGGCCTGGGCGTAGAGGTCGTTGATGCGCAGCTTGGGCATGACGTCGGGGTTGAGCGTGACGCTCAGGCCGCGGCCCGTCTTGCGCACGATGACGTCGGGGACCACGATGGTGGCCTCGGCGTCCGAGAAAGGCCGCCCCGGCTTGGGCTCGCAGACACGGATCAGGGCCTGCGCCTGGCGCACCAGGGCCTCGTCGGCACCGGTCAGCGCGGCGATGCGGCGGAAGTCGCGCCGCGCCAGCAGTTCCAGGTACTGCGTGGCGACGCGCAAGGCCAGTTGCCGCGCTGCGGTCTTTGGCTGCTGCTTGAGCTGGATGCACAGGCACTCGCCGAGATTGCGCGCACCCACGCCCGCCGGATCCAGGCTCTGCAGCCACTTCAGCGCGCATTGCAGCCGGTCCAGCAGTTCGGCGCGGCCGTCCTCGTCGGCGCCCACCATCTCGGCCAGGCGCTCGGCAATCTCTTCCAGCGGGTCGGCCAGGTAGCCGTCGCCGTCCAGCGATTCGATCAGCACCGCGAGCACCGTGCGGTCTTCGTCGGACAGGCGCATGCCCAGCACCTGCTGGCGCAGGTGGTCCTCCAGCGTGCCGCTGGCGGCGCGGCGGTCCTGCGCCTCCATGTCGTCGCCGTCGCCGCTGCCGCTGGAAGACGAGGCATTGGTCGGCGTCTCGCGGATGCCGTCGAAGTCGTCGCCTTCGGTGCCGTTTTCCCAGTCGTTGCGCTCGGTGGTGCCGAACTCGTCGCCGCGCAGTTCGCTCGCAGCCTCGGCGGCATCGCCGCTGGCGGCTTCGGGTGCGGACTCGGCGTCGCCGGCGCTGTCAGCGGGGCGGTCGGCCGTCTGGCGCTCGAGAGGCGTGTCGAAGGGCGTCGGCGGCGCGTCCTCCTCGGCTTCGAGGAAAGGGTTCTGCTCCAGCATCTGCCCCACTTCCTGATGCAGCTCCAGGGTGGAGAGCTGCAGCAGCCGGATGGACTGCTGCAGCTGGGGCGTGAGCGCCAGATGCTGGGAAAGGCGGACCTGTAAGGACGGCTTCATGTGAGATGGGCGACCAAGACCACGCACGGATCCGGCTCCGCCGGTCCGTGGCGTGAGCCCCCCCGGGGGGTGGCGAAGGCGCGAAGCGACAAGCCTGGGGGCCTCATGTCACATGCGGAAGTTTTCGCCGAGATAGACCTTGCGGACTTCGGCATTGGCGACGATCTCTGAAGGCGTGCCTTCGGCCAGCACGCGACCGTCGCTGATGATGTAGGCACGGTCGCAGATGCCCAGGGTCTCGCGCACGTTGTGGTCGGTGATGAGCACACCGATGCCGCGCGAGCGCAGGAACTTGATGATCTTCTGGATCTCGATGACGGCGATGGGGTCCACGCCGGCGAAGGGTTCGTCCAGCAGGATGAAGCGCGGTTGCGTGGCCAGTGCACGGGCGATCTCAACGCGGCGGCGCTCGCCGCCCGACAGTGCCGGCGCCGGCGAGTCGCGCAGCTTCTCGATCGAGAGATCGGCCAGCAGCTGCTGCAGCAGTTCATCGATGCGCGCCGTGCCCAGCGGCCGGCCGTCCGGGCCCAGCTGCAGTTCCAGCACGGCGCGGATGTTCTCGGCCACCGTGAGCTTGCGGAAGATGGACGCCTCCTGCGGAAGGTAGGACAGCCCCAACCGCGAGCGACGGTGGATGGGCAGCCGCTGCACGGGCTGGCCGTCGATGCGGATCTCGCCGTCGTCGGCACGCACCAGGCCGACGACCATGTAGAAGGTCGTCGTCTTGCCCGCACCGTTGGGCCCGAGCAGGCCCACCACCTCGCCGGCGCCCACCGCCAGGTGCACGTCCTTGACGACCATGCGCGCGCCATAGCTCTTCTGCAGGCGCTCGGCCTCGAGCCGGCTGTTGGCCACCACGGCGCCGGGGGCCAGCATCAGCGCCTGTCCTCCAGCGTGCGGCTGGGCTGTAGCGGCACGGACGCCGCGGCGGCAGGCGCGCTGGCGGCGCCCTCGGCGCGCGGGCTCAGCGTCAGGCGCACGCGGCCCCCCGGGTTGGCGGCCGAGGTGGCCCCGCCTTCGACGCGGAACACCTCGGCCACGTTGTCCCAGACGATGGTGGCGCCGTTGATGTCGTCGGCAACCACGCCGGCGCGCAAGCGGCGCACCGAGCTGTTGCCGACCAGGCGCAGCGTGTCGGCGCGGCCGTCGAAATCGATGCGGTCGGCCGTGCCTTCGACGTACTCCTCGCCCGGGCCGTCGCGCTTCTGGCGCCAGCTGGCCGGCTTGCCGGGGGCGCCGATCGCGCTGGCGGCGCGGTAGCCGTCGGGCGTTTCCCGCAGTTCGATGCGGTCGCCACGCAGCACCATGGTGCCCTGCACGATGACGGCGTTGCCGTTGAGCACGGTCACCTGCCGCTGCAGGTCGAAGGTGGAACCGCGCTCGGCCTCGATGACGATGGGCTTGCTGCGATCGGCCCGCTCGGCCTGCGCCACGGGCCCGCCCAGCACAGCAAGGGCGGTCAGCGCGAGGAGGAGGGTGTTGCGGCGCAGCATGATTTCGGCACGGATCTTGCAGGCCATTCTAGCCACAAGTTCCGCGCCGAATGTGCGCCCGAGTCGTGAAATCGCGCCGGCGGGCGGTGCCGGTGCGATGGGGGGTCAACCGCCCTGACGCACCTTGTTGATCAGGAAGTCGGTGACCGCCAAAGCCCGCTCGTGGCTGCCGGCCAGCGTGGCGCCGGTGTAGAAGCGGCCGTGGATGCCGAGGGCCGGCACGCCGTCGATCTTGTACCCGTTGGACAGGGTCTTGCCGCGGCTGACCTTGTTGTTCACGGCAAAAGAGCGCCAGGCTTCCGTGAACTTCGCGGCATCCACGCCCAGGCTGGTGACGAAGGCCGTGATGTCGGCTTCGCTGTTGATGCGCTTGTTCTCGACGTGGATGGCGGTGAAGATCTTGTGCTGCAGCGCCTCGCGCTGGCCGATTTCCTCCAGCGCATAGAACAGCTTCTGGTGCTCCACCGGGCCGATGTAGCCGAAGGGCATCTGGCGGAAGGCCACGTCGGCCGGCAACCTCTTGGCCCAGGGCGTGACGATGGGTTCGAGGGCGAAGCAGTGCGGGCAGCCGTACCAGAAGAACTCGATGACCTCGACCTTCTTGCCCGCCGGAAGGCTGGTGGCCACCGGCGTGCTGAGCTTGACGTAGTGCTTGCCTTCTTCCGGCGCGCCGCCTTGCGCACGTGCCGAGCCGGCCAGTGCCAGGCCGAGGCCGGCGCCGGCCAGTTGCTTGGAAAAATCGCGCCGATCCATGGAATCCCTTTCTAGATGACGAAGTGTTCGTCGCCGGTGGAGTGTCGCGGAAGACCGCGAGTTCCGCTGGTGACGGTGATCAAGGCTTTTCGACGCGCACGATCTGCGCCTCGACGCTCTGTTCCTGCAGCTTCACCTGCAGCCCGTCGGCCTCCTCGCGCGTGGGGAAGGGCCCCAGCCGCACGCGGTAGACCGTGCGGCCCGCCTGATCGCGCTCGGAGATCCTGGCCTGCTGGCCCATCAGCGCCAGCTTGGCGCGCTGCTGCTCGGCGTCCTCCTGGCGTGTGAAGGCGCCGGCCTGGACGAAGAAGACGAAGGCGTCGGCCGCCGGGCGCGCCGGCGCGCTGGCCGGGGGCACGGCGCCGCCGGCGAGGATGGCCGCCGGATCGCGCCCGGGGGCCGGCCGGGGCGGCGCGGCCGCCGCCGCCAGCGCCGCCGCCGAAGCCGCTGCCACGGCGCCGGACGCTGCCGAGGCCGCACGGGCCACGGGCTTGCCTCCCAGCGGGGCGTTCGGGTCCCAGGTGCGGTTGCGTTCGGCCTCGGCCTTGTCCTGCTCGGCCGTGCGCTGGGGCACCTTGTCGACGAAAGGCACCGGCGCCTTCGTGATGTACAGCGCCACCGCCAGCGCGATGGCCAGGCCCACCAGCAGGCCGACGACCAGGCCCATCACGAAGCCCCCGCGTTGCGACAGCTTCATGCCGTGGCCTCCTCGACACCCATTTCGCGCGCCATGCTCTCGGGCGCCGAGACCCCCAGCACCGCCAGCGCATTGCGCAGCACCTGGGCCGTGGCGGCCAGCAGCGCCATACGGGCGCGCGCCAGCGGGGCGTCGTCCACCAGGAAGCGCTCGGCGGCGTAGTAGCTGTGGAACGCGGCGGCCACGTCACGCAGGTAGAAGGCCACGTCGTGCGGCGCCAGTTCGGCCGCAGCGCGGGTCAGCATCTCGGGGAACTCCGCCAGCTTGAGCATCAGCGCGGCCTCGGTGGGCGCGGTCAGCAGGGTCAGGTCGGCGCCCGCGAAGTCGCGCTCACCGGAGTAGTTCGCCAGCACCGAACAGATGCGGGCATGCGCGTACTGCACGTAGAACACCGGGTTCTCGTCGTTGGCCTTCAACGCCAGGTCGATGTCGAACACGAACTCGGTGTCGGCCTTGCGGCTGATGAGGAAGAAGCGCACCGCGTCGCGGCTGGTCCAGTCGATGAGGTCGCGCAGCGTCACGTAGCTGCCGGCGCGCTTGGAGATCTTCACCTCCTGGCCGCCCTTCATCACCGTCACCATCTTGTGCAGCACGTAGTCCGGGTAGCCGGCGGGGATGCCCACGCCCGCGGCCTGCAGGCCGCCGCGCACGCGGGCGATGGTGCCGTGGTGGTCGGTGCCCTGCACGTTGATCACCTTGGTGAAGCCGCGCTCCCACTTGTTGATGTGGTAGGCCACGTCGGGCAGGAAGTAGGTGTAGGTGCCGTCGGACTTGCGCATCACGCGGTCCTTGTCGTCACCGTAGTCGGTGGTGCGCAGCCACAGCGCGCCGCCGTCCTCGAAGGTCTTGCCGCTGGCGACCAGGCGCTTCACGGTGTCGTCGACACGGCCGTCCGTGTAGAGGCTGGACTCGAGGAAGTAGTTGTCGAAGCGCACGTCGAAGGCGCGCAGGTCGAGGTCCTGCTCGTGGCGCAGGTAGGCGACGGCGAACTGGCGGATGCCGTCCAGGTCTTCGGTGTCGCCGCTGGCGCTGAAGGCGCGGTCGTCCGCGTGCACCGTCTTGCCCGCCAGGAAGTCGGCGGCGATGTCGGCGATGTAGTCGCCGTTGTAGGCGGCTTCCGGCCAGCCGGCATCGCCGGGCTTCAGGCCTTTCAGGCGCAGCTGGGTGGAGTTGGCCAGCGTGGCGATCTGCACGCCGGCGTCGTTGTAATAGAACTCGCGCGTGACGTCCCAGCCCTGTGTCTCGAACAGACGGCACAGCGAATCACCCAGCGCGGCCTGTCTGCCGTGGCCCACGTGCAGCGGGCCGGTGGGGTTGGCGGAGACGAACTCCACCATCACGCGCTGGCCGTTGGCGGCCTGGCGGCCATAACCCTCAGCCCCGGCCAGCACCTCGCCGACCACGGCCTGCTTGGCCGTCGCCGACAGGCGCAGGTTGATGAAGCCCGGCCCGGCGATCTCCAGCGCCTGCACCCAGCGCTGCACCGCCGGATCGGCCTGCAAGGCGGCCACGAGCGCCTGGGCCACTTCGCGCGGCGGCTTCTTCAGCAGCTTGCCCAGGCCCATCGCGGCGGTGACGGCCAGGTCGCCGTGCGCGGCCACCTTGGGCGTCTCGAAGGCCGCCGGTGGCGCGGCGTCGCCGGCCAGCGCGCTCAGCGCCCGTGCGAGTGCCTGACGCAACTCTTGCTTGGCTTGGATCATCAGGCGATTCTACGTTTGGGCCCCCGGGCCGGCCGCCGGCCGCACCGGTGCGCCGCGCGGGCCGAACTGGCGCGCGAAGACCCGCTTCATCGGCGTTTCGTCGGCGCGGCGCGGGGCCACCATGCGGGCATCTGCGTCGTCCGCGGCGCCCCACCCTGCCATGTCACAGCCCCAGATCGCCGCCGCCCCCCCGATCGCGAACGCCCTGCCCGCGCACATCGGGAAGTACCGCGTGAAGGCCAAGATCGGCGAGGGCGCCACGAGCGAGGTCTTCCTCGCGCACGACCCTTTCCGCGACTGCAACGTCGCCATCAAGCGCGTGCGCATGGGCATGGTGCCGGAATCGCGCGAGACGCACTTCCAGCGCCGCTTCTTTGCCGCCGAAGCCGCCCTGGTGGGCCGGCTGCACCACCCGAACGTGGTGCAGATCCTGGACGCCGTGGACGACGACGAGGCGCCCTACCTGGTGATGGAGTACGTCAGCGGCGTGACGCTGCGCCGCTACTGCCGCGCCGACCACCTGCTGCCCCTGCCGCAGATCATCGAAATCGGCTTCAAGTGCGCCATGGCGCTGGGCTACTGCTGGCGCCAGGGCCTCATCCACCGCGACGTGAAGCCGGCCAACCTGCTGGTGGCCAGCGATGGCGACCGCATCACCGAGGTCAAGGTCACCGACTTCGGCAGCGTCTTCAACCAGGGCGCCGACCACACGCAGATCTACCGCGTCGGCA
The DNA here is from genome assembly GCA_964495125.1 of uncultured Rubrivivax sp. Classification (GTDB taxonomy): domain Bacteria; phylum Pseudomonadota; class Gammaproteobacteria; order Burkholderiales; family Burkholderiaceae_C; genus Rubrivivax. The sequence continues at coordinate 20,287 of CAZBUU010000028.1, forward strand.
GCCTGGCCTACATGTCGCCCGAGCAGCTGGACGGCGACCTGCTGGACTGCCGCGCCGACATCTACTCGCTGGCCGCCGTGCTCTACCACCTGATCGCCGGGCGCCCGCCCTTCGACGCCCAGCAGCAGCAGGCGATCATGAACCAGATCTACAACGGCACCGCGCCGCCGCTGTCCACGCTGCGCGAGGGCGTGCCACCGGCGCTGCAGGCGCTGATCGAGCAGAGCCTGGCCAAGGAGCGCGAGCTGCGTCCGGCCAGCTGGGACGAGTTCGCGCACGCGCTGTCGCAGCTGGCCAGCCACGACCTGGCCGCGCGCGGCTCGCTGCAGGAGGTGATGGACAGCGAGCGCTTCACGCTGCTGCGCTCGCTGGAGTTCTTCGCCGGCTTCGGCGACGTGGAACTGTGGGAGGTGGTGCGGCGCGCCACCTGGAAGCGCCACTCCTTCGGCGAAGCGCTTTTCCGCAAGGGCGACGAAGGCAACGCCTTCCACATCGTCACGCAAGGCCAGGTGGAGGTCTACCGCGACGGCAAGGCGGTGGCCAAGCTCGGCGCAGGCTCCACGGTGGGCGAGATGGCCTACCTGGCCCCGAACCCGGAGCTGCGCACGCACACGGTGGACATCCTGGTGGCCCAGCAGGCCACCACGCTGAGTTTCACGCCGACGACCATGGAGCAGCTGTCGCTGGCCACCTGCCACCTCTTCGACAAGGCCTTCATCGCCGTGCTGGTGAAGCGCCTTCACGCCGCCCACGAGGCGCTGGCCCACCCGCGGCGCATCCTCTGAACGTCCTGCACGGCAGGCCCGCCCCTTGGCGCACGAGATACTTGCGCCATGCACCTGCTGCTGTCAGGCACTCCCCGGCTGCAGCTGCCTGACGGCAGCCTGCAGCCGCTGGCGCCCATGGACGGCGCGCTGCTGACCTGGCTGGCGCTGGACGGTGCCACGACGCGTGCGCGCATGGCCGGCCTGCTGTGGCCGGACAGCACGCCCGAGGCCGCGCGCAACTCGCTGCGGCAGCGCCTGTTCAAGCTCAAGCAGCAGATGGGAGACGGCCTGGAGGCCGGCCGCGACCGCGTCGCCCTCGGGCCAGGCGCGTCGCACGACCTCGGCGACGCCGACGGCGTGCTGGAAGGCGTCGAAGGCCTGCCCGGCGGCCCCTTTGCCCAGTGGCTGGCGCAGCAGCGCGAGCGGCGCCTGCAGCGCATGCGGCAGTCGCTGGCCGAACTGGCCACGATGGCCGAGGCCGCGCGCGACTGGGACGATGCGCTGGCCCATGCCCGCGAACTGCTGTTGCTGGACACGCTCAGCGAGGAGGCGCACCGGCGCGTCATCCGGCTGCACTACCTGGCCGGTGATCGTGCTGCCGCGATGCTGGCCTTCGACAGCTGCGAGCGGCTGCTGAAGGACGAGGTCGGCGTGCGGCCTGACGCGCAGACGCTGGAACTGCTGCGCCTGGTGGAACAGGGTCAGCCCGCCACGGCGCCCGACGGCAGGCCGGCGCTGGCGGGCGCGGCGCTGCAGCGGCCGCCTGCCGTGGTCGGGCGCGACCCGGTGCTCGCCACCCTGCAGTCCGCCTGGCAGGCCGGCCGGCCCCTGCTGGTGCTGGGCGAGCCGGGCATCGGCAAGACGCGGTTGCTGGAGTCGCTGGTCGAACGCTGGGCCGGCGCCTTGCTGGTGCGCGCCAGGCCCGGTGACGCCGGCGTGCCGCTGGCGCTGCTCGGCCGGCTGATCGAGGCCCTGCACCGGCAGAGCCCGGCGGCACGCCACTGGCCCGGATCGGCAGCCCTGCAGGCGCTGCTGGGCGGTGCCGACCCCGCAGCGGCGTCACACGGGCCGCGCTCGCCGGCCGTTCCGCTGGCGGAACTGCTGGCCGCCGCGGCCGCGCAAGCGCAAGCGCCGGCCTTCGTGCTGGACGACTGGCAGTTCGCCGACAGCGCCAGCGTGGAACTGCTGACGCCGCTGATCATCGCTCCCGCCGCGCTGCGCCTGGCCGTGGCCTCGCGCAGCGGCGCTGGCGCGCAGGCCGACGCTCGCATCGCCGCGCTGCAGCGTGACGGCGCCTGCACGGTGGTGTCCCTGGGTCCGCTGGCGGCCGCCGACATCGCCACGCTGGTCGCCGACCTCGTGCCGCAGGCCACCGACCCGCGCCCGCTGGCGGCTGCCCTGGCACAACGCATCGGCGGCAACCCGCTGTACGTGCTGGAGGCCCTGCGGCAGCTGGCCGACTCGGGCCTGCCGCCCGAAGCGCAGCACGTGGCGGCACCGCTGCAGGTGAAGTCGCTGGTCGCCGAGCGACTGGCCCAGCTGCCGGGCCCGGCGCGACAGCTGCTGCAGCTGGCCGCCGTGGCGGGCGGCGACTTCTGCGTCGAACTGGCCGAGGCCGTCACGGGCCGCAGCGCGCTGGAACTTGCCGAAGCCTGGGCGCTGCTGGAACGCCAGGGCTTCTTCGGCAGCCACGGCGCCGCCCACGACGTGCACGCCGAGGTGGCCGCCGAGCAGCTGCCGCAGCCGATCGCCCGTGTGCTGCACGCCCGCGTGGCCGGCTGGCTGGAAGGCCGAAGCCGCCAGCCCGCAACGGCACCCGCCCGCGTCGCCGGCCACTGGCAGGCGGCCGGCGAACGCCGGCGGGCGTCGCCGCACTGGGCCGCCGCGGCGCGCCTGGCGTGGCATGCCTCTCGGCCCGAAGAGGCCTTCGAGTTCTTCAGCCAGGCCGCGGCCTGGCACCTCGACCAGGGCGAGCTGGACGCGGCCTTCGATCTCTGGTTCGACTGCGCCGATGCCATGGCCGAGGTGGGCACGCCGGCGCTGGGCGCGCGCTGCCTGGCCGCCATGGAGCGGCTGGCCCGTGGCGAACGCCAGCACCTGCGCCTGCGGCTGCAGCGGGCGCTGCTGAGCTTCATGCGGGGCGATGGCACGACGCTGGACGCCGACGCCGCCGCCATGTTGGCCGAGGCACAGGCGCTGGACGACGTGCGCGTGGAGGCCGAGTGCCGCTTCGCGCTGGCCCGCTCGGCGACGGCGAACGGACGCTTCGACGAAGCCCGGCAGCACCTGGCGGCCTGTGAGGCGCGGCTGCTGGCGGCCGGCGACGCACGGCGCGCGCTGGCCATCGCCGCCACGTCCTCTCTGCTGGACGGCCTTCGCGGGCACCCGCGCGATGCCGTGCGGGCCCAGCAACGCATGCTGCCTTCGCTGGCGCTGCAGCAGGACACGGCCACCGGTCTCGTGCTGCGCTCGTCGCTGGCGCAGCAGTGGCTGCGGCTGGGTGAGATGGACGAGGCGCTGGCCGAAGCCACCCGGGTGCGCGAGGCCCTGATCGCCGCCTCGGTGGGCCCCGGCGACACGCTGGTCATCCTTCGCAACCTGCTCGAGACCTGGCGCTGGGCCGGCCACTTCGCCGAAGCGCTGGCGCTGGACGAGGCCGTGGGCGCCCGCCTGGCCACGCAGGGCGACTACCCTGGCGCCCAGCGCAACACCGCGGCGCTGCAGCTGGCCCTGGGCCGCGCGGACCTCGCCCTGCCCCTGCTGCACGCCAGGCACGAGCCCGACGCCAGGCTCCAGCGCGAACGCCTTCGCTGGCTGCTGCTGCGCGCCCAGCTGGCGCTGAGCACCGGCAAGGCAGCGACCTGGCCCGAGTCAGCCCTCGACCAGCAGGACCTGCCACTGGCGGCCGAATGGGCCCTGTGGTCGGGCCTGATGAACGTCAGCCCGTGGCCGGTGGAGGCGCTGGCCGGCGTCCAGGTGCGCTGCCACGACGCCGGGCTGCGCCTCTTCGCCGAGCCACTGGCCACCCGGCTGGCCTGGCGCCAGGGCCAGCCGCCGCCGCGGGTGCAGGCCGTGGGTGCCACGCTGCCCTGGGCCGCGCTCTTCGCCGCTCGCGCCTGGCGGCTGCAAGGCGATGCGGCCGCCGCGGCCTGCGTGGCGGCGGAGGCCCTGGCCTGGCTTCGCGAAGTGGCCCAGGCCCGCTTGCCGCCGCCTTTTCGCGACAGCTTTCTGCTGCGCCACCCCGCCCACCGCGCCCTGCGCGAGTCCACAGGCGGCGCGACATAGCCTTTGGTCGGTCATCGGGAACCCTCGCCCGGCCGTTCAGGGCTAGCCGGGCGTCGCCTTCGTCTGTTGAAATCGACCGCGGCGCATTGCCACCACCATCACGGACGAGGAGCTACCCCATGAAGAAGACGTTGCTGACCGCTGTCGTTGCCACCCTGGCGCTGTTTGCGGGCCAGACCTTCGCCGCCAACGCGGCCTGCGAGGCCAAGGCCGTCAGCAAGGACGGCAAGCCGCTGGCCGGCGCCGCCAAGGCCAGCTTCATGAAGAAGTGCGAGAAGGAAGCCGGCGGTGCCGCCGCTGCAGCCGGCAGCGCGGCCTGCGAGGCCAAGGCCGTGAGCAAGGACGGCAAGCCGCTGGCCGGTGCCGCCAAGACGGCCAGCATCAAGAAGTGCATGGCCGACGAAAAGGCAGGGAAGAAGTAACCCCCCCGAAGCGCCTTCGGCGCTCCCCCCCAGGGGGGCGACGCTGGCGGACCGGCGGAGCCGGATCCGCGGCGTCCGCTTGATGGGCCGGCCGCTACGCGGCGGCCGTCGCCGTGCCGGTCCAGTATGTCGGGTCGCGGTAGGTGAGCTTGAGGAAGTCGATCCACAGGCGCACGCGCAGCGGCAGGTGCTTGGCGTGCGGGAAGACGGCGTAGATGCCGTTGGGCGGCGCGGCGAAGTCCTCCAGCACCGGCTGCAGCCGGCCTTCGGCGATGTCGCGTTCCACCTCCCAGGTGCTGCGCCAGGCGATGCCCAGGCCGGCCACGCACCAGCCGTGCAGCACCTGGCCGTCGCTGCAGTCCAGCGGGCCGCTGGGGCGCAGGTGCGTCACCTCGCCGTCCACCGTGAACGCCCAGCCGCGCGTCTGGCTGGCGTCGCTGCTCAGCGTCAGGCAGGCGTGGCGCATGAGGTCCTGCGGCGTGGCCGGTGAGCCGGCGCGCTGCAGGTAGGCGGGCGCGGCCACGCACAGGCGGCGGTTGTCGGCCAGGCGCACGCTGACGAGGCTGGAGTCGGGCAGGTCGCCCACACGCACGGCGCAGTCGAAGCCTTCGTTGACGATGTCGACGACACGGTCCGACAGATTGAGCGACAGGCTCACGTCCGGATGCGCGGCGCGGAAGCCCGGCACCAGCGGTGCCACGTGCCGGCGGCCGAAGCCGGCCGGCGCAGTGATGCGCAGGTGCCCGCTGGCCTTCACGCCGCCCGCACTGACGCTTCCCTCGGCGCTGGCGATGTCGGTGAGGATGCGCTGGCAGTCTTCGAGAAAGGCGCTGCCTTCGTGCGTCAGCGTGATGCGGCGCGTGGTGCGCACCAGCAGCTTCACGCCCAGCCTTTCCTCCAGGGCATCGATGCGCCGGCCGATGACCGCCGGTGCCACGCCCTCGGCCAGCGCGGCCGCCGTCAGGCTGCCCTTGGTGGCCACCGCGGTGAAGGATTCGATCTGCTTGAGCCGATCCATGAGCCCGGATTATGCCTATTGAGGACACAAATCCATCGCTTTCAGGTCACTTAATCCCCATGCGGGTATCGAATAGAGTGCTGCCATGAAAATCCGCGCGGTGCTCTTCGACGCCTACGGCACGCTGTTCGACGTGCACAGCGTGGCCCTGCTCGCCGAGCAGCTGTTCCCCGGCCGGGGCGACGCGCTGAGCCAGGCCTGGCGCGACAAGCAGATCGAGTACACGCGGCTGGTCTCGATGGCCGGCACCGAGCGCTACCGGCCGTTCTGGGAACTCACCCGCGCCGCGCTGCAGTTCAGCGCCGCCCGGCTGGGCCTGGCGCTCACGCCCGCGCTGGAAGACCGGCTGATGAACGAGTACCGGCACCTCAGCGCCTTCCCCGAGAACCGGGAGGTGCTGGACGAGCTGAAGCGCCGCGGCGTGCCGACCGGCATCCTGAGCAATGGCGACCCGGAGATGCTGGACGTGGCAGTGAAGAGCGCCGGCTTCAGCGAGTTCTTCGATCACGTCATCAGCGTGCACACCGCGCGCCGATTCAAGACCGACCCCGCCGCCTACGCCCTGGGACCCGCCGCGCTGGACCTGCCGGCGCGCGACATCCTCTTCGTCAGCAGCAACGGCTGGGACGCCATCGGTGCCACCTGGTTCGGCTACACCACGCTGTGGGTGAACCGCAGCGGCGGCCCGCTGGAGCAGCTGGACACGCCACCCACCCACACCGGCCGCAGCCTGCGCGACGTGCTGCCGCTGATCGGCCGCGCCGCGGCCTGAACCCGATCCGCAACGACACCGCCACCTCGAGAGGGCACCCCATGCGCAAGACCATCCACAGCCTGCAGGTCGATTCGAACCTGGCCCGCTTCATCGACCTGGAGGTGCTGCCCGGCACCGGCATCGAGCCCGCCGCCTTCTGGGCCGGCTTCGACGCCATCGTGCGCGAGCTGGCGCCCAAGAACGCCGCGCTGCTGGCCGAGCGCGACCGGCTGCAGAGCGAGATCGACGCCTGGCACCGTGCGCACCCGGGCCCCATCACCGACATGGCCGGCTACCGCGCCTTCCTGCAACGCATCGGCTACCTGGTGCCGGTGCCTGCCGGCGCGAAGGCCACAACGGCCAACGTGGATGCCGAACTCGCCCTGCAGGCCGGCCCGCAGCTGGTGGTGCCCATCCTCAACGCGCGTTATGCGCTGAACGCCGCCAACGCGCGCTGGGGCTCGCTGTACGACGCGCTCTACGGCACCGACGCGATTCCCGAGGACGGCGGCGCCGAGCGCGCCGGCGGCTACAACCCGGCGCGCGGCGCCAAGGTCATCGCCTTCGCGCGCGGCTTCCTCGACCAGGCCGTGCCGCTGGTGGAAGGCAGCCACCGCGACAGCGCACGCTACTGGATCGAAAGCGGCCACCTGCACGTCACGCTCGCCTCGGGCCACCACGTGGAGCTGCGCGACCCCTCGCAACTGGTCGGCTTCCAGGGCGACCCGGCCTCGCCCAGCGCCGTGCTGCTGCGCCACAACGGCCTGCACATCGACATCCGCATCGACCGCACGGCCGCCATCGGCAAGGCCGACACCGCCGGCGTGGCCGACGTGGTGATGGAAGCCGCGCTGTCCACCATCCTGGACCTGGAAGACTCCGTCGCCGCGGTGGACGCCGAGGACAAGATCATCGGCTACCGCAACTGGCTGGGCATCCTGAAGGGCACGCTGACCGAGGAAGTGAGCAAGGGCGGCAGGACCTTCACGCGCGGGCTCAACCCCGACCGCCGCTACCACGGTGCCGCCGGTGAAGACGTGGTGCTGCACGGCCGCAGCCTCATGTTCCTGCGCAACGTCGGCCACCTGATGACGAACCCGGCCATCCTGTGGGGCGCCGACGCGAAGGAGATCCCGGAAGGGATCATGGACGCCGTCGTCACCACCGCCATCGCGCTGCATGACCTGCAGCAGCACGGCGAGCGCGGCCTGTGCAACAGCCGCACGGGAAGCGTCTACATCGTCAAGCCCAAGATGCACGGCCCGGCCGAGGTGGCCTTCGCCAGCGAACTCTTCGGCCGCGTCGAACAGCTGCTGGGCCTGCCCGACAGCACCGTCAAGCTCGGCATCATGGACGAGGAGCGCCGCACCAGCGTGAACCTCGGCGCCTGCATTGCCGCTGCCGCCAGCCGCGTGGCCTTCATCAACACCGGTTTCCTGGACCGCACCGGCGACGAAATGCACACCGCCATGCTGGCCGGCCCGATGCGCCGCAAGGGCGACATGAAGACCAGCGAGTGGATCACCGCCTACGAGCGCCACAACGTGCTGGTGGGCCTGGCCTGCGGCCTGCGCGGCAAGGCGCAGATCGGCAAGGGCATGTGGGCCATGCCCGACCTGATGAAGGCCATGCTGGAGCAGAAGGTCGCGCACCCGAAGGCCGGCGCGAACACCGCCTGGGTGCCCAGCCCCACGGCCGCCACGCTGCACGCGCTGCACTACCACCAGGTGGACGTGGCCGCGGTGCAGGCCGAGCTGGAGAAGGTGGACCTGACTGCTGAGCACGACAAGCTGCTGACCGGCCTGCTCACCGTGCCGGTGACCGCCAACCCGAACTGGACGCAGGCCGAGAAGCAGCAGGAGATCGACAACAACGCGCAGGGCATCCTGGGCTACGTGGTGCGCTGGGTGGACGCGGGCGTGGGTTGCAGCAAGGTGCCCGACATCCACGACGTCGGCCTGATGGAAGACCGCGCCACGCTGCGCATCAGCAGCCAGCACATCGCCAACTGGCTGCACCACGGCATCGTCACGGCCGAGCAGGTGCACGAGACCTTCCGCCGCATGGCCGCGGTGGTGGACAAGCAGAACGCCGGCGACCCGCTGTACAAGCCCATGGCCGGGAACTGGGACACCAGCCTGGCCTACCGCGCCGCGCTGGACCTCGTCTTCAAGGGCAAGGAACAGCCCAGCGGCTACACCGAGCCGCTGCTGCACGCCT
>CAZBUU010000029.1:0-16424 GCA_964495125.1 uncultured Rubrivivax sp.
TACTTCCGCGTCTTCGAGCAGACCGTGGCCGGCGTGCGGCGCGGCTACCACAAGCCCATCATGATCGCCGGTGGCCTGGGTGCCATCAGCGACAACCAGGTGAAGAAGCTGCCTTTCGGTGCCGGCACGCTGCTGGTGCAACTGGGTGGCCCGGGCATGCGCATCGGCATGGGCGGCGGCGCGGCCAGTTCCATGGCTGCCGGTGCCAACACCGCGGCGCTGGACTTCGACAGCGTGCAGCGTGGCAACCCCGAGATCCAGCGCCGCGCGCAGGAGGTCATCAACCACTGCTGGGCGCTCGGCGACATGAGCCCGGTGCTGGCCATCCACGACGTCGGCGCCGGTGGCATCAGCAACGCCTTTCCCGAACTGGTGGACGGCGCCGGCATGGGCGCCACCTTCGACCTGCGCAAGGTGCCTTTGGAAGAGAGCGGCCTGGCGCCCAAGGAGGTGTGGTGCAACGAGAGCCAGGAACGCTACGTCCTGGCCATCAACCCCGACCTGATGCCGCTCTTCGAGCAGATGTGCGCGCGCGAGCGTTGCCCGTTCGCCGTCGTCGGCGTCACCACGTCCGACCGCGAACTGGTGCTGGAAGACGGCCCCGGCGGCGAACGTGTGATCGACATGCCCATGGACGTGCTGCTGGGCAAGCCGCCCAAGATGCACCGCGACGTGCAGCGCGTGGCGCGCAGCGAGAAGCCGCTGGACCTGACCGGCGTGAAGCTCGAACAGGTCGCGCTCGATGTGCTGCGCCACCCCACGGTGGCCAGCAAGCGCTTCCTGGTGACCATCGGCGACCGCACCGTGGGCGGCCTCAACCACCGCGACCAGATGGTCGGCCCCTGGCAGGTGCCGGTGGCCGACTGCGCCGTGACGCTGGCCGACCACGACGGCTTCCGCGGCGAGGCCATGGCCATGGGCGAGCGCACGCCGCTGGCCAGCCTGGACGCACCCGCGAGCGGCCGCATGGCGGTGGCCGAGGCCATCACCAACCTGCTGGCCGCGCCCATCGAACTCTCGCGGGTGAAGCTCAGTGCCAACTGGATGGCGGCCTGCGGCGAGCCCGGCGAGGACGCCGCGCTCTACGACACGGTGAAGGCCGTGGGGCTGGACCTGTGCCCGGCCCTGGGCATCGGCATCCCGGTGGGCAAGGATTCGCTGTCCATGCGCACGCGCTGGCAGGACGCAGGGCAAGCGAAGCAGGTGACGGCACCGGTGTCGCTCATCGTCACAGCCTTCGCCACGCTGGACGACGTGCGCGGCACCCTCACGCCGCAACTGCAGCCGGGGGACACGACGCTGGTGCTGGTGGACCTGGGCCAGGGCAGGAACCGCCTGGGCGGCAGCATGCTGGCGCAGGTGCTGGGGCGCTTCGGCCATGAAGTGCCTGACCTGGACGAGCCGGCGCAGCTGAAGGCGCTGGTGGCCGCGGTCAACACCCTTCGCGCGCAAGGCCGCATCCTGGCCTACCACGACCGCAGCGACGGCGGCCTGTGGGCGGCGGCCTGCGAGATGGCCTTCGCCGGGCGGCTGGGCCTGAGCTTGAACGTCGACATCCTGGTCACCGAGAGCGACGGCATCGCCGACAGCCGCGCCGAATACGGTGATTCGAAGAACTGGGCCGTGCAGGTGAGCGAGCGACGCAACGAACTCACGCTGCGCGCCCTCTTCAACGAAGAGCCTGGCGTGCTGCTGCAGGTGCCCACCGCCGTGCGCAACGAGGTCATGGCCACGCTGCGGGAGCATGGCCTGAGCCGCCACGCGCACTTCGTCGGCAAGCCCAACGAGCGCGGCATGGTGGAGGTCTGGCGCGACACCAAGTGCCAGTTCAGCGCCTCGCTGCAGAGCCTGCAGCAGCAGTGGGACGAGGTGAGCTGGCGCATCGCACGCCAGCGCGACAACCCGGCCTGCGCCGATGCCGAACACGCTGCCGCGGGCGACCCGGCCGACGCCGGCCTGCACGTGGCCATGAGCTTCGACGCGACCGAAGACGTGGCCGCGCCTTTCCTGAACCTGGCGCAGCCCAAGGTGGCCATCCTGCGCGAGCAGGGCGTGAACTCGCATGTCGAGATGAGCCGCGTGATGGCGCTGGCCGGCTTCGAGACCTTCGACGTGCACATGACCGACCTGCAGAGCGGCCGCGCGAAGCTGGCGGACTTCCGCGGGCTCGTCGCCTGCGGTGGCTTCAGCTACGGCGACACGCTGGGTGCTGGCGAAGGCTGGGCGCGCAGCATCCTCTTCAACCCGGCGCTCGCCAAAGCCTTCGCGGCCTTCTTCGGCCGGGCCGACACCTTCGGCCTGGGCGTTTGCAACGGCTGCCAGATGTTCGCGGCGCTGGCGCCCATCATCCCGGGCGCCGAGGCCTGGCCGAGGTTCACGCGCAACAAGAGCGAGCAGTTCGAGGCGCGACTGTCGATGGTGGAGGTGCTGGAGAGCCCCAGCCTCTTCTTCAGCGGCATGGCGGGCAGCCGGCTGCCGATCGCCGTGGCGCACGGCGAGGGTTTCGCCGACTTCTCCCAGCGCGGCGATGCGAAGACGGTGCGGCGCGCGATGCGCTTCGTCGACGGGCGCGGTGCGCCGACCGAGGCCTACCCGTTCAACCCCAACGGCAGCCCCGAGGGCCTGACCGCCGTGACCACGCCCGACGGCCGCTTCACCGCCCTGATGCCGCACCCCGAGCGCGTGTTCCGCAACGTGCAGATGAGCTGGAGCGGCGGCGACGTGTCGGCGGCCAGCCCCTGGCGCCGCATGTTCGCCAACGCGCGGCGCTGGGCGGGCTGAGCCTCAGCGGCCGATCGGCAGCAGCGCGCGCGCCAACGGCCGGTGGCGCCAGGCGCACAGCGCATAGACCGCCGCGCCGGCACCCAGGCTGACCCAGGCGGGCACGCCGCCGAACTCGGACACCAGGGCCGGAAGGGTGGACAACACCGGCGCCATCGTCCACAGGCTGAAGCCCGGTGCGCTGTCGCGCAGGCGGCGGTGCTGCCACTGCGCCAGCCAGGGCAGCGGCAGGCAGCAGCCGGCGAAGGCGGCGGCAAAGTCCAGCGTGGCCGGGCTGCCCTGCGTGGCGAAGGCCAGCATCAGCGCGGTGCCGACGGCCCACATCACGAGATACTCGCGCCGCCAGCGCGCTTCCAGTTGTGCCGCCAGCGCGGCCCCGGTCGGCACGCCGGGCAGCAGCACCAGCAGGCTCTGCTCGCGGCGCCGGCCCCACAGCACGGCCGGGCGGCCGAGCATGGTGCTGCACAGCAGGCTGAAACCGCCCAGGCACAGGCCGAAGCGCGAGCTGTCCACGATGCGGGCCCACTCCGTCATTGGCGACAAGCGCGTCACGAGGAGCAGCACCGTCGCCGCGAGGCCGCCGATCAGCAGGCCCAGCCACAGCAGCATCGGCCATTGGCTGCCGCTCATCAGGCCCAGTTCCATCCGCTGCAGGAGCTTGTCTGCCCGTGGGTGGCGCAACAGGTGTTGGCGGTACAGGCGCAGCGGCCAGTTGAAGAGCAGGGCCAGGCGGCGCAGCACCGGGCCCAGCTGGGCGGCGTTGAGCGGTCGGCCTTCGGTCTGCGCCCGCAGCGAGGACTGCCAGCGCCGCTGGCGTTCGAAGGCGCGGCGGTGGGCCGGGCCGCCGTCGCCCAGCAGCGGCAGCAGGAGCAGGAAGCCGGCGGCCAGCAGGGTCACCTGCGCCGACCAGGGCAAGCCGGACGCCAGCCGGGCCAGCTTGAACGGGCCGAAAGGCAGCTGCACCACCAGCAGCGGCGCCAGTGACAGCGGCACCCACAGCCAGGGTTCGCGCAGCACCCAGGCCAGGAGCACCAGGGTGGTCACCATCAGCCAGGTCCACTCCGGCGGGGCGCTCAGCAGGCGCAGGCACAGCCAGGCGGTCAGACCGATGGCTGCGGCATGCAGCAGCAGGCCCGTGCGCAGCGCCTGCAGGTGGCCCGGCAGCAGGCGGGCGAGTTCGGGCCGGTTCTGCTGGACCAGGCCGTCCACCGTGGCCCACCACAACGCAGTCAGCACGACGAGGCCGCTGGTGCCCAGCCAGGCCGCGGCGCTCAGCTGCTGCCGCCAGGTGACGAACGCCACGGCGGCCAGCAGCGCCACCAGGGTCAGTGCGCCCAAGCGAAAGCCGCCGCCGTTGCGACGTCGTTGCCAGGGCTGGCGCAGGATGGCGTTGGCGGCGCTCACGTCAGCGCCTCGAACAGGTCTTCCAGCGTCGCGCCCCGCACCGCCAGCCCGGCCGGTACATGGTCTTCACGCAGGCCGCGCAGCAGGGCGCGGCCGGGCTGCCGCGCCAGCACGCTGGCGGCGGGCAGGCTGTCCAGCAGCGCTTGCGGCCCGCTGGCTTCCAGCGTCTGGTCCAGCAGTTCGTCCAGCGGTGCCTGCACGCGGATGCGCCCGGCCTGCAGGAAGGCGACGTTGAAGGCGACACGTTCCAGGTCGCTGAGGATGTGCGTGCTGAAGACCACCGTGGTGCCGCGGTCCATGACTTCGCCCACGAGCTCGCGCAGGAAGTCGCGCCGGGCCAGCGGGTCCAGGCTGGCCACGGGTTCGTCCAGCACCAGCAGGTCGGGCTCGTGGGCCAGGGCGCGCACGATGGACAGGCGCTGCTGCTGGCCGCCGCTCATGCGGCCGATGGGGGTGTCGCGCGGAATCTCCCAGCGTGACAGCAGGCCCTCCACGCGCGCCGCGTTCCAGCGTGGGTAGAAGCTGCGGAAGTAGTCCAGCAGTTCGCCGGCGCGCAGTTCCTCGAACAGCGCGGCCTGCTGCGGCACGTAGCCGATGCGCGCCCGCGCCGCGTCGTCCAGCCGACCGGCGGGCTGCCCGAACAGCTGCACCGATCCGGACTGCGGCTCGCGCAGGCCGAGCAGGGTTTCCAGCAGCGTGGTCTTGCCGGCGCCGTTGCGGCCCAGCAGCCCCACCACCTGGCCCGGTTGCAGCGAGCAGCTCAGGTCCTGCAGCACGGGGCGGCCCGCGTAGGCCAGGGTGAGCCCCTGCGCCACCACGCTGGGCGTGGGGCCGGCGTCGGGCGCGGCGGTGTGCAAGGCGAGGCCGGGGGCCAGCGTGGCGGTGTTCATGGTGCAGGGTCCTCGGAAGGGGCGTCGAGCAGGCGCTCGAAGAGTTGAAGGGCCTGTGCTTTGGGTATGGCGAGCTCGCGGGCCTCGGCGGCGGCGCGTTCGAGCGTCGGGCGAAGCTGGTCGATGCGGTCTTGCGCGGCGGCCGGGCGGCGGTGGCCGGCGGCAATGACCATCGGCAGGCCGCGCCGGCGCTCCAGCAGGCCCTCCATTTCCAGCAGGCTGTAGGCCTTGGAGATGGTCATGGGGTGGATCGCCAGTTGCAGCGCCAGGTCACGCACCGAGGGCAGTTCCTGGCCGGCCTGCCATTGGCCGGCTGCCACGCGCCGGCGCAGTTGGTCCATCAGCTGCCGGTAGATGGGCTCGGCCGAACCGGTGTTGATCTGGAAGCGGAGAGGGGTGTCCACATGAACTAGTGTACGCATGCACTAGTACAGTGTCAAACCCCCTGGCCGGAGGGTGGGCGCGCAGGGCGCCCGGCCGGTTTCAGCCGCCGCAGCCGCGCGCGCGCATGGCGGCGGCGAGGTCGGCCACCTCCATCTGGCGCATGGCGATGTCGTTGTCCGCGGCGCTTCCGGCCTGCACGCCGCGGCCCTGCCGCGCTGCGCCCAGCGCCATGTTGCGGCGGTTGGAGGCCTGGGCCAGCAGCGCTGCCAGCGAGGCGCAGTCGCCACTGGCGCGGAGGCCGCCGCGCATGATGGGCGGGGCCGGCGCCCGTGCGGCGTTGGCGGCGGTGGCTGCAGCGAGCGCGGCCGCAGCGGCGTTCTTCTCGCGCTCGGCGCGTTGCCGGGCCAGGGCCACGTCCTCCTCGCTGGGGCCGGCGTCCACCTTCACGGTGCTGGACGCGCCGCCGGCACAGGGCACGGCCTGGTAGACCACCTTGCCGGCCTTCTCGCACTTGTGGATGGGCTGCGCGCCTGCCGCGGTGCAGGCGGCGGCGAGGAGCAGAACCAGGCGGCAAGGGCTGCGCATGGCGGCTTTCCGGAAGCGTGACGACTCCGGGCTCTTCGGCCGCGCCGCACGAAACTTGAGAAATTGCGGCTGCCGACCCGGGCCAACGGCGGCCCTGGCGCTGGTCTCTCCTGCAGCTGGGTCCTGGGCGTCAGGCGGCCAGGCGCGCCGCCACCGCCAGCTTCAGTTCTTCGAAGCGCTGGTAGAGGTGTGCACCGGGGCACACGGTCTGGGTGGAGTGGTCGCGGTGGGTGGACAGGTCCTTCAACCCGAGTCCATGCAGCGCCAGGAGGTGGGCCACGAGCGCGACGGTGCCGTCCCATTGCGCCGGTGTCGGTTGCTCAACCTCGAAGTTGCCCACCAGCATCACGAGCAGGTGGCCACGCGGGTCGTACTCGGTGTTGGTGTCGCCGGCGATTTGCCAGGGCCTTGCCGCGTAGGCCCTGCCGTCCTGCGCCACGACGTAGTGGTAGGGGATGTCGACCCATCCGCGCGCCTGCCTGGACCAGCGCTGCAGCCGACGCAGGTAGTCCTGGACGTCGGCCCCGGGCTTCCAGGTCTCGCCCTGGTGGTGCAGCGTGAGGCGGGTGATCGGCTGCGCCTGGGCCGGCACTGGCGTGGGCATCCCGCCCCACGCGTCCACCGAGACGACATCCGGCGCCTGACGCCCCACCGCGGGCACCGCGCAGCCGTTCAGCCACGCCAGCAGCGGGCCCGCGAGGGCCAGGCGCCGACGCCTCACTTCTTCGCCGGGGGCGGACGGATGATGGTGCGCTGGTACCAGGCTTCGTTCATGCGCACCAGGAAGCTGGCATGGATGGGGAAGCCCGACTTGTCGCCGATCACGGCCTCGGTACCGCAGCGCGGGCACAGCGCCGTCTGGTTGTCGACGGCCTTGGGGTCGTTCATGTTGTGCATGTCCAGGCCGGTCCAGGCCACCACCTCCTCGGACGGGAAGATCTGCACGCAACTGCAGCAGCCGCACATGCGGCTGGCGCCGATCTGCGCCCAGTTGTTGGTGGTGTACCGGTAGGCGGCGACGAGTTCGTTCATGAGCGTCCTGGAACGTCCCGGAAGGTGGGTTGGCGCAGGCCGTCGGGCACCGGGACCGTGTAGCGCATCATGCACCAGCGCGGCGCGAGGGCCAAGGCGAGCTGGCCGTCCCGTTCGGTAGGCGTGCGCCGCCGCGCTCAGGAAAGCCGCTCTGACGGCCTAGCGGTTCTTGAGGATCCGCAGGAACTTGTCCTCGCGGAAGTCCTCCGGCATGCTGTCCGGCGTGTCGTAGCGCAGCGTGAGCCGGTACTCGCCCTCGATCGCTTGGCCACCGATCTGCTGCGGTTCGAACTGCCACTTTTCGAGGCTGGCCTTGACGTGCCGCCGCACGCTCTCGGGCATGCCGGGCAGTGCCGTCACCTCGACGCTGGTGCAGCGCCCTTCGGTGCCGATGCGGCAGACGCCCGTGGCCTCGCCCTTCCAGCCGCCGATCTGCGCGATGTCCTGAGGATAGGCCGCGAAGTACTTCCTGAGGGGCATCGCACCCATGGCGATGCCATCCACCTTCACCGTGCCGCCCTGGCCCGAGGGAGTGACGGTGAAGCGCATTTCGACGCCAGAGCGCAGGGTCGCGGGCTTGCCGTCGACGGCCGGCGGCGGAATGCTCGCTCGCGCAATGCGCGCCTTGACGTTCTCGGCGAACTTCGCGGGGTATTTCTCCTCGTCCACCAGGGCGTACTCGACGGGCTTGCCATCGGTGCCGAAGAGCACCCGCGCCCAGACGGAGACCTCGTACGGCTCGTTCGGGGCCTGCGCCGCGGCCGGCAGGGACAGGCACAGCGCAGCAAGGGCCAGGAGCAGTGGTTTCATGGACATGGTCGGGACCCTTTGGCGCCAGTCTAAAGGTGCCGGGAGATGGGCGTGGCCCTGCCCGGGCGTCATTGCCCGGCCGGCGGCTGCCAGAGTTCGAGCTTGTTGCCTTCGGGGTCGGTGACCCAGCCGAACTTGCCGTACTCGGACTCCTCCACCTTGTCGTCGACCTGGCAGCCTTCGGCGCGCAGGGCTGCCAGCAGGGCATGGAGGTCGTCCACGCGATAGTTCACCATGAACGAGGCCTGGCTCGGGTGGAAGTAGGTGGTGTCCTGCTTGAAGGGGCTCCAGATGGTGGTGCCCGTGCCGGAGGGGTTGTCGTCGCCGTTCCATCGGAACGCGGCGCCGCCCCACTCCTGGACGTCGATGCCCAGGTGTTCCCGGTACCAGGCGCCGAGGGCCTGAGGGTCCTGAGACTTGAAGAAGATCCCGCCGATACCGGTGACGCGCTTCATCGATGACTCCCGATCCAGGCCGCCACCGACTTGGCGCGGTGCCCGAACGCTGAGCATCCCAGGCTGGTTTGTCAAGCTGAGGTCGCGAAGCGGGAGTTCCGCCAGGGCCTCACCGAGGCCCGGCGACGGCTTCCAGGCGCTTGGCGTCGACGAAGCGTTCGAAGCCGGCGACTGCTGCATTCACGCTGGCATCCGTCATGAGCTCCTGCATCGCCACCTGGCCCAGCGTCGAGAAGGCCGACTGCATGGCCTGGGCACCCTCGGTCTGCAGCGCCGCGCGCATTTCGGTGGGGCAGCTTTCCGCCAGCAGGCGGGTGAACAACGCGCCGGTCGCCCTGGAGGCCTGCTCCAGGTCGTCGGGCGTGGCCGCGGACAGCTGCTTGATCTCCGGGTGCGTGGCCATGGCGATGAAGATCCATCGCGCCAGCGCCTTGCGCTCCTTGCCGCTGGTGTTGTCGGTGAGGCATTTCCCGAGTGCGAGGGCACTCGGTCCCGCGTTGGCCGCCAGGCAGTTGCAGATCAACAGCGCTGCGGCGAGGCCACGGTTCAGTCGGGACATGGATTCTCCTTGCTCGGGACATCAAGTGAAGGCTGGAGGGCGAGAGCGTGCTGGACACGCGAGAACTGCGCCTGCCACAGCCATTGCATGCGCGCCAGAGTGTCCGGCTTCGAGCACCACTCCATCGGTACGTTCAGGCACTGCTCGACCGACAGCCACCAGTCGGCCTGCGCCTGGGTCCAGCCATAGCCGGGGACATCCAGCACATCGTACCAACGGCGCAGCACCGCCATGGCATGCTCTTCGGTGGTTGGCTCCGGCCACCAGGGAATCATGAAGCAGGCCAGGTCGGAGGCCGCCACGCCGTAGGTCAGTGACCAGTCGAAGGGCTGCCGGTCCAGGAAGTACAGCGGTGTGGCCCGGCCCGGCGGCGTGAGGATGTTCGTCGGATTGAGATCGCCGTGCAGCAGCGACATGCCCTCGCCCTGGGCCCAGCGGCGCCGGAAGGCTTGCTCGTGCCGCTCGAAGCGTTCAAGCAGCGTACAGCCGGTGGCGCGCTCCAGCGGTTCCAGCCCTGGACGGACCTCGTCCAGGTAGCGGTCGATGGCCGAGCGGTGCGGGGCGGGCTGCGAACACCAGTGGTGCCGGTGGAGCCTGGCCAGGGCCTCCGCCACCGCGAGCCCGTACGCCAGGTCGCCCGGCGCGTCGCGCCGGTCGGTGTGGGTGGCGGCCAGGTCTTCGAGCAGCAGGTGGTAGCCGAAGCCATTGGCGAACTGCGCGTCGAAGCAGCGGACCAGCGGCGCGTTCGGCAGGCCGAGGTAGTCGCGGGTGTAGTAGTCGACCTCCGAGCGTCCAAAGGTGTTCCCGAGGCACAGCTTCAGGCGCAGCGTCCGCGTCGTGCCGTCGCCCAGGCGGGCTCTGATGGAGAACTGGCGCGACCAGTTGCCATGCCCTGCGGTGATCTCCAGCGCATCCACGGGCTGCCCCAGCACCGCGCCCAACCAGGCCGGTGTGAGTTCCGAGGCGTCACGAATCACCGGGCTGCTGTTCATGCTTCGCGGTGGATCCGGGTGACCAGGCTCGCGGTCACCGTCCCTGCAACGAAAGCGATCAGAAGGGAAACCGGAAAAGCGCCGGCAGCCCGCGCTGCCTCCAGAAGATGGGCGCCGAAGGTCGCCGCGAAGACGCCGGCGCCGAGGGCGCCCGTGCACATGGCTGCGGCTGGCAGCGGCAACTTGCTCTGGAGCAGCGGCAAGGCCATCCCGGTCAGAAAGGCAGGCACCGTGCCCAGCAGGTAGGCCGCCGTCAGCAAGGCGAGTGCCAGGCCCGGTGCGTCGCCGGCCGAGAACTGCGCGCCGAGGTCGGACTTCAGGCCGATCCAGGCCGCCATGAGGAGGGCGCCGATCGCGGGTGCGAGCAGGGCCGACAACAAACCCGAGGCCAGCGATTGCAGAAGCCGAACCATCATCGCGCGACCCAGCCGCCGCACACGGGGAAGACCTGCCCGACGAAACAATCGGCCGCAGGCCCGCACAGGTAGGCGGCGAACAGGGCATCTTCCCGCGCGCCGACCAGGCGGCCCAGCGGGACTTCGCGCCTGAGGCGTTCCTGGAATCGGGGGTCGGCCTGCACGGCGGGCGGAAAGTAGGTCGGGTTGTCCACGAAGTTCTGGGCGATGGCGTTGACCTGGATGTTCGACGGTGCGAGTTCCACGCCCACCGCCTGCACGTAGGCCAACTGCGCGCCCCGGGCCGCGCTGTAGGTGGAGGCCCGCTTCATGCCCCGCAGTGCGGCGGCGCTGCCAATGACCAGGATCTTTCCGCGGCCCCGGCGCGCCATCTTCGGCGCCGCCGCCCGCACCAGCCGCGGCAGGGGATCGACCAGCGCGGCGAACACGGCTCTCCATTCCTCCTCGTCGACGGCCGTGGCGCCGGTGTTCGGCGCGACGATGGACAGGTTGGCGACGAGCACGTCGATGTCACCGGCCCCGTCCACGGCCCGCTGGGCCGCGGCGGGCTCTGACTGCGCGGTGTCATCCGCAACGACGGCGGCCCCTTGTTCGGCAAAGATCTCGCACAGGGCCGGGCCCATGAAGTCGCGGGCCTGGGTGATCAGGACTCGCTTGCCGAGCAGCGTGCCTTGCATGGGGGCTCCAGTTGCGGAACGGGTATGCGCTAGCGCGCCACGTTGACGATGGTGGCCTGCATGAGCGCGACGACCTTGTACTGCGCGCTGCCCGGGGAGAAGGCCCGCACCTCGCCGGCGCAGACGGTGAGCAACCGGCCTGCGTTGACCACCTTTCCGACGGCGAGCAGGCGCTCCCCCACCGCAGGCCGAAGCAGATTGATCTTGAACTCTGCGGTCACGACCTCGTAGCCCGGAGGCGCCTGGGTCAGCGCCGCGTAGCCGCATGCGCTGTCCACGATGCTGGTGACGGCCCCGGCGTGGGCGTAGCCGTGCTGCTGAGACAGGTGCGGAGAGCAAGGCAGAGAGATGTGAACCTCGCCTTCTTGCACCAGTTCCAGGACCGCGCCCAGCGTGGCCATGAGACCCTGTGCCCCGAAGCTGGATGAGACGCGCGCGAAGAGTTCGTTCATGCCCAGATTGTGGTCGCGGCACGCCCGGACAGCGGCGCCAGTGCGATGGGCGCTGGCCACGTGCGCCCGATCTCAGCGCCCGAACCCGAAGTAGACATACGCCAGGGCCAGTACCAGGCCGATGACGATGAGCAGGGCGACGGGCTTGCTCAAACCCGATCTGGGTACTTCGCCCGGAGACAGTCCGCCACTCCTTGGCTGAGCTTCAGTCTGAGTTGAAGCCCTCATACGGGACTCGACCAGTTCCTTGGCCTCCTTGAGACCGAGTCCGGTCGCCTCCCGCGTCAGCTTGATGGCCTCGATCAGGTTGCCCTTCGCCGCTTCCGTGGCGGCGTTCGAGGGCAGGTCCTGGAACGTGCCTCGAACGCCGATGTCCACGGTGTACGCGCCTGATTCGAGGGCTTCTTTCGCCTCCTTCAGGCCGAGCCCCGTTTCCTGGCGCAGGAGGCGGATGGCCTCGATCTTGTCGCCACGGTCCCAGGCGGCGAGAACATCGGGTGGGATTTGCTGCTTCACGGCCATGGTGGCGAGGAAGGTGGACCTGGACGCCTGGTGTTCGAGCGGGCAGGGAGCGCGGGCGCTTGCCTCAGGCCTGGCAGACGACGGCGGGACGGCTGGCTTGCGTTGAGCGAAGCGTTGCGATCACTTGGCCCGCATTCTGTTGTTCCTGGCGTTGTGCTCAAGCTCGCACAGTCCCAGTTCCTCCATCAACGGAGGAATGTAGACGCCGAAGCGGCCTCGCAGCCCTTTCTTCAGACCGTACCAGCCGCCTGCGGGATTGGATTCGGACCGTCCCCAGCTTTCGACCGTGCCTTCCTTGGCCGGCTTCTGCTCGTCGGCGCCGCCAAGCTCCACCCAGTCTCCTGCCTTCTTGAGCATCTGGTGCAAGTCGTCGATGCACCGGGCGTCGTAGTGGAGGACCGTGCTTCCCACGGTGCAAACGAGAATCTGTTTGCCGTCCTTCTCGTCGATGTGCATCGTGTACTCGGACGTGCCAGGCGGCGTCTTCAGCTTCCAGGGATTCCCCTTCGGACGATCAAGCCTCATAGCCATGATTTCTCCAGTCTGCAGGGCAGTTTGAGAGAGGGTCCGCGCGACGCTCGACCTTCAGGCGAACTGAATGTACCGCCTGCCTGTGACCGGGCCAAGCTGGCCTGCCCGGGAGGGCAGGGGGTTGAGCGCGGGGTCAGGCCTCGCCTTCGGCGCGAGCAAGATGGCACTCGTAGCTCGTGATCTCGTACGGGTTGCCGTCCGGATCTTCGAAGTAGAGCGACACCGAGACCTCGTGGTCTTCCTCCGTCACTGCCAGCCCCGGCACGGCCTTGAGGTGCGCACGCCAAGCCCAGTACTCACGACCCGAGACCCGCAGGGCGACCGTCGAACGTGTCAATTGTCGAGGCCGTTCGAACAGCGCGATGTGAACGGTGCCGCCCTGGTCCTGGAGGGTCAGCGGTCCGCCCCCTTCGGACCAGAACTCAAGTTCCTTGGTCCGCTCGAGCCCGAGGACCGCTGCGTACCACTGCTCCGAGGCCGCTCGATCCTGGACGAAGACATGGACGTGATCGAAGCCAAGAAGAGCAGGAGCCATGGAGTACCTCGAGGTGCGTCTGTGGGCGGGTGGCGATGCCCAATGGCTGGTTTCCTTCCGGCTCCGTCAGCCGGTGACGCGAGCCCGGTGCGCGACGATAGCGCGACTCTTGCGCGAGCACACGGCGCGTCGCTTGCCGCGGCGCCTACTTGCCCCGCGGGAAAAGCAATGCGTAGGTCTCTGCACTGAAGCCACGAGTCACCTTGCCATGGGCCACCAGCATGGGCACGCCGCCACCGCCGCCGGCCTGCACATAGGCCAGCTTGCCCTCCGGCGTGTCGATGTCCTTCTCTTGGTAGGAGACTCCGCGCTGGGCCAGGAAGGCCTTGGCCTGCCGGCAGTAGCCGCACCAGCTGGCAGAGAACAGGACCACGCCTGCCACCGGTACGGCACCAGGCTTGACGCTCTTCCGCAGCGCCGCGAGCTCAGCCAGCGTCTTCTGGGGCAAAGCGGTGTTCGGCAGGTCCTGGACCTTCAGCGTCTTTTCGACCTTGCCTGAGGAAGGGGGTCGATCGCTGTAGACGACCTTGCCATCCGGGCCGACGGACTTGTACAGCGTCTGTGCTTGAGCAGATGCCGCGATGGCGACCAGGACCACGAAGGGCAGAAGACGGTGCATGGGCGGCCTGACTTTCTGGTCGAACCTGACTGCAGAGGTGGGATCGGGGGCTGAGCGAAAGGCTCGGTGTCAGCGCGGCGCCGGGCGGAGGGAGGCAGTTCGGGCCCCGTAAAGCTCGCGCCGAGTCTGACTGACCAGGTAGCGCAGTTGAACGAGTGGGCCATAGACCTCCGAGTACTCGAACCCCGCAATGAAGAACCCCAAGCGCAATTTCGCAATGATGACTGGCGAGTTGGCCGCGACGTGCAGTGACCTGATGGCGACATAGCCTTGGGATCGAGCATGTTCGATCACGGCGCTGGCGAGCATGGAGTAGATGCCACTCCTGCGCTCCGCGACGGCCACGCCGGAGTTGAGCATGTGGAACAGATTCGTGCCGACACGGTAGCCCTGTGTCCAGCCCACCAACCTGGCACCTCTGTAGGCAGCAAGCCCGAATGTGCCCTGGGGCCTCTCGGCTGATTGATCGACCCGGGCGCGGGCCTCGGCGGCAAGTACGTCAGCCAACAACTCGGAAGCTTGCTCGTCACCGAAGACTTCGCTCGAGAGTGCAGCAAGCTCGGTTTCTGGCGTGTCCTCGAGCGGGCGGAGAGTGACTTCGGTCATGACGCCTCGGATGTGAACCCACTCCGACCACGAAGGCCTGTAGCACCCGGTCGGGCGGGGTCGATGCTACGGCTGGCGCGGCCCCCACTCACATCACCTGCCGGTGTGGGCCCGCATTTGAACGAGGGGCCAAGCTTCACGGCTTGCACACCGTGTAGCCGTTGTCGAAGACCACCAGCCATCGGCCAGTGGGCTGCAGCTGCCAGGTGCTGAAGTACCGAAGCGCAGAACTGCCATCCCTCGAGGTGACCGGACCTTCGGAGTAGCCCAATGACCCGGAAGCAGCGACCTCGACGATCTCGGGCTGCCAACTGAAAGGCGCCACGGATGCCTTGAAGAACTCCTGCCATGTGGCCAGGATCGCAGCCTTGCCGCGCAGAGGACGGCCACCGCCGATGAACACGGCGTCTTCGGCGATGAAGCTGGCGAAGGCCGGGAGGTCTCGTGCGGCCATCGCCGCGGCAAAGCCTTGCTCGGCTTGGCGGACCTGGTTTCGGGCCTCGTCCAGCGAGGTCGGCGCCTTGCCACTCGAAGCGGCCGAGGCCAGTGGAAGCGCGGCCGTGCCGAGCAGGATGGCGGTCCGTCGGTTGTGCAAGGTGTCTCCACGCATGAGGACTCCAGGGCGCGAGTTGATCGACTGTCGATGACCCTCGGCCGGCGACTGAACGGTTGAGCCAGGGGAGGGCATCACCGCGGCCTACCGCCTGGTGCGTGACTTGAGTTCACCCGGATAGAACACGTTGAACGCGTGGACCTCGAAGGTGAAGGTTCCGGCTGCGATGGAAGGGTCTTGATCCATGAAGGACCGCGCTTCGGCGCTGCTGCCGGCTGCAACGACGACGAGCCCCTTGTCGGCGTAGCGTGCTCCCACGACCAGACTGCCGCTTTCTCGCAATCGCCTCAGGTTGGCGGAGTGTTCCCGGAAGTAGGCCTGCTCTTGCGGCGACTTCGTGCTGTCCCACTTCGGACCGACCTTGATCTCGAGAGCGAACAGTTGAAGCTCCGTGGCTGCGGGTGCCGAGGCAGCCCCCGGGCCCTGTGCCTGGACCGATCCAGGCGACAGGCCAGCCACGACAAGGAGCAGGGCGAAGGCCTGGTGGGCGAAGCGCATGAGGGGCTCCCAAGGGCGTGCTGGTTTGAGGCCTACCGTTCGGGCCCGCCCCCGCCGGAGAGTGCGGCGGGCTTACCCACTCTGCCGATGATGAGCCACGTCGGCTGCACGGGCAAGATGGGCCGCGCTACCGAACGCGAGGCGCTCCTGTTGACGTGGGTCCGGGCCGGTTCAAGGGCGTGGGCACGTTCACGGGGCCCGGCAGGCTCAGGCTTGCGACTTCCTGGATTCACGCACGGAAGGCTGTGACGTTGGGGACGGCACGGCGGATTCAAGGCCGGCGTTGCGCCCGCGCTGGCCTGGATATCCACGAGTGCTTTGGCGACGACATGAAGGGTGCTGGACGAGCGCTCAGGAGGCGTTGGGCAGCATCTGGCGGGATCGCCTTCTACTTGGGTGCGGGTTGTTGTGCGGCCTGAGCGGCCCGCTGGAGGTACTGCTGGTAGGCGGGAACAGCGATCGCCGCCAGGATTCCGGACAACATCACGAACCCGAAGATGCCGAAGGCAGCGAACTTCACCCCCGCTGTGTTGGGCGGAGGCGGCGGGCCGTACGCGTTCGCGCCAGCGCTGCCCGCCTTGAAGATCCAAAGCAGGCCAAGCAGCGGAACCAGGGCCAGAAGCGACATCCAGCCGGACCAGCCCATGTCATGCGAACGCCTGATGGTGATCAGCACGACGAAGACGGCGTACGGAATGAGCAGGAGCCAGAAGAGCGCGCCGAACAAGCTCTCCGATCCGATGGTCCCGGCCGAAAAGGCGATGGCCACTGACAGGACCAGCAGCAGCAAGTACGCAACTGCACCATAGGCCAGGAATCGCAGTCTGCCGAGGCGACCTCGCCACGACCAGATCTTCATTTCCTGGAACTCGCCCTCATACCTGTCGGAGGCGTTCGCCACGGCCGCGCGAGGTGTCTGATACGGGTTGACGTTTTCCAATCTGAGACTCCGTGAGTTGAAGTGCGAGGGCTTCGCTGCGAACTGACTTCGAACGGTGACAGTGAAATGCGGGGTGATGGTGCGCCGCCCAAGGCTCGGCCGACCCTGGCCGCGGAAGTGCCG
>CAZBUU010000029.1:16524-27925 GCA_964495125.1 uncultured Rubrivivax sp.
GGGTGACGGTTCAGGCCTCGCCGGCAAACGAGTCAACAAGCTTGTCATCGTCCCCGTACAGTTCCAGGCGATGCGCAACCCTCAGCGCGCTGAGGGCGCCACTGAACCGCCTCAACAGCGGTGCGACCTCGTCAAGCGATTCCGCGTCTGCCCGGATCAAGCACTCGTTCTGCGACGTTCGCTCTACGGTCAAGTGAGTCCGTGAGTCGAGCAGGCGCAGGTACTGACCACCTTGGTAGTGAGAAGAGTCTCGCAACTCGAACCGAAGCCCGTGCGTTGAGATCAAGGTGCTGAACTCGGCGATCGGCCAGGTCGCAGCCAGGGTTCCGAAGACGATGTACATCGCTCGTGAAAGTGTCGATCAGGATCGCGCAGTGCAGACCGTGCGCGTGCTGCAAGCTCGGAGCATTCGGGCTTGAACAGCTCATCCAGCAGCCGCGCCGGCGGCCATGGCCTTCTTGAGGGCTTGCGCCGCCCGGCGACGAGCCTTGGTCGCATCAGCTTCGTACTTGGCGATACTCAGCTGCCGCATGCTCATCGCCTTGGCGAGCGCCGCCTCGAACCTTGCATGTGAATAGGTGGTCTGCGTGCCGATATGCACTTTCCTGACGGCGTTGGTACCTCCGAATTGCGGCAGGAGAACAGACAGCACGGCGGCTTGAGTCTTGGCACCGCGCCGGCTCTCGAGGATGGGGCCAGAGATGCCGGGTGGAAGATTGGACCCCTTCTTCGGGCTCGGGAGCCGCTTGAGCACCACGGGGGCGGGCATGGAAGCGATGCGCTTCATGAGCTCACGCGACGCCGCGTCGAACGACCTCTTGGGCCCAGCGTCACCATCCGGAAAGTACTTGGTGCCGTGGTACCTGACTTGCCAGCCCTTGGTGGTCTTCGAGTCCAGTCGCTGGACGCCTTGGGGAACGGTGAACTTCTCGCCGCTGGCGAGGGTGACTTCTCTTGTTTTCATGAGTACGACCTCCAATCGAGGGTTCGAACTCCCTGGGGACTGCAAGGGCGGATTGTGACGCCTGGCGTTCGGGCTCACCCCGATGGCTGACGTGGGTGGCACAAGCCCGGGGCGCGGCCCCGGCACACGCTGCCTGCCGCCATGGCGCGGGGATTGAGCGAAGGCTCAGGCCACACCGACGCGCTTGACCAGTTGCAGTGCAGGATTCCTCGGGTGCCACAGGTTCGGAAAGATCTCCAGCGGCGTGTAGCCCCGCGCAACGTAGAACGCTCTGGTCTGGGCGTAGTACGGGTCTTCCTTGGTTGCAGCGATCGTCTTGATCTGCAGGAAGCGGCAGCCACGGTCGGCAAGCCAACGCTCGGCGTGCGCCAGCAGTGCACTGCCTTGGCCCTGAGCTCTGCAGTCGGCATGAACGGCGATGCAATGCACCTCCCAAGACTCCGGGAAGTGCTCTTGCAGCGTGATGAATGCGCGGACAACCGCGTTCTGCTCGACGGCAAACGTGGGCATCGTCCCGCTGTCGCGGGCGTACATGAGCAAGGCCTCTTCGATGCCGAACCACTGGGGCAATGAACGTAGAACAGCCTCGCACTCATCCGTGCGGTGGAGGGTAGGGCCGAGGATGTTCATGTGTGGCCGTGGGTTCGATCTGAAATCGACCGCGCAAGCGGGCAGCGCGTGTGCGGGCTGCGACGGCAGTGCGGTTGGCGCAGACCGGGCTTGCGCTGCCCGCCGGAAAGGCTCGAGGCTTGTGCGAGCGAGTCGATTCCATCGTGCGAACCGATTCCTCGACCACGATGGGGGCGCAGCCTGTGCAACGGGGCATTGACTGGACGTGGAACCATCGGCTTCGAGAGCGAGGAGTTGGATACCTTGCAGCAGCTCAGCGTGTTCGGCTGCTGGCTGAAGGCGCTGCGGCTGAGGCCGCGGATGTTGGGGCGACGCATTGCCTGGGCGTCAGCAGATCTGAGGCGACCTTTCTTGCGACTTGCCAGGTCTCAAGACGGAACCGGTTGATGCGCATGCGTTCTTCCGCTTCGACACCGGAAGCTGCGCGATCCGCCAGAAGCTCTTCCAGGTCCGGAGGTGGCTTGGGTGGGGCAATGCCTAGGAGTCGTTCGGCCTTGGCGATCGACTCTTCGCAGGCCTTCACGGCCTGGCGGGCCATCTCGACTTCAGTGGCACCCGGATCGAAGTGCCTTTGAACGTACTCGGTCACGCAGTCCCAGGCCGCCGCCCAGGGCCTTGGCTCCGGGCTGGTCGGCGGCGCATGGTCCGAGGGCGGAGATGGCTTGGAGTCGCATCCGCAGCAGAGCGGGCCGAGCAGGACGATCACGGCGAGTGCAGACGCAGTGAGGTTCATCGCGCCTGCCGTTCGAGCTTGAGCGAGGCGTCGGGTCCCCCTAGCTGACCGCACCAAGCTCCACACCCGGTGCAAGGGCTGAAGCTTGCCGGGATCTGCCGGTTCATCGGCGAGAGGCCGATTGCGGGCGATCAGCGCGCCGGTGGCTCAGGAGTATCGGGACTCCAATTGCTTTGCGCTCAGCAAGCCGAGATTGGCGAGGAGGCGCTCCACGAAAGTCAGCGATTGAATGCGTCCGTCAGGAAAGCGAAGCACGGTGCCAAGAATGGGCTCGTCTTCAAGCTTGGACTGTGGGAATGTCGAAGATCCCAAGGTGCTTTCGGATTGGTCCATCTCATCCTCCTCGTCAGCTGTTGAGCTGCAACCTGCTGGGACTGTAACTGTCTGTAGTCTAGGCCACCGCGCGTCTTCGGGGAAGAGGGGCACCGAGGGGATGACTCTCAGCAGGACGCGGCCAACGTCGCCTTCCGAACTGCGCGGTCGATCCAAGGCGACGGATGAAGCCTTGAATCCAGGCTTCTCGTGGAAGTTCGTCAAACCTGGGCGCCGCGCGACGAGGATCCAGGTCAGCCTAGGTGCCGCCTGCCACGGGGTGACGGCGCAGTGTCTCAGCCACCGACGCCGAGACCAGTGACTCCAGGACTTGGGCGTTCACGTCTGACAGGCGCCTGAAGTACAGGCAGGACTTGCCCATCTTGTGCTTGCCGAGCTGGGCCAGGAGCGCCTGTTGTTCTGCACTCTCTGCCACAAGGTAGACAACCAGTTCCTTGCCGCGCACTGCAAAGCCGGTGAGGCAGAACTCCCCGGTTCGACCGCTGTCGTACTTGTAGCTGTAGCTGCCATAGCCCACGATGCTGGGCCCCCACATCTTGGGCGCATGCTTCGTGACCTTCTTGAGCAATGCCATCAGGGCCTTGCAGTCCGCGAGTTGCTCGGGGCTCGCCTTCGATGCGAGGTACGCCTCGACACTGACAGCGGTGGGTTGGGTCTTGGCGTCAACCATGAGCAGGACCTCCAGGCCGGGATGGAGACGATCGTACGACCGGCGCCGACCTGGCCGGCAGCAACAGCCGTAGCGGTTCGAAGGTTCAGCGGGGTTCAGGCCGCACCGCGATGCACCAACTGAAACTGGTTGCCTTCTGGGTCGCGGAAGGTCGCGAGAGTGCCACCCCAGAACTGCAGTTCGGGCAGGCCGGTGAACACGACGCCCTTGGCAACAAGATCCCGGTGCGCCACATGCACGCTGGGGACCTGGAATGACAGTCCCGTGAAGCGACCCACAAGCGCTTGATCCTCCTGTGGCGCCTCTGGGACCACGGCCTCCACCACCAACTCACTGTTGCCGGCAGCGAAGACGCAGTAGCCATGGGCATGACCGTCGGAGACGATCCTCAGGCCCAGCGCCTGTGCGTAGAACTCTTTGGCCTTGCCGATGTCGCGGACGAAGACCCGTGCAGTGTTGAGGTTCATGCCTGTTCTTGTCCCGCGTGCGCGGTACTCGAAGGAATGTGCTTCGTGTGGCCTCGCGTTCGAGTCAACCCAGAATTGCAGAGGCCGCCGCAGCGGTTCGGGAGTTGGGCAAGGGCTCAGGCCCCACCTGCCGCCTTGAGTGCCAGAGGAAGGTACTCAGCCAGTTTCTTGGCCTTGATGTCGGTGAGCGAGCGCAGCTTGATGTGACGCCGCCCCTTGCCTGCGCCTTCGAGGTGACCGAACGGGTCTTCGATCTTGGCGCCATGGCTGAACTCGACCGAGACATGCTCGCGATAGGCGAAGACGCCTCCGAAGTGGACTTCTGTACCGAACAGGATGCCGCCGTACTTGACTTCTTCGGTCGAGGACTTGATCGACTTCCTGACCAGTGCTCGAACGGCCTCGACGACTTCGTGCTTGTCTTCGCCGAGGAGTCGGATGTCGTCCAGGAGTGCTTGAATGGACTTTGTTGCCATGACCGAAGCGAAGAGGTTCGTGAGGCGGTGCCTTGGACCGGATTCCCGTGAGCGCCGGGATAGGTGCGCGGGCCCCGGCAGCGGCGATGGTACGGCTGACGCAGGTCAGGCTGGCGCGGACTGGCGTCATGAACAGGGATTTGATCGCCAAGCTGCACTATGCCAGCGGTCGAGGTCGTTTCGCGCGCTCGATGTAGCCCGCCTTGCGGAAGGTGCTGACCATCGGTGCGTTGTCGGTGCCCGTGTCACAGAAGACCCGCCAGCAGCCGGACGCAATGAACACACGTGTGGCTTCATGCACCAGGTCCACGCTGTAGCCGTGACCACGCGACGACGGCAGGACGCCCATGTAGAAGATGGTTCCCTGCGGTCTTCCTTCTCGCCAGAAACGCTCTTCCTTGAAGGTCACGGGCAGCACGAACCCGACCTGTTGACCCTGAGCATCTCTGCCTACACGCCACCAGTCCGGCTTGCGCTCGAAGTACTGAGGCAGCAGGTCGTAGACCTCCTGAACCGCAGCGTCGATACCCAGCCTGGGTACGTTGAAACTGTCCGATTCGTCGATGGAGGTTGCCATGACTTCGGCGAGTAGCGGACGGAGCGAGTCGTCAGAGATCGGCTCGAACGCCAGTCTGCTGCCAGGAGGTGGCGAGGGACAGCCAAGCTCCCAGTAGAAAGGCGTCTTCCAGTAGTGGCCTGGCGGGAGGGTGTGCGTCACGGAGCGAAGCGCTTCTGCAACTGGCCCAGAGTGAACGCGTTTCCCTGCTTGAAGAAGTCCTTCATCCGCTGAGACTCTGCGTCGTTTCCGAACCCGAGCCCGACAATCCGCAGAGAGGTCTTGCCATCCCTTGTTGGCTGGAAGTAGAGGACCGTCCACATCTCGCCAGTCTTGTTCTTGAACGGGAACTTCTCCGGCGCCTTGGCGACTCGGATCGAGAGCATCTTCTCCGGCTCGAACGACAGAACCTTGTTTTCGATCGTTCCCGGATCTCCCAGCGAGCCCTTGGGGTCGTAGTTCGTGCGCATCAAGCCATCAATGCGGAGATCGATGTCCACATGCGGTGCCAGCCAAGACTTCAAACCGGCGGTGGTGGTCCAGGCGGCCCACACCTCTGAAACGGGCGCAGCGACGATGCATTCGGTCACGATGAAGTCGTGCGCTCGTGCCGGGTGTGCCCAGGCGATGAGGCTGAAGAGAGCGATCAAGCAGACGCGGAAACTCATGCTGGACTCCTTCACGACGACGGAAGTCGAGTGTGGCGCCAAATGTTCGAGCCAACCCCGATAGCGGTTGCCAGTGCCCCAAGCCCGTTCCGCAATGATCCTGCTTGTGCCGCGGCACGCGCTGAGGTCTGGGCATAGGTGCAACACGTTGGAGGAGAAGACGTGTTGCACTTCGAGATTGAGGCTGCTGTGGGGCCTAACGTTCGAGCTAACCCCGACCGCGGAGGAGGGTGCTGTAAGCCCGGGCTGCGACGATGCTACCTCTGGCGCGGACCCGGCTTGCGGCGCCCGCCGTAGCGAGTCGGGGGTTGAACGAGGGGTTGGGCGTCCGCGTCACGGCGCAGATCTCGACACTTCTTCGAGCATCGAACTGATTTCCGCAGCGACGACTTCCGGCTTGTCCTTTTGGATGTAGTGCCCCGCGCCGTCGACGAGACGCAGCGTCGCGCCAGGCAACTTTGACAGCCAGTCCATTCTCAGCCGCGAGACAACGGATTGGAATGCCGACGACTCAGTGATTGCAAATCGAGTGCTGGCCAGGATGCGTGCCGGTACCGGCACTGTCAGTGATGGCGCGGTGGCAAGGCACCTAGACTGACCATCGAACTCGGCTCTCATCGCGGATGAAAAGACGGTGGCTCGGAGGCCGGCAACCGTTGATGCCGCGACCGGAGTTTCGCGCTGGAGTGAAGTCCAGTGATCAGGATGCGTCGGGTCGAGCAGGACCATCCCGGCGACTTCCTGCGGGAAGAGAAGTGCGTATGCGTACTGATACTGCCCACCGAGTGAATGGCCAACAAGCAGGTACGGTGGTGGTGCGCCTGCGGCTGCCAGGGCCTCATGCAGTTCACGGGCAACATCACAGGGCGTGCGGGGAGTCGTGGGCGCGGGCCTGCTGGCTCCGTAGCCGGGCCGGTCATAGGCAAAGGTTGCCACAGTCGAGGGCAGTCGATCGATGACGGCAGCCCACGGAGCCATTCCATCGCCAAGCCCCGACTGGAAGATGACGGTGGCTCTCGCTGATCCTTTTCGAACCCAAGCAATTTCAGCGTCCCCGACCTTGGAGACGTGAACGGGCGGCAAGGAACTGCAGCCCGTTGCAAGGGCACAGGCAACTGTCAGGACAAGCTGACGAGGTGAGGAGATGGGCATTCCGACGGGCCTAACGTTCGAGCTAACTCCGAGAGCGGGGGCAAATGCTGTAAGCCAAGACTGCGACGATGCTACGAGTGGCGCAGGCCGGGCTTGCAGTGTCTGCCG
This sequence comes from uncultured Rubrivivax sp., assembly GCA_964495125.1. GTDB lineage: Bacteria > Pseudomonadota > Gammaproteobacteria > Burkholderiales > Burkholderiaceae_C > Rubrivivax. The sequence goes on from CAZBUU010000029.1 coordinate 23,282, forward strand.
TAGCGAGTCGGGGGTTGAGCGAGGGGTCAGGCGTCGCCGCGCCGCCGCGGCGCTGGGGCCGACCAGAGTTTGAGCTTGGTGTGCTTGGCTGCGTGCGCGAAGTCCTGATCTGTAGTCAGCAGCGTGAGGCCGTGGCGGATGCATAGCTGGGCGATCAGTGCGTCGACTGTGCCAACTCGGACGCCCGACCGACGACACTTGTTTCGGAGTTCAGCTGCACCGATGTGGTCGTCGCGTTCTGGTTGAACGAGTGCCAGAGCTGCAAAGGTGCCGACGAACTGATCTCTAGCCATTGCTCCGTTGAAGCCCTGGAGCAGTTCCTGAAGCACCAGCCCAGTCGTGACCACGACATCGGTCCCGGAGAGTGCGTCCTTCAGCGCCGCAACTTCAGGAGCTGAGGAGGTTGCATCGCGGCGCAGCGCGAGCGACCAGACGCTCGTATCGACAAGGAACGTCACTTGCGTGTCCGCTCAGCCTTGTAGTCGTAGGACTGGTCCCACTCGAGCTTGCCCATCAGCTCGAGGACCTTTCGCTGCTGACGTCTGGCGATGAACTCCTTCAAGGCCAAGGTCACTGCAGCCTTCTTGGTCTTCTCTCCGCTGACTTCAAGTGCGCGGTCAAGCAGATCCGGATCGATTGCGAGGTTGGTTGCCATGTGCGACTCCTTACACAGAAGTCTACACAAGCGATGACCGTCGTGGCTTCGACACGCGGCAAGCCGCCGCCAAGGGTGTGCTTGCGACGCCTGACGTTGGAGCCAACCCTGACCGTGGAGGCTGGCGGTGTAAGCCCGGTACGCGACGATGCTTCAGCTGCCGCGTACCGGGCTTACGACGCCAGCCGGACCGGGTCGGGGGTTGAGCGACCTGTTAGGCCACGTCCCGGAACGCGCCGGGTCTTTTGTGTTTGAAGGTCACCTGTCGTAGCACGAGACCTTCAGGACCTCGACAGCCCGGGCGCGGCAAGGGCCGAGCGAGCTGGTGGAGCAGAACCCTTCGTAGCCCTTGTGGACGATGGCGATCTCAGAGCCGTCGTTGGAGCGCCAGCGCTCCATTCCCTGGTAGAAGTGATCCTTACCGTTCTTGCTCTTGTAGTGGAGGCGGTACTCCACCATACCGCTGCAGCCAGACGAACAGTTGCGAGGCGATACGTCAAACTCGACAAGGACGTCACCCCCGTCGATCTCGTAGGAAGTCTTCTTCGCAGAGGCGGTGCACTGACCCGCAGATGCAAGGCCAGAGGCGATCGTGGCAAGGAGGAGGATCACAAGTGAGCAGGCGCGGCGCATACGTTGACTCCGGTTGAAGGCGGTCACTGCGACCGCTTCAGAATGTTGTCGGAGTGTTCTCGGGTGCACATCGACACGATGGCTGACGAGTGCTGGCCGCAGGGGTGAATTGCTAACGTTCGAGCCAACCCCGACCGCGGAGGCAGGACGCGCAAGCCCAGACTGCGACGATGGTACGACTGGCGCAGGCCGGGCTTACAAGGCCTGCCGTAGTGGGTCTGGGATTGAGCGAGGGGTTAGACATCGCCGGGTACCGCGGTGCGCCTTGTCATCTCCTCGGCCAAGACTTTGTAGAGCCAAGCTACGCTGTCTTCTGGCCCATTCTCGAAGAGCTTGAACACCTTGCCGATTGGATTGGCGTGCAGTTCATGTCCGAGGTTCAGCGCAAGCAGAGCAAAACCGGCAGGATGCTGACCAGGCGTGAACCACTGGCCACCAAGGTGTCTGCGAAGCACTTCTCCAAAGTAGCAGCCGAACAAGAAGAGGGTCTCTGCGACTTGGGTTCGCGTGGATCCTTGCTCGCGAAACGCGGGTACGCGAGAGTCGACGAACGCAAGGCTCTCGGGCGAATAGTCCAGCGTAACCCCGTCGAGTTTCAGGGCCGTGTCAACGACGAGTTGCGCGAGCTTTGGTGCGTTCTCAGGCAGCGGATCAAGTGGGAGATGAAGAGTCAAGCCCGCAGCGGGCACCTGCGGCGTATTGGCCTTGATGCCGAAGAACGACCTGATGCGCGACCACATGTGTTTTGCGATGCCTAACGTTCGAGCTAGCGCCCCGACCGCGGAGGCGGGTGCCGTAAGCCCGGGCCGCGACGATAGTACGACTGGCGCGGACCGGGCTTACGGCGCCCGCCGTAGTGGGTCGAAGGTTGAGCGAGGGGTTAGGCCGCACCTCGTCCGGCGTGTGTGACGAGCCCCAGTTGGCGCAACTGCGACTCCAGAGTTTGAACGCTTGCCCAGGGCAAGATTGCAGAGTTCTGCCGCTCATCGGGTGGATTGTCGGGTAGCTGGTCCGACCAGCCGCCGCAGCCGACAAGTGGCAGCAGGGGTCGCTTGTGCAGCCATGCCAAGCAGACCTCAGAAATGGTGCCGGCTCTGCCGCCAATGACGATGCATGCGTCGCCTGACAGTGCCATCAAAAGGTTCCGCGCGTCACCCATGCCGCACGGCACGACAACTGTGGCTGGCCAGTCGGGCCCAGGCATCTGGTCCGGCGGAACGATGCTCAATACAGTGCCTCCGTTTTCAACGGCCTTCTCAGCAGCTACGCGCGTGGCTGGACTCCCGCAGCCGCTGACAAGCGTGATACCCAGGCTTGCAAGCAACGCACCTGCTTGGCCCGCGAGGTCAAAGGCGGGTGAACCAGGGTCGGCGCTGCCGAGTACGCTGACTTGAGGGCGGCGGATAGACACGAGCGACGATCTCCTTGTGCGGCCAAACGTTCGAGCTAACCTCGACCGCGGAGGCAAATGCTGTAAGGCCGGGCAGCGACGATGCTAACCTTGGCGCTGACCGGCCTTACAACGCCTGCCGGAGCGGGTCGGGGGTTGAGCGAGGGGTTAGTCCTCACCCGCGAGGGGACGAAGCTCTTCAGCGAGGAAGTCGGCGACAGTGCCTTCGGCCGATTCTGCGGCTTGCACCTCGGCACCTGAGAACCCGTGACCAACACCCGGCATCGACACAAAGCGGTGAGTGACGCCGAACTCAACGAATCGCTGTGCAAGCCGCTCCGACTCTTCGTGCGGCACGTCGACATCCTCAGTTCCATGCACCAGGATGGTGGGGGGATAGGTCGCGCTGATGTTCTTGGTTGGGCAGTAGGGTTCGAACCATGCTGCGTCCTTAGGGAACTCGTGCCCGGTGACCTCACGTAACCACTGGCCTTGCTGTCTGCAGTGGACGTAGAAGAGCGAGCGATCGAAGCTTCTCTTGCCAGGATCCAACGAGTCAGTGGTAAGCGCCCTTAATGCCTCGTCGCGACTCACCATCGGTTGCGAGCGGTAGTGGGCGCTAGGTTCAACCTCCCAAGGTGCCGTAATGTCCCCGAACCCCCAAAACGCTGCGAGCGCTCGCGGTCGTGGCTCAAGCGTGTAGCCAGCCAACAACGAGAGGTACGCGCCAGCGGACGCGCCGGCCATAGCGACGCTAGTCGGATCGATTCCAAAGAGTGATTGACCTGAGCCATGCAGCCAGGTCCAAGCGCCCTTGACGTCACTGACAATTGCCGGCAGTTTGACCTCGGGCGCTAGCCGGTGATCAATAGAGACGATCACGAAACCGCGCTCAAGCAAGGCGTGAGCAAAGGACGGCCGCGGCGAGACCGTTCGTGAGCCGAAGATCAACCCACCGCCATGAATCCAAAGAAGGCAAGGTTTGAGTGCGCCAGGTTCTGCGCCCAGGATGTCAGCCTCAATCTCCTCGCCGTCCTCCGACTTGTATCTGTGAGTCTGACGCACGGCTGAAGTGGGGATTGGCTGCATTTGTGAGGGCCAAACGTTCGAGCTTACCCCGACCGTGGAGGCAGGTGCTGTAAGGCCGGGCTGAAAGAATGTACACAGTACCTCAGACCGGCCTTACAGCGCCAGCCTTAGCGGGTCGGGGGTTGAGCGAGGGGTTAGGCCTCGCCACGGGCCCAACACTACTCGGGCAGGTGACAGACCGCCTCAATGTTGTTTCCTTCGGGGTCTAGTACGAAGGCGCCGTAGTAGTTCGGATGGTAGTCAGGGCGTAGGCCGGGAGCTCCGTTGTCCTTGCCGCCCGCGGCGAGGGCCGCTTTGTGAAACTGGTCAACTTGTGCTCTGGTGGTGGCTCGCCAAGCCAAGTGGCAGCCCGTTGTGGACTTGGGGCCGCCGTATGGTGAAGGACCGTCAATGAACCAGACGTCTGCCTTCTTGCCGTCGGGCTCGGACGCATCAGGATATGCGAAACCGAGGATGTTCGAACCGTAGTTGCCTTCGAATGACACGGTGTAGCCAAGCGGAGCCAGCGCTGCAGCGTAGAACGCCTTTGCACGACTGATGTCCGTGACGCGGAAGGTCATGTGGTCAAGCATGAATCGGATCTCCTGAGGGTGGGTTTCCTGGCGCTGCGCCAAGAGCTGTACAAATATACAGCCTTTCAGGAGGTGCGCAAGCCCTCGATGCGGAGTTCGCGCGGAAGGTTGCTTGCGAGGCCTAACGTTCGAGCTAACCCCGACCGTGGAGGCAGGCAGCGTAAGCCGGGACTGCGACGATAGTACGACTGGCGCGGACCGGGCTTGCAGCGCCCGCCGTAGTGGGTCGGGGGTTGAGCGAGGGGTTAGTCGCCCGTGTGCCGCCGCGATGTGGTTGTGCGATCGAGGGCGAACGCATGAGGCAG
>CAZBUU010000030.1:0-27371 GCA_964495125.1 uncultured Rubrivivax sp.
CCAACGCCGGCGGCGTGTCGCGCTACAAGGACGGCCAGTGGAAGACCTTCTTCCCCATGCACGGCCTGGCCGACTACTGGATCTACTCCTTCGCCGAGCAGAAGAACGGCGACTTCTGGATCGGCACCTGGGCCGGCGTCAACAAGGTCGACGCGAAGACGGGCCGCTTCAGCACCTTCGTCAAGGAGCTGATCAACGAGTGGGTGTACGGCATCGCCGTCGATGCGCAGGACCGCGTCTGGTTCGGCACCGAAGGCGGCGTGAGCCTCTTCGACGGCAAGCGCTGGAAGAGCTGGACGCACAAGGACGGCCTGGGCGCGCCGAACGACGACCAGCTGCCCTTCTCGGCCAACACCGGCCTGGGCACGCGTTCGCGGCACGACCTCTCGGTGAGCGCACAGGGCCCCGCCACCTACAACCCGAACTACGTTTTCTGCATCCTCGCCGCCGCCGACGGCAGCATCTGGGCCGGCACCTGGGGCGGCGGCGCATCGCGCTGGGACGGCAAGGCCTGGAGCAACCTGACGATGAAGCAGGGCCTGGCCGGCAACATCGTCTACAGCGTCGCGCAGGACAAGAGCGGTGCGCTGTGGTTCGGCACCAACCGGGGCCTGTCGCGCTGGGACGGCAAGGCCTTCACCAACTGGGGCGTGGCCGAGGGCCTGCTCGACCAGAACGTCTACGCCGTGGCCGTGGCGCCCGACGGTGATGTGTGGGTCGGCACCCGCAAGGGCGTGGCCCGCATCGGCCGCTGAGAAGGAGAAGCAGGAATGGCATGGAAGATCTCTCCGCTGGCGCTGGCCACGGTGGCCGTGGGTCTGGCGCTGGCGGGCAGCTACCAGCTGGGCCGCAGCAGCAGCGCGGCCACGCCGCCGGCGGCCGCGGCCCTGCCTGCCGCCACGGCGCAGGCCGTGCCGGGGCATCCGGCGCCGCAGCGCCAGGGCAAGGTCGGCGCCGACGCCACGCAGCGCTTCACGCACTTCCGCGTCGGCAACAAGAACGTCAAGCGCCTCTTCGTCGACGGCGACACCGTGTGGGTGGGCACCAGCGGTGGTGCCGTGCGCTACGACACGCGCACCGACGAGTACAAGCTCTTCGACACCAAGAGCGGGCTGCTGTCCAACGGCGTGTTCTTCGTCGGACGCCTGGGCGAGAAGATCGCGGTGGGCACCTACGGCGGCGGTCTGTCGCTGCTGGACCCGAAGACCGAGACCTGGGAAACCTACAACGTCCCCGAGGGCCTGGGCGACGCCTTCGTCTACGACGTGCTGCAGACGAAGAACGGCGACGTCTGGATCGCCACCTGGTCGGGCGTCAACCGCATCCGCGGCGGCCACCTGAAGGACCGCTCGGCCTGGGAACTGCACACCGTGGCCAGCACGAAGGGCGGCCTGCCCAACGACTGGGTCTACGGCCTGGCCGAAGGGGCGAACGGCGAAGTCTGGCTGGCCACCGAAGGCGGCCTGTCGCGCTTCCAGGGCGGCCAGTGGGAAGCCTGGAACCACGCCCGCGGCCTGGGCGCGCCCTATGAGAAGGTGAAGGACGCCATCGCCTTCAACAACGACCCGGCCAAGGTCAGCGAGCACCACGCGCGACAGAAGCAGGAGATGGGCCTGTCGAACGTCAACGTGGCCTACAACCCCAACTACATCGTCTCGCTGGCGGTGGACCGGCAGGGCGCCGTCTGGGCCGGCACCTGGGGCGGCGGCCTCTCGCGCTTCGACGGCAAGGCCTGGCAGCATTTCACCGTGGCCGAGGGCCTGCCCGGCAACCACGTCTTCATGCTGCATGTCGATCCGAAGGGCGTGCTGTGGATCGGCACCAACGCCGGCCTGGCGCGCCAGAAGGCGGGTGGCGGCTTCGAGGTGATGACCACGCACGACGGCCTGTTCAACGACACCGTGTTCTCGATGACCACCACGCGCGACGGCACGCTGTGGGTGGGCAGCTTCGGCGGTGTCGCCAAGATCCGCCCGTCGTGACACAGTGGCGGGCATGACCCGATGGACTGGCCGATGAATGCCTCGCTGCTGCATGGCCTGGACGCGCAGCACAGCGGCACGCTGCTGGCGCGCCTGCTGGCCATCGCCGACGACGCCGTGATCGTCGTCGACGCCCAGCAGCGCGTGGTGCTCTTCAACGAAGGCGCTGAGCGCGCCTTCGGCCACGCCGCGCGTGAGGTGCTGGGCCGGCCCTTGGGGCTGCTGCTGCCCGACGGCGTGGCCGAACGGCACAGCGGCCACATGCAGGAGTTCGGCAGCGCCCCGCGCGCGGCGCGCCGCATGGGCGAGCGTGGCGACATCCGCGGCCGCCGCGCCGACGGCACGCTCTTCGACGCCGAGGCCTCCATCTCGCACGTGGAACTGGACGGGCAGGTCTACTTCACCGCCATCCTGCGCGACGTGAGCGAAACGCGCCGCGCTCAGCGCCTGCTGGCCGAGAGCGAGGCCCGCTTCCGCGGCCTGGCGGCGGCGGCGCCGGTGGGCATCTTCCAGGCCGACGCCGAAGGGCGCATCACCTACGTCAACGAACGCTGGTGCCGCATCGCCGGGCTCGATGCCCCCGACGCCACCGGCACCGGCTGGCTGCGCGCGCTGCACCCGCTGGACCGCCCGCGCGTGCGTCAGGCCTGGCGCGAGGCCGCCGCCGGCCGCCGGCCCTTCAAGCTGCGCTTCCGCTTCCAGCGTGCCGACGGCAGCGAGACCTGGGTGATGGGCAACGCCATCGCCAGCCACGACACCGGCGGCGCGATGGACGGCCTCATCGGCACCGTCACCGACGTCACCGAGAGCCATGCGCAGAGCCTGGCGCTGGAGCGCGCCAAGAGCGAGGCCGAGGCCGCCGCGCGCGCCAAGAGCCTGTTCCTGGCCAACATGAGCCACGAGATCCGCACGCCGCTGAACGCCGTGATCGGCATGACCACGCTGCTGCTGGACACGCCCATGAGCGAGGACCAGCGCGACTTCGCGCGCACCATCCGCGCCAGCGGCGAATCGCTGCTGGAGATCATCAACGACATCCTCGACTACTCCAAGGCCGACGTCGGCAAGCTCGAGATCGAGCAGCGGCCCTTCGACCTGCGCCGCTGCGTGGAGGAGTCGCTGGACCTGGTGACGCCGCGGGCTCTGGAAAAGGGCCTGAACCTGGCCTACCTCATCGAGGACGGCACGCCCGAGTCGCTGCTGGGCGACGCGGCGCGCGTGCGGCAGATCCTCGTCAATCTGCTGTCCAATGCCGTCAAGTTCACGCACCAGGGCGAGGTCTTCGTGGCCGTGGATGCCGAAGCCGCCGACGCCGACACCTGCCGTGTGCGCTTCGCCGTCAAGGACACCGGCATCGGCATCGCCGCCGACCATCTGCCGCGCCTGTTCCAGAGTTTCACGCAGGTCGACGCGACCACGACGCGCAAGTACGGCGGCACCGGCCTGGGCCTGGCCATCAGCAAGCGCCTGGCCGAGCTGATGGGCGGCGGCGTCACGGTGCAGAGCGAGCCCGGGCAGGGCTCGGTGTTCACCGTCACGCTGCTCGTGCGCCGCGCCCCGGTGTCCGAGCCGGCCGACTACCTGCAGCGCAACGCCCCGGCGCTGGTGGGCAAGCGGCTGCTGGTGGTGGACGACAACCTCACCAACCGGCGCATCGTCACGCGGCTCGCGCTGCTGTGGGGCATGCAGACCTCCACCTTTCCCTCGGCGCTGGAGGCGCTGGACCGCGTGCGACACGGCGAACCCTTCGATGTGGCCGTGCTGGACATGAGCATGCCGGGCATGGACGGCATCGAGCTCGCGCGCGAGATCCGGCGCCGTCGCCGCGCCGACGAACTGCCCATCGTCATGCTCACGTCGCTGGGCCAGCGCCAGATGCTGGAGGCCGGGCAGGGCGCGGGGCTGGCCGCCTGCCTGTCCAAGCCCATCAAGGCCGGGCAGTTGTTCAGCACGCTGGTGGCGGTGATCGAGGGGCGGCATCCGAGCAGCTCGGCCCCGGCGCCGGCGCAGCCCATCGAGAAGGGCCGGCGCCAGCCGCTGCGCGTGCTGCTGGCCGAAGACAACGCCATCAACCAGCGCGTGGCCATGCGGCTGCTGCAGCACCTGGGCTACGCGCCCGACCTCGCGGCCAACGGCCGCCAGGCCCTGGACGCCGTGGCGAGGCGCAACTACGACGTGGTGCTGATGGACATCCAGATGCCGGAACTCGACGGCGTGCAGGCGGCGCGGCAGATCGTCAGCCGGCGCGGCCCCGACGGCCTGCCGCGCATCATCGCCATGACGGCCAACGCCATGCCCGGCGACCGCGAGACCTACATCGCCGCCGGCATGGACGGCTACCTGCCCAAGCCCATCGAGCTGGCCGACCTGGCGGCGGTGCTGGAACAGGCCGGGCTCATCGTGCGCGACCGCGCCGCCGCGCACGGCGACGGCGTGCTCGATCCCGCGCGCCTGGAACACCTGCGCGCACTGCAGGACGAGAGCCAGCCTTCGCTGGTGCGCGAACTGATCGACCTCTTCCTCAACGACTCCGGCAGCCACGTGCGTCGGCTGTGCGAGGCCTTCGCCGCCGGCGATGCCGACGCGCTGCGCGCGCTGGCGCACCGCTTCCTGTCGGCCACGCAGAACATCGGTGCCGTGAGGCTGTCGCTGCTGTGCGTGGAACTGGAGCGGCTGGCGCGGCTGGGCGACCTGTCCGACGCCGCGCCGCTGCTGGACGAGATCGGCCGCGAGCGCGACCGCGCCCACGCCGCGCTGCAGGTGCAGCGCATGCGGCACTGAGGCGCACGCCATGCAACGCCGCGAATGGCTTGCCCTGGCTGCCGGTGTGGCGCTGCTGCCGTCCGTGCAGGCCGGGCATGAACGCCGCCACCTCTTCGGTTCGCCGGTCGATCTGCTGCTGCCGCCGGGCACGCCGGCGCCTCTCGCGGCTTCGCTGTGGCGCGGCCTGCAGGCCATGAACGACCGCTGGAACGCGTGGAAGCCGGGCGAGGTGACGGAACTCAATAGCTCGTTGGCGGCGGGGCGCACGGCGCGCGTGACGCCGGCGCTGGCCGGGCTCATCCAGGGTGCGGCGGCGATGGAGCGCCTGTCGGGCGGCTGCTTCAACGCCGGCATCGGCGGGCTCGTCGGCCAATGGGGTTTCCACGACGACGTGATGCGGCCGGGCCGCCGGCCGTCGATTGCCGAACTGGCGCGCTGGACCGCGAGGCCGCCCAGCCTGGCGCAGCTGAGCCTGCAGGGCCATCAGGTGCGCAGCGACAACCCGGTGCTGCAACTGGACTTCGGCGGCTACGCCAAGGGCGTGGCGCTGGACTGGGCGCTGGACCGTCTTCAACTCGCGGGCGTGGAGGCCGGCCTGCTGAACCTGGGCGGCAACCTGGCCGCCATGGGCGACGCCGGTGCGCGGCCCTGGCGCGTGGGCATCCGCGATCCCCACGGCCCGGGCTTGGTGGCGCAGATCGAGACCGTCGGCCGCGAGGCCGTCGTCACCTCGGGCAGCTACGAACGCTTCCGCGTGCTCGACGGCCAGGCCTTCACGCATGTGCTGGACCCGCGCACCGGCGCGCCGGCGCCGCAGCTCGCCAGCGTGACCGTGGTGCACCCCAGCGCTGCCCTGGCCGATGCGGCCGCCACCGCGCTGCTGGTGGCCGGCCCGAAAAACTGGGCGCACGTGGCGGGGGCCATGGGCGTGGACCAGGTGATGGTGATCGACCGCCACGGCCGCCAGCGCGCCACGCCGCGCCTGCAGGCACGGCTGCAGAACGCCAGAACCTGAGCGCCGTGCAGGGCGTCACGGCCCGGGGCCGCAGCGCCCTCAAGCCGCGCGGCGGGTCGCCGATGGGCCGGAGATGGCCCGCCTTTCACCCCTTGTTCTGGCTTTCACCCTGGCGGCCGTGGCCGCGCCGGCTTTGGCCGGCACGCACTGGCTCTGCGGCCTGTCGGCTGAGCTGACGCGGCTCGTCTGCGTGGCCGACACGGACCCGCTCGAGCCCACCGCGTCCGAAGCCACCACCGCCGCCGTGCGCGGCACGCGCTTCCCGCTGGACCCGCGGCAGCGCTGGGTGGTGGACTTCTGGAGCCCGCCCACCGAAGGGGCCAGCGTCGAGTTCCTGGCCCGCGCCACCCTGTGCTACCGCAGCCCCGGCTGCAGCGTCAGCGTGGCGCTGCCGGCCTACTTGCAGGCCACGGTGGCGCGCCGCTGACGCTGCTTCGTCAGAGCAGGCGGAAGACGGCGATCGCCACCAGCGTCGGCGGCAGCGCCGCCGCCAGCAGCCCCAGCGGGTGGATGGTCTCGTCGGCGAAGCGAACCTTGAGGATGGCCGCGCCGGCCGGGTTCGGGGCGTTGGCGATGATGGTCAGGCCCCCGCCCGTCACCGCGCCGGCCACCAGCGCCACCTTGAACTCGTCGCTCAAGCCCTCCACCAGCGAACCCAGGTAGGTGAGCGCCGCGTTGTCGGTGATCGCCGTCAGCGCCGTGGCGCCGAAGAACACCGCCTGCGCGTCCATCGCCAGCAGCACCGGCTGCAGCCACCACTGCTGCAGCCCGCCCAGCACCACCAGGCCGGCCAGGAAGAAGGCCACGAGCAGGGCTTCGCGCAGGATCAGCGGGTTCTGGTAGCGCTGGTAGGCGGCCGTGAAGCCCAGGAAGAACAGGAACAGGCCCATGAAGATCGGCGGGTGGTGCGCGAACACCACCACGCCGGCCAGGAACAGCAGGTGCGTCAGCACCACCGAGGCAGGCACCGGCACCTCCTGCGGCGCGGCCAGCGGCGGCGCGGCCGCCAGTTCGCGGCGGAACAGCAGCGTGGCGCCCAGTGCGTTCAGCGTGACGATCAGCGCCGCCTTGGTGCCGAAGGTGCTGATCATGAAGGCCAGGTCCCAGTTCCACTTGGCTGCCACCATCAGCACGGGGGGCGCGGCATAGGGCGTCAGCGTGCCGCCGACCGAGACGTTGACGAAGAGCACGCCCAGCGTGGCGTACTTCAGCCGCGTCGATGCGTTGCCGGCCAGCACGGTGTCGCGCAGCATCAGCGCTGCCAGCGTCATGGCCGCCGGCTCGGTGATGAAGGATCCCAGCAGCGGCACCACGGCCAGCAGCAGGAAGTACATCGACAGGGCCTGGGTCAGCGGCAGCGCCCGGGCCACCGCGCGCACCGTGCCGGCTGCCAACTGAAGGATGGGGCGCGTGCCGGCCACGACCATGATGGCGAACACGAACATCGGCTCGGTGAAGTTGCGCGAGTCGACATAGGCGATGGCCTGCTCGCCGCCCGACAGGAAGAACATCGCCACCACCAGCACCATGGCCCAGATGCCGAACACCACCTCCACCTCGCCCAGCAGGTGGAACAGTCCGGCATGGCGCGGGTGGCGGTGCGCCAGGCGCTCGAAGAACTTGGTCGAGAAGGTGTGGATCAGCGCGATGGCGAACAGCGCAGCGCCGACCAGCTGCAGGGTCGTGGGTGAAACGGGCATGGCTGGCACCATAGCGCAATCCGGCATCAAGCCCGGGCATCATCGGGTCATGGAAGAACTCCCGCTCCAACGCAACGCCGCCCTGTCGAGGTCGTCCACCGGGGCCACCGATGGCTGAGGCGCTGACGGTCGACATCGAACGCTTCCCCATCGCGGGCGGCTTCACCATCTCGCGCGGCACCAAGACCGAGGCCGTGGTCGTGGTGGCCCGCGTGGCACGCGAAGGCTTCACCGGCCTGGGTGAGTGCGTGCCTTATGCGCGCTATGGCGAAACCGTGGACGGCGTGGCCGAGGCCGTGCGTGCGCAGGCCCGCGCCGTGGCCGAGGGCGCCACGCGGCAGGACCTGCTGGCCCTGTTGCCGGCCGGCGCCGCGCGCAACGCGCTGGACGCCGCCCTCTGGGCCTGCGAAGCCCAGGCGGCCGGCCGCTCCGTGTGGCAGCTGGCCGGCCTGCCCGAACCGGCGCCCGTGGTCACCGCCTACACGCTGAGCCTGGGCGACCCGGCCCGCATGGCCGAGGCCGCCGCACGCGCCGCCGACCGGCCGCTGCTGAAGGTGAAGCTGGGCGGTGAGGGCGACGAGGAGCGCATCCGCGCCGTGCGCGCTGCCGCACCGCGGGCCACGCTCATCGTCGACGCCAACGAAGCCTGGCGCGAGGCCGACCTGGACCGCCACCTGGCCGCCTGCGCCGGGGCCGGCGTGGCCTTGATCGAGCAACCGCTGCCGGCCGATGCCGACGCCGGGCTGGAAGGTTTCGCGAGCCCGGTGCCGCTGTGCGCCGACGAGAGTTTCCACGGCCTGGAAGGCCTGGAGACCGTGGCGCGCCGCTATGCCTTCGTCAACCTCAAGCTCGACAAGACCGGCGGCCTCACCGCCGCCGTCGACGTGGCACGCGCAGCGCGTGAACGGGGCCTGGGCCTCATGGTCGGCTGCATGCTGGGCAGCTCGCTGGGCATGGCGCCGGCCTTCCTGCTGGCGCCCTGGGCGCGCTTCGTCGACCTCGACGGCCCGCTGTTGCTGGCGCGCGACCGTGAACCGGGTTTCCGGTACAAAGGCAGCGAGATGCAGCCCGCCGGCCCCGGTGTGTGGGCCTGAGGTGGTACAGTCGGCGAGTCGCGGCTGCGCTTGGGCCCTTCGCAAGAAGTTCAACGCTGCCGCGCCGAGATCGAGAGTTGATCTCCCTCCTGCGCCAGATGCGCCAGCCGTTCGCGGCTCCCCCATCTGGCCGCCGCCCGCCCGCAGCGAATGACCCTGCAGGCCCGCCGCCGGACCGAGTGCTTTCGCCGTCCGCGCGCCCGTCGCGCTTTACCCCCAACACCAGCCGGCTGTCGCCCCGCGGCGGCCGCGCACCGTCCCTCAACATCAACACCAGGAGCGAGCCCTTTGGCCAAGGAAGAACTCATCGAGATGCACGGCACCGTCAACGAGATCCTGCCCGACTCACGCTTTCGCGTGACGCTCGAGAACGGACATCAGCTGGTGGCCTACACCGGCGGCAAGATGCGCAAGCACCACATCCGCATCCTGGCCGGTGACAACGTCTCGCTGGAACTGTCTCCCTACGACCTGACCAAGGGCCGCATCACCTTCCGTCACCTCGAGCGTCGCGGTCCCGCGCCGACCTCGAACACGGCGCGCCCGCCGCGCCGTCCCTGAATCCGGCGCCCGGGAACGGGCGCTGTTTACCCGCTCCGGCGCTGCCGGGGCACTTTACCTGTACCGATCAAGGAAATACGCAATGACTACCGAAACTGGAACCGTCAAGTGGTTCAACGAAGGCAAGGGCTTCGGCTTCATCGCCCCGGACAACGGCGGCAAGGACCTCTTCGCCCACTTCAAGGAAATCCAGGGCACGGGCTTCAAGACGCTGACCGAAAACCAGCGCGTGGAATTTGAAGTGGTGCAGGGCCAGAAGGGCCCGCAGGCTTCCAAGATCCGCGCTCTTTAAGCCGCGAATGCCTCCCGCCTTCGTCGGCGCGACCCGCGGATGAAGGACCTCCAGGAGGCCACCGAGCGGATCTGCGAACTCAAGGGTTCGTTGATCGCGCTCGATGCACTGATGACGGCGGTGCTGCATGCACTGCCCGAAGCCGAACGCCACGACGCGATGCGACGCTTTGCGATGCACGCGGAAGTGGCGCGGACCGTGCTCCTGCACGAGTCCGTCTCGGACCACACGATCGCGGCCTTCGAGCACGACGTGAAGCGGCTTGCCGCTTTTGGCGCCGGCAGCTGACGCTGCCTCACGCCTCAGATCAATCCCCCCCCGATCGTCCCCCTGCCGGCGGCTGCCGTGCCGGGTGCGCCTTGCCGTGCGCCGTGCAGCGATTGCAGCCACGCCGCCGCCTCGTCGAGCGGATGCCCTGAGGGCAGGGCGGGCGGACGCCGCGCCTGCGCCGCCGCGAGCGCCGCGCCGGCCTCGGGGTCGCCCTGCAGCACCCGCGTGTAGGCAAGGTCCAGCGCGGCCGCCCAGGCCGGCACGATCTGCCGTTCGCCCGGACGCTCGAACAGCTGCATGCGCTGCAGCAGCAGCGCCCGGCTCTTCGGCAGGTCGCCCTGCAGCCGGGCCAGCGCGCCTTCGGCATGCGCCACGCGGCTGGCCAGCAGCGGGTCCTTGTCCAGGCGAAGCCCGCTGTCGGCCCTCAGCTGCGCCAGCGCGGCGGAGGCCAGGCCGGCATCGTCCAGCAGCAAGCCCACGCGGGCCAGGTTGACGCCGATGTCGCCGCGTCCGTAGCCCACGGCGCTGCCGCTTCGGCCCATTTCGGCCAGCAGCTCGCGCGCCTGCCGGGCCAACGCGGCGGGCGGCGCCGCTGCGGCCTGCGTGCGCGCCAGCAGCACGTGCACCCGCAGCGGAAGCAGGACGGCCGGGTGCTCGATCTTCGCGGCCACGGCGCGTGCGAGGTTCTCCTCGCGTTGAGCCAGTGCGCGCTGCGGCTGGCCGCTTTCGGCGAAGAAGCGGGCCAGCTCCTGGCGCAGGCCCGCGGCCATGTCGTTGCCCGGCCCCAGCAGCTTGTCCATCTCGGCCAGCAGCACGGTCGTGCGCTCTTCGATGCGGTCGTACTCGGCCAGACGGATCTGCACGGCGAGCGTGTTCCGGCGCAGCACCAGCAGGATGGTTTCGCCGGCCAGTGCCGGATCGTTCCACCAGCGCTCGGTCTCCTTCAGCGCCGCCAGCCCTTCGCGCAGCCGGCCCTGGCCCACGCGCAGCACCTGCAGGTGGTTCAGGTGGCTCAGGCGTTCGGGGCTCCCGGGCGCGTAGCGCAGCTCGGTGATGCGGCCCGCCTCGGCCAGCATGGGGTCGGCGTCGTCCAGGCGGCCGACGCGCGCATAGCTCGTGGACAGCACGTACAGCAGCAGCCGGTAGTCGTCGCTGTCGGCGCCGAACTCGCCGCGGAAGCGCGCCACCCGCGGCTCCAGCAGCGCGATGGCCTGGTCGAACAGCCCCTGGATCTGCAAGGCGCGCGCCTGGCGCCAGATGAGGTTCAGTGTGCGCGGGTCGTCGTCGCCATAGCGCTGCGTGGCCATCTGCACCAGTTCGCCGTAGAGCGGGATCGAGACGTCGAAGCGGTTGAGCTCGTGGTAGGTGTCGGCCATCACCCCCAGCAGGCGCACCCGCGTGTCGGGGTCGTCCTGGAACTGCCCCGGCAGCGACTTGCGGCTGGCCTCCAGCAACTGCAGCACGGTGGGCCACTCGCCGCCGTGGCGGTCGGGGCTGGCCGACGCCAGCAGCTCGGTGAGGTAGGTGGTGACGCGGTCGGACTGCTTGGCGGCCGACTCGGCGCGACGCCACTGCCAGGTGGCCGCGGCCAGGCCGACGCTGAGGCTGATGCCCACGCCGGCCAGGCCCGCCGCCAGCCAGGCGTTGCGACGCATCCACAGGTGCGTGCGGTGGCGCCAATGGTCGCGCCGCGCGCTGACCGGGCGGTGGTCCAGCCAGGCCTGCAGGTCGTCCATCAGCGCGCGCACGCTGCCGTAGCGGTCGGCCGGCGTCTTGCGCAAGGCCTTGGCGATCACCGCGGCCAGGTCGCCGTCCACGCGCAGCCGGTCGGGCGGACGGCCGGGCCCGAGTTCGATGTCCTCGGCCGTCACCGAATCGGCGCGCGACAGCACCACCGACAGGCGCCGCGGCTCGTCGTGCAGCACGGCGCGCTCGGCGGCCAGCCGCGGTGCGCCGCGGGGCGCGAAGGGCAGCGTGCCGCTGACCAGTTCGTAGAGCATCACGCCCAGCGAGAACACGTCGGCCGCGGTGCCGATGGGAGCGCCGAGGATCTGCTCCGGCGCCGCATAACCCAGCGTGAGGCCGCGGCCGGTCTGCCGCGTGAGGTCGCCTTCGGTGCCGGACTCGGCGTCGTCCAGCAAGCCGGCGATGCCGAAGTCCAGCAGCTTGGGCGCGCCGTCGGGCGTGACGATCACGTTGGACGGTTTCAGGTCGCGGTGCACGATGAGCTGCGCGTGCGCATGGTCCACGGCTTCGGCGATGCGCAGCATCAGCCGCACCCGTTCCACCACGCCGGTGCCCGCGCGCCGTACGTGGTCGGCCAGCGGCGCGCCGTCCACGTACTCCAGCACCAGGTAGGCCTGCGAGCTGCCGTCGATGACCTCCACGCCGGCGTCCAGCAGCCGTGCCACGGCGGTGTGGTTCAGGCGCGCCAGCACGGCGCGCTCGCGCGCGAAGCGGGCACGCAGGCCGGCGGTGCCGAGATCGCTGCGCAGCAGCTTGATCGCCGCCTGGGCGTCGTAGAGGCCGTCGGCGCGGCGCGCCAGCCACACCTGCCCCATGCCGCCCTCGCCGATCTTGTTCAGCAACTGCCAGGGGCCGAAGCGGCGGCCGGGGATGGCGAACTCGTTGTTCTCGCCGACCGGCAGTGCGCGCTCGAGCAGCGCGCCGAAGTCGTTCAGGCCGGGCAGCGGCGCGGCCGCCGCGCCGTCGCCGTCTTCATCGTCGGGCTGCTGCGCCAGCAGCGTCTCCAGCTGCGCGGCCAGCGAAGCGTCGCGTGCGCGCCAGCCGGCCAGCCAGGCCCGGCGCTCGGCCCGGCCCAGCGCCAGGGCCTCGTCGAGCAGCGCCGAGAGCTGCTGCCAGCGTTCGCGGTCGAGCGTCATCCTCCGGACAGACGCTTTTGCGGCAGCGCGGCGCCAGTCAAGGCGTTTCGCCGAGCAGCGTGGCCAGCAGCCCGCGGGCCTTGATGAGGTCGCGATTGACGGTGCGCTCGGAGACGCCACGCAGCGCCGCCACCTCGGCGCTGGTGAGGCCGGCGAAGGTCATCATCTCCAGCAGTTCATGCAGCGGCGGGTCCAGCGTCTGCATGTGCGTGAGCGCGCGGTCGATGGCCAGCAGGTCGGCGGCCGAGGCCACGGCGGCGGGCACGTCCTCGGCGTGCGACAGCGTGACCATGATCTGGTCGCCACCGCGCTTGTCGCGCCCCTCGGCGCGCAGGTGGTCGATGACGACGGAGCGCAGCACGCGGCCCACGTAGGCGAAGAACTGGCTGCGCGAAGCCCCCTGCAGCCCTTCCTGCTCGGCCATGCGCAGGAAACCTTCGTGCACCAGTGCCGTGGTGTTGAGCCCCGGCAGCCCGCCGGAATGGGCCAGGCGGGCCCGTGCCACGCGCTTGATCTCGGGGTACAGGCGCGCGTACAGCTCCTGCAGGGCGGCGCCCGAACCCTGCTGCGAGTTCAGCAGCAGTTCGGTGATGGAGGCGGCGGGGGAAGTGTGTGGCGTGCTCATGGTCGAGCCGCCATGGTAGCGACCCCGGCGACGCTCAGCGCCGGCGCCGCCAGGCCTTCTCGGCCTCCACGGCGACGAACACCGCCAGCGCCACGCCCGCGCAGCTGGCCAGTTCGCCGGCGCCCAGCGCCACGGTGCGGAACACCGGCTGCAGCGCCGGCAGGTAGACCACGGCCATCTGCAGCGCCAGCGTCAGCGCCACCGCGCCCAGCAGCGGGCGGTTGCTGAGCAGCCCCTGCGTGAACAGCGATTCCCGTTCCGAGCGTATGGCCAGCAGGTGCGCCATCTGCGCGAAGGTGAGCGCGGTGAAGACCATGGTCTGCGCCTGCGCGGCGGCCTGCGCGCCGCCCTGCGCCAGCACCCACGCCTGCAGCCCCAGGCAGCCGGCGCCCATGAGCGCGCCGATGACCAGCGCGTGCTGCCACAGCCCGTGCGCCAGCACGCTCTCGCCGGGCGGACGCGGCGGGCGCTGCATCACGCCGCGCTCGGCCGGCTCGGCGGCCAGCGCCAGGCCGGGCAGCCCGTCGGTGACGAGGTTGATCCACAGGATGTGGATGGGCAGCAGCGGCAGCGGCAGGCCCAGCAGCGGCGCGGCGAACAGCACCCAGATCTCGCCCGAGTTGCCGGTGAGCGCATAGCGCACGAACTTGCGGATGTTGTCGAAGATGCGCCGGCCTTCGCGCACGGCGGCGACGATGGTGCTGAAGTTGTCGTCCAGCAGCACCAGGCTGGCGGCTTCGCGGGCCACGTCGGTGCCGCCGCGGCCCATGGCCACGCCGATGTCGGCGCTCTTCAGCGCCGGTGCGTCGTTGACGCCGTCGCCCGTCATCGCCACCACCTCGCCGCGCGCCTGCAGGGCCTGCACGATGGCCAGCTTCTGCGCCGGATCCACGCGCGCGTAGACGGCGGTGTGCGCGGCCGCCGCAGCCAGCGCCGGCGTGTCCATGCGCGCCAGTTCGGCGCCGGTGAGCACCTCGCCGGGTGCGCCGGTGGCGATGCCCAGGTCGCGCGCGATCGCGGCGCCCGTGGCCGGGTGGTCGCCGGTGATCAACACCGGCCGGATGCCGGCGCTGCGGCATTCGGCCACGGCCTCCCGGGCCTCGGGGCGCGGCGGGTCGATGAGGCCGACCAGGCCCAGCAGTTCCAGGCCTTGCTCGAAGTCGTCGGCCTCCAGCGCACGGTCGGCGCCCTGGGCCGCACGGCGGGCCACGGCCAGCACGCGCAGGCCTTGCGCCGCCCAGCGCTGGGCCAGGGCATCGGCTTCCCCCGGGGCATGGCAGCGCGGCAGCACGCTCTCGGGCGCACCCTTCACCAGCCCGGTGAGCGTGCCGTCCACTTCGGCGTGCAGCGTGGCCATGCGCTTGCGTGCGGCGTCGAAGGGCCATTCGTGCACGCGCGGCGCCGCGCTGCGGACGGCCGCGATGTCCAGGCCGGCCGCGCGCGCGGCGACCAGCAGCGCGGTCTCGGTGGGGTCGCCGCTGAAGCCCTCGGCGGCCGGCACGGCGTCGTTGCACAGCAGCAGGGCGCGCCACAGCGCGGCGTCGCCCGCCGCCGCGGCGTGGTGCTCGCGCACGGTCATGCGGTTGAGCGTGAGCGTGCCGGTCTTGTCGGAGGCGATCACCGTCACCGAGCCCAGGGTCTCCACGCTGGGCAGGCGGCGCACCAGGGCCTGCACGGCGGCGAGGCGGCGCGCGCCCAGGGCCAGCAGCACCGACACCACGGCGGGCAGGGCCTCGGGGATGGCCGCCACGGCCAGGCTGATGGCGGTGAGCGCCATCAGCAGCGGCGGCTCGCCGCGCACGAGGCCCAGCACGAACACGGCCACGCAGATGGCGATGGCGGCGATGGACAGCTGCCGCCCGAACACCGCCAGCCGCTGCTGCAGCGGCGTGGCGCGCACCGGCGCGCTGCCCAGCAGCGCCGCGATGCGGCCCAGCTCGGTGCCGCCGCCGGTGGCCACCACCAGGCCCTCGGCGCGGCCGTGCGTGACCAGCGTGCCCTTCCAGGCCATGTTGCGGCGGTCGGCCACGGCGTGCTCGCCGGCTTCCAGGTGGGCCTCGGTCTTCTCCACCGTGGTCGATTCGCCGGTGAGCGCCGACTCGTCGACGCGAAGCCGCGCCACGGCGGCCAGACGCAGGTCGGCGGGCACCTGGTCGCCGGCATCCAGCAGCACCACGTCGCCCGGCACCAGGTGCTCGGCCGGCACGCTGCGTTGCTGGCCTTCGCGGCGCACGCGCGCGTGCGAAGGCGTCAGCTTGGCCAGCGACTGCAGCGCCTGTTCGGCGCGCCACTCCTGCCACAGGCCGATGGCGGCGTTGAGCAGCACGATGACGGCGATGACCAGCGTGTCCGCCAGGTCGCCGACGAAGCCCGAGATCACCGCCGCGGCCAGCAGCACCAGCACCATGAAGTCGCGGAAGGGGTCCATCAGGCGCAGCAGCCACGGGCGCGGCGGCGGCTCGGGCAGCCGGTTGGGGCCGTGCCGCTCCAGGCGCTCTGCGGCCTCGCCATCGGGCAGGCCCTGGTCGAGTTGCACGCCGAGGTGCCGGGCCAGGTGCTCGGTGGCGTGGAGATGGGGATCCGCGTGGGGCGTCACTGCGGCCCATTCTGTTCCCGCGAAGCTGACGGAGATTCGACCTGGGTCAGATCGACATGTCGCGCAGCCGCCGCGAGGCTTCGCGGTTGGCCAGCAGCGTGCTGCCGTCGCGCATCAGGATCTCGAGCTGGCTCTGCTCGTCGGGCTTCATCGACACCACGTGGTCCAGGTTGACGATGGCGTTGCGGTGCACGCGCAGGAAGCGCGTGGGGTCCAGGCGCGGCTCCAGGTCCGACAGTGGCACGCGCACGTAGAAGCTGCCGCCGCGCGCGGCGAGCACCGTGTACTTGCTGTCGGACTTGAGGTATTCGATTTCGGCCAGCGCCAGCGGGAAGATCTGGCCGCGGTCGCGCACCAGGATGCGCTGCAGCGGCGCCGTGGCCGGCACACCCAGCGCCGCCTCGGCCGCTTCGCGCGGCAGCGCCGCCGGCGCTTCCATCACGCGGCGCACGGCCGCCTGGAAGCGCTCGCGCGAGAAGGGCTTGAGCAGGTAGTCCACCGCGTTCAGTTCGAAGGCGGTGACGGCGTGCTGGTCATAGGCGGTGGTGAAGATCACGGGCGGCAGCGGGTCCAGCCGGCGCACCACCTCCAGGCCCGTCAGCTCGGGCATCTGGATGTCCATGAACACGAGTTCGGGCGCCAGCGCCTGCGCCAGCTTCAAGGCCTGCAGGCCGTCGGAGGCTTCCCCCACCAGCAGCAGGCCGGGCTCG
The DNA here is from genome assembly GCA_964495125.1 of uncultured Rubrivivax sp. GTDB lineage: Bacteria > Pseudomonadota > Gammaproteobacteria > Burkholderiales > Burkholderiaceae_C > Rubrivivax. Next base: position 16,491 of record CAZBUU010000030.1, read on the forward strand.
TCGGTGACGAAGTCGCGCAGCGTCTCGCGCGCCAACGGCTCGTCGTCGCAGATCAGCACGCGGCGGCTCATGCGGCCACCGGGAAGTGCAGTTGCACGCGGAAGCCCGCGCCAGGCCGGGTGTCGATGTCCAGGCGCCCGCGCAGCAGCGCCAGCCGCCGCGCCACGGTCCTGATGCCCAGGCCCGTGGACGCCTGCAAGGCTGCGGGCTCGCAGCCGGGGCCGTCGTCGCCGATCTCGGCATGCACCGCCCCGTCCTTCAACGCCACGCGGATGGACAGCCGGCCCGGCGTGCTGCGCGGATTGAAGGCGTGCTTGATGCTGTTCTCCACCACGGGCTGGATGCTCAGCGCCGGCACGGCGTGGTGCAGCGCCGCGTCGTCCACCTGCCAGTCCACGGTCAGCCGCGGGCCCAGCCGCAGCGCTTCCAGCGCCAGGTAGTCGCGCGTGAAGTCCAGTTCCTGCGACAGCGGCACTTCGTCCTGGCCCGCCTTCTCGGTGTCCAGCACGTAGCGCAGCATGTCGCTGAACATCAGCAGCGCGGCCTCGGCGCGCGCCGGCTCGCGCCGCGTCAGCGCGATGATCGAATGCAGCGTGTTGAAGAGGAAGTGCGGGTTCAGCTTGTTGCGCAGCGCCGCGAGTTCGGAGCGCGCCAGCAGCGCCTGCGCCTGCGCACTGGCGGCCGCCTCCACGCGCGCCCGCACCACGGCGCGGTAGGCCGTGAAGCCGCCGGCCACGGCCCAGTACATCATCATCCCCCACATGGCCTGCCAGATGATCCACTGGTGGCGCGCGCGCTCGGCGGCGGCTTCGCCCAGCATCCACCAGATCATCAGGTAGGTGCAGCTCAGCCACACCACCGCGAACACCAGCGACATGCCGGCGTGGTTGGCCAGCATGCGCGGCACGCCGAAGGCCCGCCGCTCCATCCAGCCGCCGTAGGGCCACACGGCGATCAGCAGCACGAAGGCCGGCCCGACGTTGCGCAGCAGGCCGGCGGCGGCGCTGACGATGTCGAAGCCGCGCGTCAGGTCACCGTCGGTCTCGTTGGCGACGGCATACACCACCAGCAGCGGGATCCAGCCCAGCAGGTAGGCCCGCACCACGGCGGCGGGGGGCAGGTCGGCGGGGCGGTCCATGCGGCGCATTGTGGGTTCGCGCCCCGCGCCCACGAAGCGGCCCGCGCCGGAATGAGTCTGGCGCGGGCCGGAATGAGGAAAGCCTGGGCCTCAGGGCGCCAGCGCTTCCTTCAGCCCCGGCGCGAACTCGGCGCCATGACGCACCTGGGCGCTGGAGGCCTTCACCGTGCCGCCGATGGGCTCGGCGCGGCCGCCCAGGCAGCGCGCGAGGAAGTTCTCCGTCACGGCGTTGAAGGCGATGTTGTTCGGCGGCCGCGCGAAGCCGTGGCCTTCGTCGGGGAACACGACGTAGGTGACGGGGATGTTGCGCGCCTTCATCGCGTCGACGATCTGGTCGCTTTCGGCGATGTTCACGCGCGGGTCGTTGGCGCCCTGGCCGATGAGCAGAGGCCGCTCGATCTGCGCCGCCGAGAACAGCGGCGAGCGCTCCTGCAGCAGCTTCTTGCCTTCTTCCGTTTCCGGGTTGCCCATGCGGCGGTACAGCTGCTGCTTGCCTTCTTCCCAGTAGGCGGGGATCGACTTCAGCAGCGTGAACAGGTTGGAGGGCCCCACGATGTCCACGCCGCAGGCGAAGGCCTTGGGCGTGAAGGCCAGGCCGGCCAGCGTGGCGTAGCCGCCGTAGCTGCCGCCCATGATGGCCACCTTGTCGCGCGTGGTGACGCCGTTCTTCACGGCCCAGTCCACGGCATCGAGCAGGTCGTCGTGCATCTTGCGGCCCCATTGCAGGTCGGCCGCCGCGATGTGCGCCTTGCCGAAGCCGGTGGAACCGCGGAAGTTGACGGACAGCACGGCGTAGCCGCGGTTGGCCAGCCATTGGTGGTAGCCGTTGTAGCCGTGGTCGTCGCGCGACCAGGGGCCGCCGTGCACGAACAGCACCATCGGCACCGGCTTGGCGGCCTTGCCGCTGCCGCTGGGGTCGGCAGCCTTGGGCAGCGTCAGGTAGGACACCATCGTGAGGCCGTCGCGCGCCTTCAGCTCCAGCGGGTGCATGGGCACCAGCGGCGCGCCTTCCAGCTCGGGCCGCGTGACGAAGAGTCGGGTCAGCTTCTTCGCCGTGCGGTCGTACAGCCAGCTGCTCACGGGCGCGGTGACGGCGTCCACCGACAGCAGCCACTTGTCGTCGGCTTCGGTGCGCGAGGTGATGGTGAAGCCGCCCGTGATCTCCTTCTTCAGGAAGGCCAGGTCGGCGGCGACGGCGGGGTCGACGGCCTGGTACTCCGCCTTCAGGTAGTTGGCCGAGAAAGCCTGGGCACGACCGGTGCGCGGGTCGAAGAGCCCGTCCTCGATGTCGGCGCGCGGGTCCTGCGCCAGCACCGTGGCCTGGCCGCTGGCCACGTCCTGCGCCACCAGGGCTGCCGTGTTGCGGCCGCGCGATTCGGCCCAGTACAGCGTCTTGCCGTCGCTGGTGAAGCCCAGCGGCGAGGTCGTCTGCACGTCCTCCAGCCCGACCTTGGAGAAGGGCTGGGCCTCGACCTTGTTGTCGGCGATGCGGAAGAAATCGGTGCCGCCGTCGGCGCGCGAGCGCGTGGCCAGGCGCAGGTTCAGCCCGGCGTCGGCCAGGAAGCTGCCGTAGCCCGCGTTCTGCAGCAGCAGCGTGAGCTTGCCGCTGGCGAGTTCCAGCGTGTAGACGTCGTGGTAGCGCGGATCGCGGTTGTTCACGCCGACGAGGATGCGGTCCTTCACCTGCGGGCTGATGGCGATGACCTGTGCCCGCGTCTTCTGGAAAGGCGTGAAGTTGCGCGCCGTGCCGCCGGCCACGTCCACGCCATAGAGCAGGAAGTTCTCGTCGCCGCCCTGGTCGTTGACGAACAGCAGCGTCTTCGAGTCCGGCGACCAGAAGGCCCTGCGGATGGGGCGGCGCTTCTCGTCCGTCAGCGGCTTCGCCTTGGAGAGGTCGGACAGCGGCGCCACCCAGACGTTGAGCACGCCATCGCGCGGGGCGATCCAGCTCAGCCACTGGCCGTCGGGGCTGATGCGGGCGCCGACGCGGGTGGGGTTGCCGAAGAGCTTGGTGCGCTCGATCAGCGGCACGTCGCTGGCGGCCGGTGCGGGGTCGACGGCGGGCATGGCGGTGCAGGCCAGCAGCAGCGGGGTCAGCAAGGGCGGCAGCAGTTTGCGGATCATGGGCGCGTTCCCGGGGATGAGGTGAGGGGGCGGATTCTGACGCGGGCCGACCTGCCGCCGGGCCGGCTTCCGGCAAACGCGTGACTGCGACGGACGAAGCGTCGGATGTCGTGATGAACGGTAGCGCGCCGCTCAGAAATCGTTAAGCGGGCCGGCGGACCATGCCGGACATGAACTCACGCAAGACCCTCACCCTGGCCGCCGCGCTGGCGCTGTGCTCGCTGGCCGCCGCAGCCGCCACCCCGGCCGAGCAACTCGCCGGTTTCCGTGCCGCCGCGGGCGGCGCGCCCTCGGCCGAGCGCGGCCGCAGCTTCTTCACCTCCACCCACGGCCGCGAGTGGAGTTGCGCCAGCTGCCACGGCCCCACGCCGGTGAGCACGGGCCGACATGCCGGCACCGGCCGCGACATCGCGCCGCTGGCCCCCGCCGCCAACGCCGCCCGCTTCGCCGACGTGGCCAAGACCGAGAAGTGGTTCCGCCGCAACTGCAACGACGTGCTCGGCCGCGAGTGCTCGGCCGGCGAGAAGGCCGACGTGCTGGCCTGGCTGCTGACGCTCAAACCCTGAAGGACATGACCATGCCCAGACTTCCCCACTTCGCCGCCCTGTTGCTGGCGGCCGCCGCCACGGCGCAGGCCGGCGAACACCGTGCCTATGCAGCGGCCCCGGCCGTCGTGCTGCAGGAATGCGGCAGCTGCCACGTCGTCTACCCGGCGGCCTTGCTGCCCGCCGAGAGCTGGCGCGCGCTGATGGCCGGGCTGCCGCGCCACTTCGGCAGCGATGCCAGCGTCGACGCGAACACGGCGCGTGCCATCGGCACCTGGTACGAAGCCAACGCCGGCAGCGGCAAGCGGGCCCGCGAAGTGCCGCCCGAACACCGCATCACGCGCGGCGCCTGGTTCCTGCGCGAACACCGCGAGGTGAGCGCCGCGACCTGGAAGACCGCCGCGGTGAAGAGCCCCGCCAACTGCAGCGCCTGCCACGTAGGCGCAGCGCAAGGAGATTTCGATGAACACGCCGTCCGCATCCCCCGCTGAAACCCCGCAGCGCGTGCTGGTCTGGGACGCGCCGGTGCGGCTGTTCCACTGGCTCATGGTGGCCTGCTTCGCCGGTGCTTGGCTAACCGCCGAAACCGAGCGCTTCCGCCTGCTGCACGTGACGCTGGGCCTGACGATGGTGGGCCTGGTCGTCTTCCGCCTGCTGTGGGGTGTGGTGGGCACGAAGCACGCGCGCTTCGCCAGCTTCGTTCGTGGGCCGACGGCGGCCTGGCAGCACCTGAAAGCGATGTTCGCAGGCCGCCACGAGGGCGGTGCCGGCCACAACCCGGCCGGGGCACTGGCCATCGTGGCGATGCTGGCGCTGACGCTCACGGCCGGCGCCAGCGGCTGGCTGGCCTACACCGGCAGCGACGCCGCGGGCGAACTGCATGGAGGCGTGGTCAACGGGCTGCTGGCCCTGGTGGGCCTGCACCTGGCGGGCGTGCTGCTGGCCAGCGTGCTGGGGCGACGCAACCTGGTCAAGCCGATGCTCACCGGCCGTGCGCAGGCGCGGCCCGACGAAGGCATCCGCAGCGCCCGCGTCGGCATCGCGCTGCTGGTGCTGGCCGGCGTGCTGGGCTTCTGGGCCTGGCAGTGGCAGCAGGCACCGGCCGCGCTGCAGGCCGCCGCCGGCGAGCGCCTTGCCGCCCAGCACGGCGACGGTGCGCGACACCGCGACCACGACGACTGAAGCGGACCGAGAATCCCCCCATGCGCATCCTGCTCGCTGAAGACGACGCGCTGCTGGGCGACGGCTTGCGGGCCGGCTTGCGTCAGCATGGCTTCCAGGTGGACTGGGTGCGCGACGGGCGCGCTGCCGAACGCGAACTGCGTGCCGAGCCCTATGCCGCGGCCGTGCTGGACCTCGGGCTGCCGCTGCTCGAAGGCCTGGACGTGCTGGCCGCCGTGCGCGCCGTCGGCGTCATGCTGCCGGTGCTGGTGCTGACGGCGCGCGACGCCGTGCCTGACCGCATCCGCGGCCTGGACCGTGGCGCCGACGACTACGTCGTCAAGCCCGTGGACCTGGACGAACTGGCGGCGCGCCTGCGTGCGCTGGTGAGGCGCGCCCATGGCCAGCCGCAGGAACGCCTGCAGGCCGGGAGCGTGCTGCTGGAGCCGGCCACGCGCAGCGCCACGCTGGCGGGTGTGGCGGTGTCGCTGTCGGCGCGCGAGTTCGACCTGCTGCAGCTGCTGATGCTGGCCGCCGGCCGCGTGCTCTCTCGCGAGCAGATCGAGCAGCAGCTCTACGGCTGGGGCCAGGAGGTGGACAGCAATGCCGTGGAAGTGCACGTGCACAACCTGCGACGCAAGCTCGGCGCCGGCCTCATCGCCACCGTGCGCGGTCTCGGCTACACGCTGAGGAAGGACGGCCCTTGAAGGGCGTGCCTTCGCTGCAGCGTCGCCTGCTGGCGCTGGTGCTGGGCGTCGTGGCCCTGGTGTGGCTGGCGGCGGCGGCCAAGACGGCACTCGACGTGCGCCACGAACTGGACGAACTGCTGGACGGCCACCTGGCCCAGGCCGCCGCGTTGCTGGTGGCGCAGCAGTCGCCCGAACTGGGCGACGACCACGCCGGGATCGACGCGCCCACCTTGCACCGCTACGCGCCCAAGGTCACCTTCCAGGTCTTCCACGAGGGTCGGCTGGCGCTGCGCTCGGCCAATGCGCCGCTGCGGCCGATGCTGGAGGACGCCGCCCGCCATGGCCATGACCGCCGCGCCGATGAAGGCCGCGGCTTCGCCACGGTGACGATCGACGGCGTGGCCTGGCGGGTGTTCTCGGCGCGCGGCGCCGAACATGACGTGCAGGTGATCGTCGGCGAGCAGGTGGACTCGCGCTCGCACATCCTCTACGCCGTGCTGCGCAGCACCTTGGCACCGCTGGCGCTGGCGCTGCCGCTGCTGGCGCTGGTGGCCTGGTGGGCGGTGCGCCAGGGCCTGGGGCCTCTGCGCGCGCTTTCGGCGCAGCTTTCGGCGCGCCAGCCGCAGGCGCTGGCCCCGCTGGACCTGCCCGGCGCGCCGCAGGAACTGCAGCCCCTGGTGGGCGCGCTGAACGGGCTCTTCGAACGCATCGGCACGCTGATGGAAGGCGAACGCCGCTTTACGGCGGATGCCGCGCACGAACTGCGCACGCCCATCGCCGCCATCCGCGCGCAGGCGCAGGTGGCGTTGGCCGAGACCGAGGACACGGCGCGCCACCACGCCCTGGGGGCCACGCTGGCCGGCTGCGACCGCGCGGCGCGCCTGGTGGAGCAGTTGCTGACGCTGTCCCGCGTGGAGAGCGGCCAGTGCCCGGCTTTCGCGCCCGTGATGCTGGACGGCCTGGTGCGGCGCGAGGTGGCCACCGTGGCCGGCCGCGCCATCGCCAAGAACCAGGGCCTGGCCGTGGACGCCGAGCCCTGCACCGTGATGGGCGACGCCACGCTGCTGGCGGTGCTGGTGCGCAACCTGGTGGACAACGCCATCCGCTACGCACCGCCGGGAGCCCGCGTGCAGGTGGAGGTCGGCCTGCACGCGGGCCGCGTGCGGCTGCGCGTGCAGGATGGCGGCGCCGGCCTGCCGGAGCCTGAGCGCCGGCGGCTGGGCGAGCGATTCTTCCGGGCCCTGGGCAGCGGCGAGGACGGCAGCGGCCTGGGCTGGTCCATCGTGCGCCGCATCGCGGCGGTGCACGGCTTCACGGTGAAGGTCGACGCCTCGGCCGAGTTCGGCGGGCTGGACGTGACGGTGGAGGTGCCTTCGGCCTGACGGCACCGCCGGCAGCGGTTTTGCCGCCTTCGGTAGACTCGCGCCACCGTGCGACGCTCTGCCTGCCTCGTGTTCATGCTGTTCGCCCTGCTGTGGCAGTCGCTGGCGCTCGCCCGCGTCGGCTCCACCGTGAATGTGATGGCCGACGGCGAGCACGCCGCCATGCACCTGCTCGAAGCCGGCCACCATCACGCGGACGACGGCTCGTACCACCTGGACGACGCCTTCGATTCCGTGCAGCACGTGCTCACCGACCACCTGGCCGCTCCTTTGGCGCTCATGGCCGCGGCCCCGCACGATGTCCCGATGATGGGGTCGGCCCCTCCCGGCGGCCTGCACGGGGCTCCCGTGCCGGACCCCTTCCTCGAAGGCCTGCTCCGACCGCCCCGTTCCCGTTCCTGACCCGCCTTCGCGGCGGGTGCCCAGCCCTGGGCGCCCGGCCTTTCGCCGCAAGGTCCTGCCACGCAAGCGTCTGTCCGCCACTGGCGTGAACCGAGCCTGCGCCTGGCCGACCCCGGCTGACGAACCGTCAGGATCATCGTGAAGTCATCCCTGTGGCCCTGGGCCTGCGCGATCGCAGCCCTGCTGGCTGGCGGGCCGGTCTGGGCCCAGCCTGCCGCCATTCCCGCGCCCGGTGGCGCCGTGGCGCTGCGTGTCGCCCTCGACGCCGCCTGGGAGCGCGCCGTGGCCGCCCGGGAGAGCGAGGGCCAGCGGCGCCGCGCCGAGGCCGAGCGCGCCGTGGCGACGCGCTTCCTGGCTGGGCCCCCCGCGCTGGCCCTGAGCCACCGCGACGACCGTCTGCACGGCAACGCCGGCCGCCGCGAGACCGAGGCCGGCCTGGCCCTGCCCTTGTGGTTGCCCGGCCAGCGCCACGCCAGCGCGGGCGCCGCCGAGGCGGCATCGGCCCTGGCGCACGCGGCCGAACAGGTGGCCCGCCTGCGACTGGCGGGTGAGCTGCGCGAGTCGGCTTGGCAGTTCGGCGCCTTGCAGGCCGAACTGGCGCAGGCCGACGCCCAGGTCCAGGCCCTGGGCCACTTGGCTGGTGACGTGGAGCGCCGTGTGCGGGCTGGCGACCTGGCCCGCTCCGATGCCCTGGCCGCCCAGGCCGAGCATCTGGGAGCGCAGTCGCATCGGGCCGATGTTCAGCTGCGGCTGCAGGCGGCGCGCACGCGCTGGCAACTGCTCACCGGCCTGGCCGCGGCACCGGCGCTGGCCGTGGCTGCCGCGGATGAGGGGCCACCTGCTGACGCCACGGTGCACCCGGAGCTGCACTTGGCCAGCCAATCCGGCGAGCTGGCTCGCCGTCGCCTCGAACTGCTGCGCCTCTCTCGCCGCGACGCGCCCGAGCTCACGGTGGGCCTGCGTCAGGACGTTCCCGGCCGGGCCGAGAGCTCGCAAGGCAGCCTGGTCATCGCCTTGCGCCTGCCCTTCGGCACCGATGGCCGCAACCCGCCTCTGGAGGCTGCGGCGCTGGCCGAGATCGACATCGCCCAGACCCAGGTGCTGCGCCTGCGCGAGCGGCTGGAGAGCGACACCGCCGGGGCCCGCGAGGCCCTGCGTTCGGCGCTGTCGCAACTCGAAGCCGAGACGGCCCGCGCCAGTCTGCTGCGCGAGCGCGCGACCCTCATCGACAGATCTTTCCGTGCCGGCGAGACACCGCTGCCCGACCTGTTGCGCGCTCTTGCGGCCGCAGCGCAGGCCGACAGCGCCGTGGCCCGCCAGACCGCTGCGCTGGGCCTAGCCCGCGCCCGCCTCCAACAAGCCCTCGGACGCCTGCCATGAAGATCCTCACCCTTCTCCTCGCCACACGCCAGTCGGGCGTCGCCACCTTGCTGGTGCTGCTGCTGGCGGCATCCCCACCCGCACCGGCGGGCCCGGGCGCCAACGGCCCCAACGGCGAACACCTAGACGGCGCATCGACGCTGCCTGCAGGCGCCACCCTCCCACGCGCCGAGGCGAAGTCGGATGCGTTCGAGCTCGTCGCCACACTGTCCGGCGGCGAACTCTCCGTGCTGATCGACCGCCACGACAGCAACGAACCCGTGCTGGGCGCGACGCTGGAGGTGGAGAGCGGCGGCGTGAAGGCCCGGGCCACCTTCCACGCCGACCATGGCGACTACGCCTTCGACGACAAGCGGCTGCTGGCCTTGCTGAGCAGCCCGGGCGAACATGCGCTCGTCTTCACGCTGGTGGCCGGGAAGGAGAGCGACCTGCTGGACGCCATCCTGGTCAACGCCAAGGGCCGCACCGGCGCCAAGGCGGCCGGTGACGACCACGGCCTTGCCCACGGGGCCGAAGGGCACGGGCACGATCACGCCCTGGAGCGCGCCGCCTGGACGGGCGCGGTGGTCGCGGCCCTGGGGCTGTTCGGCGGCGTGGCCTGGTGGCAGCGTCGTCGCCGCGACGCCAGCCGGCCGCAGGGAGGTCTGTGATGAGGCGCCCGCAACAAGGGGTCTCACGCCGTCTCCGCCGGCTGGGTGCGGCGGCGCTCGTCGCGGCGCCGCTCTGGCTGGCCGAGGCCGGCGCAGCGCCGGGCGCACATGGCCCCAATGGCGAGCACCTGGACGCACCGGGTGCCGCCATCAACGCCTCCGGCCTGGCCCGCCTGCCCGATGGCAGCGTCAACGTCCCGAAGCTCGCCCAGCGGCGCATGGCCATCCGCACGGTGCTGGCCCCGGAGGTCGATGCCGCCGCCACGGTGGAGCTGCACGGCCGCGTGGTCATGGACCCCAACGCCAGCGGCCGCGTGCAGGCCGTGCACGGCGGGCGCATCGAGCCCGGGCCGAAGGGGCTGCCGGTGGCCGGCCAGGCCGTCAGGCGCGGCGACGTGCTGGCCTTCGTGCGCCACCACGCCGAGCCCTTCGCGCTGGGCGCGCAACAGGCGCAGTGGGCCGAACTGCGGGCGCAGCGGCAGCTGGCCGAGCAGCGTGTGCAGCGGCTCGAAGGCCTGGAAGGCACGGTGCCGCGCAAGGAGATCGAGGCCGCCCGCAGCGAAGCCGCGAGCCTGGCCGAGCGCGAGCGCAGCATCGGCGCCAGCCTGTCGGCACGCGAAGCCCTCGTCGCCCCGGTGGGTGGCGTGGTCGCCCGCGCCGACCTCGTGGTCGGCCAGGTCGTCGAACCGCGTGACGTGCTGTTCGAAGTGGTGGACCCGGCGCGCGTGCTGGTGGAAGCCACCACCGCCGATGCCACGCTGGCCGGGCGCCTGGCCGCCGCGTCGCTTCAAGGCGTGCCCGACTTGCGGCTGCGTCTGCTGGGAGCTTCGCGCTCGATGCGCGACGGGGTGTTGCCGATCACCTTCGCCGTCAGCGCGACGAAGCCGGGCGTGGAGCTGCCGCTGGCCATCGGCCAGCCCGTCACCGTGGTGGCGCAGTCGAAGGAACGCATCCGGGGCGTCGTGCTGCCGGCGCAGGCGGTGGTGCGCAATGCATCGAACGAGCCCATCGTCTGGATCAAGTCGGGCGCCGAGCGATTCATCCCGCAGCCGGTGCTGGTCCGGCCCCTGGACGCCGGCACCGTGGTGGTGACGCAGGGCTTGAGCGCGGACAACCGCGTCGTGGTCCAGGGCGCGGCGCTGATCGCGCAGATCCGCTGAACGGCAGACCCCATGTTCCACTGGATCGTTCGTACCAGCCTGCACAACCGCCTGTTGGTGCTGGCGCTGGCCGCGCTGCTGATGGTGTACGGCGCCATCACCGCCTGGCGCACGCCCGTCGACGTGTTCCCCGACCTCAACAAGCCCTTGATCACCGTGCTCACCGAAGCCGGCGGCATGGCGCCGGAAGAGGTGGAGCAGCTCGTCACCTTTCCGCTGGAGACCGCGCTCAACGGCATGCCGGGCGTGA
>CAZBUU010000031.1:0-27183 GCA_964495125.1 uncultured Rubrivivax sp.
CCCTGATCCGCGCCGTGTTCCCGATCTTCGACCGCCACCACTACCACCGCTTCCCCACCTGGGGCTACAACGGCGCGCTGTGGCTGTTCACGATGCTGCTGGACGAGTTCTTCGAGGCGCTGGACGCGAACACCAACGTGCCCGGCAAGACGGACTACTCCTTCGACGTCATCCGCTGAACGCGGTGCTGGAGGGCAGGGCGTGATCTACGTGCTCGAACTGCCCGAGGACCAGGCGCCGCGCGCCTGGTTCGCCTACGACCCCGAGGACCTGGCGCGCAAGCTCGAAGGCTGCGACGCCGGCGAGCTGCTGGCCCGCGGCCAGTGCCGTGTGTTCGGCGACGAGTCGGCGGCGCTGGCCGCCTTCGAGCGCGCGGACGATCCGGCCTGGCAGGGTGCGGGCTGGCGGGCGCGACGGGCGCTGCAGGAGCAGCTCGTCGCGCTGGAAGTGCTGGCGGACGATCTGTAGGCCTGAGCGGGCCCACGTGGTGTGGGGTCGTCCGAACGTGGCCGACGGCCCGACTTCGGCGCACGCTGGATCCCCAAGGCGATCCTCGGAGCGCCGTGGCTTCCTGACACCACGTTGTCATGCCCGGTGACTAGATTCCGGCGCCGGTGCCCTCTGGGGTTCATGGAGCCGTCATGCGGGCTTGGGGTCGAGGCGCCTTGTGCTTGGGTCTGGTCGTGTTTCTCGGTGGCTGCGCATCCGTGGTCCAGAGGCCGCTGGCTGACGCGCTGGCCGCACAGGGCGCGAGTCCCGAGGACGACCCTCAGCTGGCGCGCGAGGCGGCTGCCTTCTACCTGAAGCTGTCGGAATCCGTGCTGCGGGCCCAACCGGGACACCGGGCTTTGGCCACGTCGGTCGCATCGGGCTTCACGCAGTACGCCTACGCCTTCGTGACCTTCGAAGCGGATCAGCTGGAGAACGCGCAACCGCGCCGGGCCAAGGCCTTGCGCGAGCGTGCAGCGCGGCTGTACGACCGCGCGGCTCAGCATGCCTTGCTGGCACTCGAGGACGAGTCGCCCGGACTGCGAGCGGCACTTCGCGAGGGCCGGCCTGCGCCGCTTCGTGCCGAGCAGGCCGAACTGGCCTACTGGGCCGCGGCGGCCTGGGGCGGCGCCATTTCTCTGCGCAAAGGCGAGCCCGAACGCGTTGCCGAGTTGCCGGCGGTGATCCAGCTCGCGCAGCAGGCCGACAAGCTGGCGCCACAGCTGCTCGACGGTGCTCTGGCCAGCTTGCTCGGCACGCTGGAAGCCGGTCGTCCGAACGGCAGCGCCGCGCAGGCAGCCACGTACTTCGCGCGTGCCCGCGAGATGGCGCAGGGCCGCGCCAGCAGCGTGCCCCTGGCGGAGGCCGAGGCCCTGGCCGCGCGGGACCGAGAACGCTTCGAACGCCTGTTGCGCGAGGCCCTGGCCATTGCAGCGCAGCACCCGACCCTGACCAATGCCGTGATGCGCGATCGCGCGCAGTGGCTGCTGGACACCCTTGATGACCGCTTCTAGACGCCTCATCCTCGGCGCGTGCGCCGCACTGCCCTTCGCCGCGCGCGCCCAGGCCGTGCAGCTTCGCATCGCCAGCGTGGTGCCGAAGAACTCGCTGTACCACCAGGAACTGCTCGAAGTCGGCGAAGCCTGGCGTGCGGCGCAAGGTGGTGGCGCACGCTTCGTCGTGTTCACTGACGGCAGCCAGGGCGGCGAAGCGGAGATCGTGCGGCGCATGCGCATCGGGCAGATCCAGGGGGGGCTGATGTCGGTCGTGGGCCTGCGCGACATCGAGCCGAGCATCGCCGCGCTGCAGAACCTGCCGCTGCTGTTCCGCAGCTGGGAGGAACTGGACTACGTGCGCAACCAGATGCGCGCGGGCATGGAGAAGCGCTTCCTCGACAAGGGCTTCGTGGTCGTCGGCTGGGGAGACGCCGGCTGGGTGCGCTTCTTCAGCACCCAGCCGGCCATGCTGCCTGGCGACTTCAAGGGCCGCAAGTTCTTCGCCTGGGGCTCGGAGCCGGAGCAGCAGGCGATCATGAAGAGCCTCGGCTACACGCCCGTCCCGCTGGAGACCGGCGACGCACTGGCGGCCATCCAGACCGGCATGATCGACGTGCTTCCGAGCACGCCTTACTTCGCGCTGGCCAGCCAGATCCACGGCACGGCCAAGCACATGCTGGAGATCAACTGGGCGCCCATCGTGGGCGCGCTGGTCATCACGCAGCGTGCCTGGGCAGCGATGAGCGCGGCCGGCCAGCAGGCCCTGGCGAAAGCCGGCGAGAAGGCCGGCCTGGCGATGCGCACGCAGGCCCGCAAGGAGGTCGATGAGGCCACGGCTGCGATGGTCAAGCGCGGCCTCACGGTGAGTCGCCCCAACGAAGCGCAACTGCGGGAGTGGCAGCAACTGGCTGAACAGATCTACCCGCGCATCCGCGGCACCATGGTGCCGGCCGAGACCTTCGACGAAGTGTTCACGCATGTCCGTGCCTTCCGCGCGGGCAAGCGATGAGACCCTCCGAACTGCCGACCCTCGACCTCAGCGAGGCGCGCCCGCATTGGGCCCGCATCGACGAGTGGCTGGCCGGCGCAGCGCTGGCGCTGATGGTGGGCATCCCGATCGTCGAGATGTTGTCGCGCCCGCTGCTCGGCGCCGGGGTGCAGAACGCGTCGGTGTTGGTGCAGCACCTGGGGCTGGTGATGGCCATGGCTGGCGCCTTGGCGGCCGAGCGCCACGGCCACCTCAGCACCCTGGGAAGCAGCCTGGGCCAGCTGGGAAGCGCGCGCCTGCAGGCCTGGTTGCAGAGCCTGGGCGATGGTGGTGCGGCCTTCCTGTGCGGCCTTCTCGCGGCGGCGAGCGCGCGCTTCGTGCAAGCGGAGATGCAGGCGCCCTTGGCCCTGGCCTACGGCATACAGGTGTGGTGGGTGCAAGCCGCCATGCCGGTCGGCTTTGCGCTGCTCGGCCTGAAGCTGGCGGCGCGGGCGCTGAAGCCACTGGGCAGCATCGGTGGGCTTTTCCTTGTGCTGCCCTTGGCTGGCTTCGGGGCGGCCTGGGCGGGCGATGCGGTGCTGCCGCCGCTGGTGCCGGGGCTGCTGGGGCTGCTGGCCTTGCTGCTGGTCGGGGCGCCGATCTTCGCCATCCTCGGTGGTCTGGCCCTGTTGCTCTTCTGGAGCGACGGACTGCCGCTCGCCTCGGTGCCGCTGTCGCACTACCAGATCACCGTGAACGCCTCGCTGCCGGCACTGCCGCTGTACACGCTGGCGGGCCTGGTGCTGGCGCGCACGCAGGCCGCGCAGCGGCTGTCGGCGCTGTTCGTCGCGATGTTCGGCGGCGGCACGCGCGGCACGGTGGTGGCGGCGGCACTGCTGTGCTCGGCCTTCACGGCCTTCACTGGCGGCAGCGGCGTGACGATCCTGGCGCTGGGCGGGCTGCTGCTGCCGCTGCTCCTGAAGGCCGGCTATCCCGAGCAGCGCGGCATCGGCCTCGTCACCAGCGCCAGCGCGCTGGGCGTGCTGCTGGCACCCTCGGTGCCGCTGATCCTGTACGCGGTGATTGCGCGCGTGCCGATCACCGACATGTTCCTTGCTGGCGTGATTCCAGCACTGCTGATGGTGGCCGTGCTGCTGTCGCTCGGAGGCTTCCTGCGTCGCGAGCCCGCACCCGTGCGAGCCGCGAAGCCGGACGCCGGCGCCGCCCTGCGGGCTGCCTGGGAGGCGCGCTGGGAACTCGCCGCGCCCGTGGTGGCCCTGGGTTCGCTGCTGGGCGGATGGGCCACGCCCGTCGAGAGCGCTGCGCTCACCGCAGCCTATGCGTTGTTCACCCAGGCGCTGGTCCGGCGCGAGCTGCGCGGCCCCGCGCTGGGCCGCGTGCTCAGCGACGCCGGGCAGATCATCGGCGGCGTGATGCTGATCCTCGGCATGGCGCTGGCGCTGACGAACTTCCTTGTCGATGCCGGCATCCCGGACCGCGCCGTCGAGTGGGTGCAGGGGATGATCCCCAACCGCACGCTCTTCCTCGTCGCCCTTTGCGCCTTCCTGTTCGTCGCTGCGGCGCTGATGGAAATCTACGCCGCCATCGTCGTGCTCGTGCCGCTGCTGCTGCCGCTCGCCAAGGCTTACGGCATCGATCCGCTGCACTTCGGGATCATCTTCCTGGCCGCCATGGAAGCCGGGTTCCTCTGCCCGCCGGCGGGCATGAACCTCTACTTCGCGTCGGCCATGTTCCGCCGGTCGCTCAAGGCGGTGGCGGTGTCGGTGCTGCCGGCCATGGCGGCGATCTTCGCCGGCACCGTGATCATCGCGTTGGTGCCGGCACTGGCAACTGGCCTGCCTGCCCTGCTGCGCGGTTGAGGCCGCCGCGCAGCGCTCAGGGCTGCGTGCGACGGCGCACCACGATACCGATCGCCAGCAGGCCCGCAGCCAGCATGGCGTAGGTTTCGGGTTCGGGCACCGCACTGATGTTCAGGTTGCCGCCGTAGCTGCCACCGGCGGCGCCTGTCACGAGCCCACGAACCTCCAGTGCGTACTGCGTGCCACCCGCCAGTGTGACGGTGCCGGGGAAAACGGCCACCGTGCCGGTGAGGCTTCCCGAAGAGTACGGCGAACTCCACGCCTGAACCAGGAAGCCGCCGGGCGAGCCCTTGGTCAGGCCTGCGGAGGCGTCGTACAGCCGCATCCGCAGGTTCTCGATGCCCAGGAGGTTGCCCAGGTCGATGGTGATGGTGGCAGCACTCAGGAACCCCCCGGAGGCGGGCGTCGTGAAGAGGAAGTCGTCATAGAAATTGACGGCGTCGGGACCGATCGTCTCGGTGTCGAACGGCGACGACGTCGCGAACGAATGGCTGAAACCCTGGGTGAACGGCAGGCTGACCGTCCCGTAGTCGGCGACGACCACGTTGGTGAGCGCCTGGGCTTGGGCGAGGGGGGTGCCGGCGAGCAGGCTCAGACTCCCGATGGCGGCGATGGCGTGGAAGGCATTCATGCGTCACTCCTGTTGGCTTGGCGACCAAAGTTGGATGAGGTCGCTATGGACGAGACAGGGACCGCTGATGCAGTGCCTGTGCGTCTCGACAGGAAGGACGTTAGCGATGCGGCGTGACGCGGAGGTCTTCGGATGCTGCGCGGGTCGTGGTCCGGTGGAACCTTGCCGGCTGGTCGCGCGTCATGTGGTGCACCGTCCGCGTCAAGCGCCGCCACGAGGGGTCTGGTTGCGCGGCCCGTCGCATGCATGCGAACGCGAGGTGCTGGCCGCCCTTCTGTCTGATCTCCAGCAGATCGGCCAGGAACGCTCGATGCGCTGATTTCGGGTCGAGTTTTCGTGCCGTCGGCAAAGAACAGAAAAGGGCGGCAAGTCAGCGCGGTGACAGTTCGACGCGTCGATTCTTTGCTCGCCCCGCTTCGTCGGCATTCGGCCCACGCGGCCCCGTCATGCCGGCTCCGAAAGCCGTCAGTCTTGCGGGCGCGACCTTGAAATCGGACACCAACGCGTTGACCACGGCCTCTGCGCGGCGCCTGCTCAGACTGACGTTCGCGTCAAACCCACCCACGTTGTCGGTGTAGCCTGTCACCACCAGCGACAGCGAAGGCTGCGCGCTCAGCAGCGCCGAGATCGACTCCAGGGTCGGCCGGGACTCCGGTTTCACCTCGGCCTGGCCGGTGTCGAAGAAGATGCCGTAGAGCGCAATCTTGCCTTCTGCGGCGAATGCGCCTGTCATCTCGGCCGCCGTCGGCACGACGATCTGGTCGGTCCTCATGGCCGCGCTTTCGACGACGGTGATCAAGGCCAGGGGCGCTGCCTTCTCGTTCCAGCAATCCGAGACCAGCAACGCGATGGTCGCTTCCGAGCCCTTTCTGAAGAGCCCGTAGCGGCTGTTCTTGAAGCAATTGCCGTTCTCGATCACCGACGCACCGAGTGAGGAAATCGCGTAGGCGATCTGTTTCGGGTCCGGGCAGGCCTTCGGTTGCCCAGGCTGGTTCTCGCAGACGTACTCCGGTGCAAAACCCCGCGACTGGAGCGAAGCTTGATAGTTGCGGAAGATCTCGACCGCTGCAACATCAGGGCCTGCATAGGCCAATTGTGTGAACCTGCCTTCGATGACGCGCGAGTCACCCTTGACCAAGCTGCGATCTGGCGTGCCCTTGAAGACCAGGGAGCGCGAGTCGAAGGCCTTTTGCGCGTAGCCGACAAGCACGGAACGCGCGAAGCGCCCCACCAAGGGATGGTCGCTGCCCTTGACCGGTTGCTGAGCGTACGCCCGATGTGGCAGGGGACAGGCCAACACCGGCAACAGCAACAACAATCGGATGAACCACGTACGCTGCATCGGTGCCTCCCAACGGCGCCCGGATCGGGCGCGCTGAGCGATTTCTCGTTGATCCTCGTGAAGGCTGTGTGACGCAGCGCCAGTCTCGCCGCGAGCACGGCGCTTGCCTGGGCTGCCGCCGCCCAACGCGCTACGCTCCTCTCAGGTCCCCGCGATGAACTCGCGCAACACGGCCACGGCCTCGTCCGGCATGTCCCGCCAGGCGCCATGACCGGCCCGCTCGAACACCGCCAGGCGGCCCCAAGGCTCGGGAATGGCGGCAGCGATCTCCTGCGCGTCTTCCAGCGGCGTCACCGGGTCCAGCGCGCCGGCCATCACCAGCACCGGGCATTGCACTTTCGCCAGCCCGGGCAGCAGTTGCATCGTCTGCTGTTCGCCGTTTGCGCTGGCGAACAAGATGTCTTCGTTGAACACCGTGCGCGCGCGGCCCTGCGGGTCGGCCGGCGTGGTGTTGTAGAGGGGGTGGCACAGCTGCTTGTAGGGCGCCCAGGTGGCGGCGCTGGGCGCGGCCCAGAAGGTGCGCGCGGCAGCGCCGGCCTCGGGGCCGCCCAGGCGCGTGAAGGCCGCCACCTTGCGCTCCAGGCCCAGGTGGTGGCTGGTGCTGGACAGCACCACGCGTGCCGGGTGCGCCGGGTGGCGCGCCAGGTAGCGCTGCGCGACGAAGCCGCCGAAGCTCTGGCCCAGCACCACGGGCTTCGTGATGCCCAGGGCGTCGCACAGCCGCACCACGTCGTCGGCGAAGGTGTCGAGCGTCCACTCTTCGGGCGGGCGCCGGTCGCTGCGGCCGTGGCCGCGGTGGTCGACGTAAACGACCTGGGCCATGTCGGCCAGCCGGCTGAAGATGGGTTTGAAGCCGGAATGGTCGTAGCCGGGGCCGCCGTGCAGCAGCACGAGCGCGGGCTTCTCGCGCATGCGGGGGCCGTCGGGCACGAGGGCCGGGCCTTCGACGTCGATGAAGAGGCGCACGCCGGGTTCGATGGTGATGAGCATGGCGGGTGCTGCGGTGGGCGGAGCGCCAGATTTTGCTATCCGGCCTTGAAGCGCCAGGGATGGGCCTGCTCCGCCGCATCGCGCTGGCGGAAGGCCTTGGGCGACATCCCCACCGTGCGCTTGAAGACCTTGGAGAAACTGAACGCGTCCTGGTAGCCCACGGCGGTGGCCACGGCCTCCAGGTGGCGGTCGGTCTCCGACAGCAGTTTCATCGCGCGCTGCATGCGCAGCGTGCGCAGGTGGTTCAAGGGCGTATCGCCCATGGCGCTGCGGAAGCGTTCGGCCAGCGCGGTGCGCGACAGGCCGGCGCGCTGCGCCAGTTCGTCCAGGGTCCAGGGGTGGGCGCTGTCCTCGTGCATCAGCGTCACGGCGCGGCGCACGGGCGCGTCGCGCAGCGCGTGGCTCCAGCCGGCCTGGGCGTCGCCGCGCGCGGCCACCACGTCGCGCAGTGCGTAGGTGAACACCACGTCCAGCAGGGCGTGCACGATGCTGTCGGCGCCGGCTTCACCGCTGCGGATCTCCTGCTCGATGAGGCCGGCCGTCAATGCCAGCGGCCCCAGCCGGGGCCGTGCCTCGGCGCGCAGCACGAACCAGGCGGGCAGTTCGGCGAAGAAGGGGTGCAGCGGCGTGTTCCACAGCTGGTAGGCGCCGCTGATGACGGTGCTCCCGCCGGGTGCTGCGGCCACCGGCTCGCCAAGGGTCAGCGGCTGCAGCCCAGCCAGGCTGGCCGGCACGCTGAGCGCGTGGTCGCAGCCGCGTGCCATCACGGCGATGTCGCCGCTGGCCAGCGCCAGCGGGGCCGGCAGGCTGGGGGCGTGCACATGCACCGGGCCCTGCACCACCACGTGCAGGCCGATGCTCCTGTCGCAGGGAAAGCGCAGCGCCACGTGGGCTGGCAGCTCGCGCAGGTCCAGCAGACGGCGGCGCAGGCCGGCGTCCTGGAGGATGTCCGTCAGCAGGTCCATGGTGGACGATTGAACATGAAAAGTGGATTCATGTCCATTCGTAGTTCCGTTGCGGCGCGGCACACTGCCTTCCATCGACAACCCACCCGGAGCACACCATGTCCCGCATCCTCGTCGTCGGCGCCAGCGGCACCGTCGGATCAGAACTCTCCCGCCTGCTGGCCGCCGCTGGCCACGCCCTGGTGAAGACCACCAGCCGCAAGCCCACGTCGCCCGACCAGGTGCAGGTGGACCTCGTCACCGGCGCCTGCCTGAAGGCCGCTTTCGAAGGCGTGGACCGCGCCTTCTTCCTCGCGCCCCCGGGTCACGCCAATCAGGAAGCGCTGCTGGCGCCGCTGATCGACGAAGCGAAGGCGCGCGGCCTGCGCAAGGTGGTCTTGATGACGGCCATGGGCGCGGACGCCGACGAGGCCGCGCCCATGCGCAAGGCCGAGCGCCGGCTGGAAGCCACGGGCCTGCCCTTCAACATCATCCGGCCCAACTGGTTCATGCAGAACTTCAACACCTTCTGGATCCACGGCATCCAGACGGCGGGGCAGATCTTCCTGCCGGTGGGCCAGGCCAAGGGCAGCTTCATCGACGCGCGCGACATCGCGGCCGTGGCGGCGAAGCTGTTGACCGGTGACGGCCTGGCCAACCAGGCGTTCGACCTCACCGGCCCGCGCGCGCTGGACCACGCCGACGTGGCCGCCATCCTGACGCAGGCCACCGGCAAGGCCATCGGCTTCACCGACATCACGCCCGAAGCCATGCTGCAAGGCCTGCTGGGCGCCGGCCTGCCGAAGGACTACGCCGAGTTCCTGGTGCTGATCCTGGGCTACTTCAGGGCCGGCTACGCCGAGCGCACGACCGATGCGGTGCAGCAGATCACCGGGCAGGCCCCGCGCAGCATCGAGCAGTATGCGCAGGACTACCGCTCGGCCTGGGTCTGATCAGCGCGCCAGCAGCGACGCGGCGTCGAAGCCCGCGTCGGCCGCCTGCGCCGGCGCAGGCCAGACCCCGGCGTCCAGCAGCTTGCGCGCCAGCAGGTGGGTCCTGGGCTCGTCGACCGTGTCCACGGCGATTAGCCGGTCGCCGGCGTAGTGCCAGACGGAGAACGACGCGGCCGCCGTGTCGCCGCGCAGCACGCTCTGCGTGGCGCCCGTGGCCAGGCCGGCCATCTGCAGCTTGCGCCCGTGCTGGTCGGACCAGAACCAGGGCGTGGCGGTGAAGGGCTTGTCCTGGCCCAGCAGCGCCGCCGCGGCGGCCTTGCCGCCTTCGCTGGCGCCCTGCACCGACTCCAGGCGCAGCAGGCTGCCGTCCGGCAGGCGCCGCGCCGTGCAGTCGCCGGCGGCCACGATGGCGGGGTCGGCCGTGCGGCCGCAGGCGTCCACCACGATGCCGCGCTCGCAGGCCAGGCCGGCTGCGCGCGCCAGTTCGTCGTTGGCCTGCGCACCCACGCCCAGCAGCACGGCGCCGCAGGGCAGCCGTTCACCGCCGGCCAGGCGCACGGCCCTCACGCGGCCATCGGCGCCGGCTTCCAGCGCTTCGACCTGAACCCCGGTGCGCAGCAGCACGCCGTGCGAACGGTGCAGCGCCTCGAACCAGGCCGACAGCAGCGGCGGCAGCACGCGCGCCAGCAGGCGTGGCAGCGCCTCCAGCACGGTCACTTCCACACCCTTCTTGCGTGCCGTGGCGGCCACCTCCAGCCCGATGAAGCCACCGCCGATGACGACCAGCGGGCCCCCTTCAGCCAGCGCGGCGGCCAGGGCCGAGGCTTCGTCGCGCGTGCGCAGCACGTGCAGGTTGGGCGCGTCGGCATGCGCCAGCGGCAGGCGCCGCGCGCGCGCGCCGGTGGCCAGCACCAGGCCGGTGTAGGCCAGGCGCTCGCCGCCGGCCAGCACCAGTTCTTTCGCCACGCGATCGATGGCCGACACGGTGACGCCCGTGCGCAGTTCGATCTGCTTGCGCGCCAGCGCCTCGGGCGCACGCATCAACAACTGTGCCGCTTCCACCTCGCCGGCCAGCCAGGCCTTGCTCAGTGGAGGGCGGTGGTAGGGCGCGTGGGGTTCGTCGCCCAGCAGGACGATCTCGCCCGCCCAGCCACCTGCGCGCAGCGCCTCGGCCGTCTGCACGCCAGCCTGCCCGGCGCCGACGACGACGATGCGCCCGGCGCTCGGGCCGGAGGTCATTCCTGGCACTCGGGCAGCCGGATCTCGGCACCGGCCAGCGCCGGCGACACCTTCACCTGGCAGGCCAGGCGGCTGCCCGGCCGCCTTTCGGCCACCACGTTCTCCAACATGCCCAGCTCGTTCTCGCCGGCGGGCGGGACCAGCGCCAGCAGCGCGTCGTCCAGGTAGCAATGGCAGGTGGCGCAGGCGCAGGAGCCGCCGCACTCGCCGACGATGCCGTCCACGCCGTTGGCCGTGGCGGCCTGCATGAGGCTCCAGCCGTCGGGGGCGTCGAGGGCGGTGGCGCTGCCGGCGTGGTCGATGAAGGTGATGCGCGTCATGGCGGTTGTCTCACTGCGGGGCCAGTTCCAGGCGGGTGGGGCTGCGGAAGGTGGACGAAGGCATCCAGGCCAGCTGCTGCTGTACGCGAGCGTACTCGGGCACCACCCGGTGGAATTCGTCGAACGCGATCTTCACGCTGAGTCGCGCGATGGCCGTGCTCAGGCAGGCGTGCACGCCGCCGCCGAAGCCCAGGTGGCCGCGTGGCTTGCGGCCGATGTCGTAGACGTCGGGGTTGGGGAACTGCCGGTCGTCGCGGTTGCCCGAGCCGTAGGCCAGGCAGACGAAGTCGCCGGCGCGCATCGTCTGGCCGTGCAGTTCCACGTCTTTCTGCAGGCAGCGGCGGAAGCGCTGGGCCGAGGTGTTGAAGCGCAGCGACTCCTCCACCGCGTCCGGCAGCAGTGCCGGTTCGGCCACCACGGCGCGGCGGGCGTCACGGTGGTCGGCCAGGTTCAGCGCGAACATGCTCATGAAGCCGCCCAGGCTCTCGATGCCGGCCATGATCAGCGTGGTGGTGGTGAGCAGCACCTCGCGCTCGTCCAGCCGGTCGCCGTCGATCTCGGCCATGGCGAAGTGCGAGATGAGGTCGTTCACCGGGTTCGCGCGGCGCTCGGCGATGACGCCGGCGGCGTAGTCCTGCATCCACTGGTAGGCGGCGATGTGCTGCGGCGCCTTGGCGCGCGTGCCGGGATCGCTCTGCACCATGAGCAGCGCTTTCTCGCGCACCTCGGCCTCGTTGCCCAGCGGCAGCCCCAGCGCCGCGAACAGCACACGCACGGTGAACTTCGACGAGAAGTCGCCGATGAAGTCGAAGCTGGCGCGGCCCTTCAGCGGCGCCGCGGTGGCGGCCGCGATGTCGCGGATGGGGCCGGCCAGGCTCTCCAGGTTGCGCTTCATGAAAGCGTGCTGCACCAGGCCGCGCAGGCGGTCGTGGCGTGGGGGGTCGGTGGTGCCCAGCGTGGCGCCGGCACGGCCGGGCAGCTCGGTCATCAGGTTGCCCTTGGCCGACGAGTAGGTCTGCCAGTCGTTGAGAGCGGTCACGATGTCGGCGTAGCGCGACAGGATCCACATCTGCGCCTCGTGGCTCCAGAAGCAGGGGTGCTCTTCGCGCAGCGTGCGGTAGGCGGGGAAGGGGTCGGCGTCGATGACGGGGGAATAGGGGTCGAAGGCGAACATCGCTGTCTCCTCAGCCTGTATCGGCGGATGGCGGCATCTTGCGTCGGCCGGCGCCGGCGGGCCTGGATTTGCTGCGGTGCAAACTTGCACTTTTTACGTACCATCCCACCATGGCCCGCCGCCGCTCCCTGCCCACGTTCGCGCTTTACGGCGAGCCGGGCGCGCCGGGTGCGGCGCTGTTGCACGTGGAGTCCATACAGGCACGCAGCCGCCTTTACCGCTGGGAGATCGAGACCCATGTCCACCACGGCCTGCACCAGCTGGTGCTGCTGCATGCCGGGCCGGTGCGCGCGGTCTTGGACGATTCACGTTTCGACGGCCTGGGGCCCCTGGCCTTCGTGATCCCACCCGGCGTGGCCCATGCATTCCGCTTCTCTTCCGCCAGCGACGGCCATGTGCTCACCTTCGACGCCCGCCGCCTGGCCGAAGGCGACGCCGAACTGGCACTGGGCGACGCGCTGGCCCGGCTCTTCGCCAGCGCGCGCGCCTTGCCGCTGCCGCCGCATGCCGCGCCACGCCTGCAGGCCCTCAGCACCGTGCTGCTGGCCGAGCACGAGGCGGCCGACCACGGCCCGTTGCCGGCCTGGCTGGCGCGTGGCGTGGTGTGGCGTCTGGCAGCGCTGGCCGAGCGCGACGCCGCCGCGCCGCGCGCGGCCCACGGTGGTGCGCAAGCGCTCTACACGCGATGGGTGGCGCTGGCCGAGGCGCAGTACCGCAGCCACTGGCCGGTGACACGTTATGCCGAGCACCTGGGCCTGAGCGCGGAGCGCCTGAACCGCATGGTGCGTGCCGAGACCGGCCGCAGCGCCCAGGCCCTGCTGCACGAGCGCCTGGTGCGCGAGGCCTGCCGGCGCCTGGTGCACGTGGCCGCGCCCGTGTCCAGCATCGGCTTCGAATTGGGCTTCGAGGACCCGGCCTACTTCTGCCGTTTCTTCAAGCGTCACGTCGGCCTGGGGCCGCGCGAATACCGGGCCCGCGCCCTGGCCGGGGCTGCCTGACCGCCGTTCCGTGAAATGCTGCACGCTTCACGATCGTGCAGGACGGGGAGCCATTCGGAAGTCGCGCCCGGGTCCGATGGCACGGGTTGGGGTCCCCTCCCGACGAAAGCCGCCACCATGGCCCTGCGCAACCTGAAGATCTGGATCCAGCTGCTGCTGACCGTCGGCGCCGCACTGGTGCTGGTGTGGGTGGGCGTGATCGCCTGGGAAAGCCGCGGCAACCGCGCGGCCGCCATCGAGCAGGCGGCGTCCTTCTCCGCCAGCATGCACGAGGCCACCATGGCCGGACTCACCGGCATGATGGTCACCGGCACCGTGGCCCAGCGCGCCGTGTTCCTGGACCAGCTGCGCGAGCTCAACGCCATCCGCGACCTGCGCGTGCTGCGCGCCGAGGCCGTGAGCAAGGTCTTCGGCCCCGGAACGGCTGGAGAACAGGTGCCGCCGGATGAACTGGAGAAGCAGGTGCTGGCCAGCGGCAAGGAGGTCGTGCGTGTGGAGCACGACGCCAAGGGCGAGGTGCTGCGCGCCGTGAGGCCGACGCTGGCGCTGAAGAGCTACCTGGGCAAGGACTGCCTGACCTGCCATGTGGTGCCCGAAGGCACGGTGCTGGGCGTGGTGAGCATGAAGATGTCGCTGGAGGCCACCAACCAGGCGCTGGCCGACATGCGCGCCCAGTCGCTGATCGCGGCCCTGGTCACCTGCATCCCGGTGCTGCTGCTCATCTACCCCTTTATCCAGAAGGTGGTGACGCGCCCGCTGGAAAAGGGTGTGGAGGTGGCCAACGGCATCGCGCGCGGCGACCTGCGCCAGACCATCGATGTGCAGAGCAGCAACGAGACCGGCCAGCTGCACGCCGCGCTGAAGGCGATGAGCCACAGCCTGGTGGGCATCGTGGCGCGCGTGCGCCAGGGCAGCAACGCCATCGCCGCGGCCTCAGGAGAGATCGCTGCCGGCAATGCCGACCTGTCCTCGCGCACCGAGATGCAGGCCGCGGCGCTGCACGAGGCGCTGTCGCGCACCTCGGCGCTCACCGAGTCGGCGCGGCGCAACGCCGAGGGCGCGCGACAGGCCGACGAACTGGCCCGCGCAGCAGCCGACGTGGCCGTGCGCGGCGGCGAGGCCGTGTCCCGGGTGGTCGGCTCCATGGACGCCATCCACGAGACCTCGCGCCGCATCGCCGACATCACCAGCGTCATCGACGGCATCGCCTTCCGCACCAACATCCTGGCCTTGAACGCCTCGGTGGAAGCCGCGCGGGCCGGCGAGCAGGGCCGCGGCTTCGCCGTGGTGGCCGAGGAAGTGCGGCACCTGGCCACGCGTTCGGCCAGCGCGGCGCGCGAGATCAAGGCCCTGGTGGAAGCCTCGGTGAGCGAGATCGACACCGGCACGCGCCTGGCCCACGAGGCCGGCGACACCATGAAGAACGTGGTGCAGGGCGTGGGGCAGTTCAATGCGCTGGTGGATGCCATCACGCAGGCCAGCCGCCAGCAGATCCAGGGCGTGGAGCAGGTGAATGCGGCCATCGCGCAGATCGAGGGCGCGACACAGCAGAACGCCGCCCTGGTGGAGCAGGCCGCGGCCGCCACCATGTCGCTGAAGGCGCAGGCGGTGGAGCTGGACCAGACGGTCGGCGTGTTCCAGCTGGACGAGGCGGCCGAGCCGGCCTGAGCCGTCGGGTTTGTCGCAAACCCGCCAAGGCGGGCTGCGCTGGCGGGGCCAAGTGCTTGAATCTGCGCGGGCCGGGCCCTGGCACCGTTCCTGCGATGCCCCGGCATCCACTGCCAACCCGGGGCCGCCATGACGCCATCGCTCACCGCCAAGATCGCCGAGGTCTTCGACGAGCCGGGCTGCGACATCAACCAGGCCAAGAGCGCCAAGGAGCGCAAGAAGGGCTGCACCAAGCAGCTCACACCCGGGGCCGCGGCCGGCGGTTGCGCCTTCGACGGCGCCAAGATCGCGCTGCAGCCCATCGTGGACGTGGCGCACCTGGTGCACGGCCCCATCGCCTGCGAAGGCAATGCCTGGGACAACCGCCACAGCGCCAGCTCGGGCCCGCAGACCTACCGCATGGGCTTCACGACGGACGTCACCGAACTGGATGTCATCCACGGTGCCGAGAAGCGGCTCTTCAAGGCCATCCGCGAGATCATCGAGCGCCAGAACCCGGCGGCGGTGTTCGTCTACCAGACCTGCGTCACGGGGATGATCGGTGACGACATCGAGGCGGTCTGCAAGCGCGCCGCCGAGAAGTTCGGCAAGCCGGTGGTCCCGGTCAACGCGCCGGGCTTCGCAGGCCCGAAGAACCTGGGCAACAAGCTGGGCGCTGAAGCCTTGCTGGACCACGTGGTGGGCACCGTGGAGCCCGAAACCACCACGCCCACCGACATCAACATCATCGGCGAATACAACCTCAGCGGCGAGCTGTGGCAGGTGAAGCCGCTGCTGGACGCCCTGGGCGTGCGCGTGCTGTCGTGCATCAGCGGCGACGGGCGCTACGCCGAGATCGCCTCGGCCCACCGCGCGCGCGCCAACATGATGGTGTGCAGCAAGTCGATGATCAACGTGGCCACGCGCATGCAGCAGCGCTGGGGCATCCCGTACTTCGAAGGCTCGTTCTACGGCATCGCCGACATGAGCACCACGCTGCGCGAGATCGCGCGGCTGCTTGTGGAGCGCGGTGCTCCGGCCGACCTCAAGGCGCGCACCGAGGCGCTGATCACCGTGGAAGAGGCCCGCGCCTGGGAGCGCATCCGCGCCTACCGCGAACGGCTCACGGGCAAGAAGGTGCTGCTGATCACCGGCGGCGTGAAGAGCTGGAGCGTGGTCTCGGCGCTGCAGGAGGCCGGGCTGGAGGTGGTGGGCACCAGCGTCAAGAAGAGCACCAAGGAAGACAAGGAAAAGATCAAGGAGATCATGGGTGACGACGCCCACATGATCGATGACCTGTCGCCGAAGGAGATGTACGCGATGCTGAAGGCCGCCAAGGCCGACATCATGCTCAGCGGCGGCCGCAGCCAGTTCGTGGCGCTGAAGGCGCGCATGCCCTGGATGGACATCAACCAGGAGCGCCATCACGCCTTCGCCGGCTATGAAGGCATGGTGACCATGATCGAGCAGATCGACAAGGCGCTGTTCAACCCGGTGTGGCAGCAGGTGCGGACGGCCGCGCCCTGGGAGGTCGAGGACGCCTTGTTGGCGACGGCCTGAACGGCTGGCGGTAAGCTTGCCGCCTTCGCCAACCGCCCCGCCGCCCGCCGCGGCGCCGCCGACATGAGCACATCTGCCCTTTCCCGCCGCGCGCTGCTGCGTGGCGCCTCCGCTGCCGCCGTGCTGGCGCCCTTCGGCACCGCACAAGCCCAGGCTTCGCGCACGGTGCGCATCCTGGTCGGCTTCCCGCCGGGCGGCGGCACCGACGCCATCGCGCGCATCCTGGCCGAGTCGCTGAAGGACGAACTGGGCGGCGCCACCGTCATCGTCGAGAACAAGCCCGGTGCCGGGGGCCAGCTGGCGGCGCAGGCGCTGAAGACCGCGGCGCCCGACGGCAACACCGTTTTCCTGAGCCACGACCACAGCATTTCCATCCTGCCGCAGGTGGTGAAGACGCCGGGCTTCGACCCCGCCCGGGACTTCGTGCCCGTGGCCGGCTTCGCCACCTTCGTCAACGCTTTTGCCGTCTCGGGCGGCAACCCCGCCAAGGGCTTCAACGACTACGTGGCCTGGGTGCGCGGGCAGGGCGGCAAGGGCGCCGTGGGCGTGCCGGCGCCGGCCTCGGTGCCGGAGTTCCTGGTGAAGGTCATCGCCGAGAAGTACAAGCTGGACCTGGTGTCCGCGCCCTACCGCGGCAGCGCGCCGATGATGGCCGACATGCTGGGCAACCAGATCGCCGCCGGCGTGGGCAGCATCCCCGACTTCATCGAGAACCACAAGAGCGGCAAGGTGCGCGTGGTGGGTGTCTTGGGCAGCGCGCGCCAGGCCGTGATGCCCGACGTGCCCACCTTCGCGGAACTGGGCCTGGCGGGCTTCGAGGATGTGCCCTATTACGGCCTCTTCGCGCCCACCGGCACGCCCAGGGCGGCGCTGGACGGCCTCTCGGTCGCCCTGGCCAAGGTGCTGGCCAAGCCCGCCGTGCACGACCGCCTCACCGCCATGGGCCTGACCGTGGGCCACATGACGGGCGAGCAGCTGGGCCAGCGCGAACGCGCCTACACGGCGGTGTGGACGCGCATCATCAAGGCCACGGGCTTCGTGCCGCAGTGAGCCCCACGCGGCGGCGCGGGAGCGCCGTCGCGTTTGTCGCAAAACCGGCAAGCCCGGCAGCGCCAAGTCCTTGATTTCACGCGGGTGCCGCCTTGGCACCCTTCCTGCAATGGAGGCTCCTGAACGACCAGGAGCCCCCGTTCATGGCGCGTGTCATCGAATCCCGCAAAGCCGCAGCGGTGAACCCGCTGAAGATGAGCCAGCCGCTCGGCGCGGCCTACGCCTTCATGGGTGTGGGTTCGTGCATGCCGCTGATGCACGGCTCGCAGGGCTGCACGTCCTTCGGCGTCGTCCTCCTGGTGCGGCACTTCAAGGAAGCGATTCCGCTGCAGACCACGGCCATGAACGAGGCCACCACGGTGATGGGCGGCTTCGACAACATCGAGAAGGCCATTCTCAACATCCGCCAGCGCGCCCAGCCCGCGCTCATCGGCATCTGCAGCACGGGCCTGACCGAAACGCGCGGCGACGATGTCGACGGCCACCTGAAGCTGATCCGCCAGCGCCACCCGGAGTTGGCCGACACGGCGGTGGTCTATGTTTCCACGCCCGACTACGTGGGTGCCTTCCAAGACGGCTGGGCCAGGGCGGTGACGGCGCTCGTGTCGCAGCTGCCGGAGATGGACGTGCCGAAGCGCGAACGCCAGGTGAATGTCCTGCCCGGCTGCCACCTGTCGCCGGGCGACATCGATGAGCTGCGTGAACTGATCGAAGCCTTCGGCCTGGAACCGGTCTTCGTGCCCGACCTCTCGGGTTCGCTCGACGGCCACATCCCCGATCAATGGCTGGGCACCACCCTTGGCGGCACGCCGCTGGCCGACATTGGCAGCCTCGGCGCGGCGACGCACACGCTGGCCATCGGCGAGCAGATGCGCGAGGCGGCCGAGGCGCTGCAGGCGCGCACCGGCGTGCCTTTCACCTTGTTCGACCGCCTCACCGGCCTCACCGCCACCGACGCCTTCGTCGCCAGGCTCACCGAGCTGTCGGGCCAGCCTGCGCCAGCCCGCGTGCGCCGCCAGCGCAGCCAGCTGGTGGACGCGATGCTGGACGCGCACTTCCACACCGGCCAGGTGCGCGTGGCGCTGGCCGCCGAGCCCGACCTGCTGTGGGCCGCCTCGGCCTTCCTCGCCGAGATGGGCGCCGAGATCGCCGTGGCGGTGACCACCACCAAATCGCCGTTGCTGGAGATGATCCCCGCGGCCGAGGTCGTGATCGGCGATCTCGAGGACTTCGAGCAGTCGGCCCGCGCCGCCGGGTGCGAACTGCTGATGACGCACTCCCACGGCCGCCAGGCGGCTGAACGCCTGGGCAAGCCGCTGTTCCGCATCGGCATCCCCATGTTCGACCGCGTCGGCAACGCGCACATCTGCCACGTCGGCTACCGCGGCACGCGGCGCTTCGTGTGTGAGGTGGCCAACACGATGCTCCAGCACCTGCCGCACCACGGCCCCGACGACTGGCCGCTGCCCGCGGCATCGGTCGCCGCCGCCGCGGTTCACCTGCCCGCCGCCATCCCGCGCCTGCAGCGGCCCGACGAGCGACTGTCGGCCAACCGCCCCTGAACCCCATCACGAAAGGAAGCGCCATGAAAGTCGCCTTCGCCACCCAAGACCAGCAGCGCGTGGACGCGCATTTCGGCTGGGCCCGGCACCTGGCGGTCTACGAGGTCTCGCCCACCGGCTACAGCTTCGTGCAGGACTTCGGCTTCGGCGAAGACCTGGCCGAGGATGGCAACGAGGACAAGCTGGCGCCCAAGCTGCAGGCCATCGGCGACTGCGCCATCGTCTACGTGGCCGCCATCGGCGGCTCGGCCGCGGCGCGCGTGGTGGCCAGCAAGATCCACCCGGTGAAGGTGACGCAGCCCGAGCCCATTCTGGACTTGCTGGACAAGCTGCAGGCCACGCTGGCCGGCACGCCGCCGCCCTGGTTGCGCAAGGCCCTGATGAAGGGCCAGGAGCGCAGCTTCGACTTCGAAGAGAACGACGAGGTGAACAAATGAGCGAAGCCGCCGAGGTCGTTGCCGCTGACGACGTCACACTGATGCAGGACCCGTTCATCGTCGAACTGGTCAAGCAGCTCCGTGCGCAGGACACCCACGGCACCTGGGAAGGCAAGAGCGACCGCACCCTGCTCGACCCCTTCATCGTCACGCCCGAGCAGCGCCGCGCCATGCCCATCATGGGCGACCCCGACCCCGAGACGCTGTGGCGCTTGGACCTCTTCCACAACGCCGTGGGCCTGTGCGTCGAGCGCGCCACGAAGTGCATGGTGACGCCGATGATGAAGATGAGCCACGAAGGCTTCGGCCGCGCCGTGCTCACCACCGGCCGGCTGATCGTCGTCAACCGCTACCTGCGCGACGTGCACCGCTTCGGCTACCCGAGCCTGGCCAAGCTGGCCGAGGCCGGCCACAAGCTGGTGAGCGAAGGCGTGGACCTGATCCAGAAGTACCCCGAGGTGGCCCACTATGGCTGATGTCGACACCCTCAAGGCCGAGATCAAGAAGCTCAACGCCCGCGCCACGCAAGCCAAGATGGACCTGCACGATCTCAGTGAAGAGCTGCCGGTGAACTGGGAGCGCATCCCCGAGGTGGCCAAGCTTGCGTTCGAGGCGCACGTGGCGCTGATGGCCGCGCGCAAGGCGCTGGCGGAGGTGACGTGATGAGCGGCACCTTCAGCGTCACCCTGCCTTCCGGTGCCACC
The DNA here is from genome assembly GCA_964495125.1 of uncultured Rubrivivax sp. Taxonomy (GTDB): domain Bacteria; phylum Pseudomonadota; class Gammaproteobacteria; order Burkholderiales; family Burkholderiaceae_C; genus Rubrivivax. The sequence goes on from CAZBUU010000031.1 coordinate 19,883, forward strand.
TGGACGCCGACCTTCGTGCAGAGGATCGACGAGGCCAAGTGCATCGGCTGCGGCCGCTGCTTCCGCGTCTGCCCGCGCGGCGTTCTGGAACTGGTGGGCCTGGACGACGAGGGCGAGCGCATCGCGCTGGACCCGGACGGCGACGAGGAGGAAGAGTACGAGAAGAAGGTGATGACCATCGCCCACGGCGAGCTCTGCATCGGCTGCACCGCGTGTTCCAAGATCTGCCCCAAGAAGTGCTACACGCACGCGCCGGCCACGGCCGCCTGATCCTTCCGCTGCGTCCCGAGCTGCAGGCGCGCCGCGCCGCGCGCGAGGACGAGGTCGAAGACGTCTTCGACCTGCTCGTCGCGCATGCGGACGCTTCGGCCGGCAGCGCCGAGGACATCGCCCGCGTGGCGCTGACCGTCGCCGTGGCCTGCCTGGGCGAACAGCACCTCTGGCAGGACCTGGGGCTGGGTTCTCGCGTCGAACTGTCGGCGCTGATGCGGCGCTGGTTCCCCATCCTGGTGGCCAGGAACGAACGCGACATGAAGTGGAAGAAGTTCCTCTACCGCCAGCTGTGCGAGCGCGAGCAGGTCCTCATCTGCAAGTCGCCCAGCTGCGCCGAGTGCGGCGACTTCGCGGTCTGCTTCGGGCCCGAGCTGGCCTGAGCAGTAGTTGACGGCAGCGCCCCGCGGCTGCGGCGCGCGCTCAAGACGGGCGGGCCACGGGCGATAACCGTGCAGCCATGCCGACGCATACCGGATTCGATCTGTCCAGCGTGCGCACGGGCATTCGGAGCATGTACCTGGGGCTGGACCGCCAGGCCGCCCGTGTCCGTGCCGCCCACCTCAGCGAGGTCTCCCGCTTCACGCCCTATGCCATGGGCATCAACATCGGCAGCGCCTTGCTGGTGATGGCGATGCTCGGCGCCCGCCGCACACCCAGCCTCTGGTTGTGGGCCATCACGCTGGTCACGCTGTGCGGGCTGGCCCTCGCCGGCTGGCGGCGGCGCCTGGGCCAGCGCCTGGAGCTGGCCTCGGTGCGCGCCGTGCACCGCGCCACGCTGCATGCGGCGCTTCTGGCCGGTGCCTGGGCCGTGCTGATGCTGGTGTGGTTCCCGGGGCTGCAGGCGACGCAGCAGCTGGTGGTGGCCGTGCTCTTCACCGGCATGCTGGGAGCCGGCACCTTCATGCTGAGCCCCTTGCCGCTGGCCAGCCTGGCCTACGCGGCCATTTACACCGGCGCCTCGATGGTGGCGCTGCTGCTGACGCGCGAGCCCATGTACCTGAGCGTGCTGGTGCTGCTGGTCTTCTATTCGCTGATGTCGGCTTTCGGCGCCTTGAGCATGTGGCACAAGGCCACCGCCTTGCTGTTGTCGCAGGACCAGGCCGTTCGACAGGAACACATGCTGGCCGTGCTGCTGCGCGACTTCGAGCAGCACGCCGGCGACGCGTTGTGGGAGGTGGGCCCCGATGGGCACCTGAGCCACTTCTCACCCCGCCTGGCCGAGATGCTGGGCGTGGAACCGGCAGAGGCGCGGCGCCGCCCGCTGCTGCAACTGCTGTCGGAGCGCTGCAGCGATGGCGTGGATGCGCTGCGCGAGGCCATGAACCAGGGCCGGCCTTTCCGCGAGCTGATGATCCAGCGGCGTGTCGACCACGGCCTGCGCCACCTGGCGCTCACCGCCAAGCGCCTGGCCGACAGCAGCGACCGCACGCTGGGCTGGCGCGGCGTGATGGCCGACGTGACGGCCAAGGTGGAGGCCGAGAACAGCCTGTGGCGCCTGGCGCACACCGACTCGCTCACCGGCCTGGCCAACCGATTCACGCTGCGCGACGCGCTGGCCGGCGTGCTGCGCGAACAGCGCGGGGCCGCGCTGCTGATGCTGGACCTGGACCATTTCAAGACCATCAACGACACCCACGGCCACAGCGTCGGCGACGAGCTGCTGGACGCCGTGGCCTCGCGCCTGCGCGCCTGCGTGCGCCCGGGCGACCTGGTGGCGCGACTGGGGGGCGACGAATTCGCCGTGCTGATGACGCATTCCGGTCGCGCCGAAGACGCCGTGGCACTGGCGCAGCGCCTGGTGGAGGCCCTGCGCCAGCCGCTGGACCTGCAGGGCCGCCGCCTGCTCATTGGCGGCAGCGTGGGCGCGGCCTTGCGCGTAGGCGATGGCGTGGGCGTCGACGAATGGCTGGTGCAGGCCGACACCGCGCTCTATGCCGCCAAGGCCGGCGGGCGCGGCCAGCATGTGCTGTACGAGGCCACCATGGGCGAACGCAGCCGCCGCCGCGCCGCGGTGGAGGCCGGGCTGCGCCTGGCCATCGAACGCGGCGAGCTGGCGTTGCACTGGCAGCCGAAGGTGGACATCGAGCGCTGGCAGATCGTGGGCGCGGAGGCGCTGATGCGCTGGCAGCACCCCGAGCTGGGCTCGGTGCCGCCCAGCGAGTTCATCACCGTGGCCGAGACCAGCGGGCTCATCGACGAGCTGGGCTACTGGGCGCTGCAGGAGGCCTGCAGTGCCGCCACGGGGCCGCTGGCCGGGCTGGTGGTGTCGGTCAACGTCTCGCCTTCGCAGCTGCGCGACGCCCAGTTCCCCGACCGCGTGCGCGAACTGCTGCGCCGCTGGCAGCTCGAGCCTTCGCGGCTGGAGCTGGAGATCACGGAGTCGGTGTTCATGGACGACGCCCCGGGCGTGCTGGCACGGCTGCACGCGCTGCGCGACCTGGGCGTGCGCGTGGCGCTGGACGATTTCGGCACCGGCTACTCGTCGCTGGCCTACCTGCGCCGCTTCCCCTTCGACACGCTGAAGATCGACCGCGCCTTCGTCAACGAGGTGCTGCTGCGCCGCGATGCGCGCGCCATCGTGCAGACCATCGCGCAGCTGGCGGTGATCCTGGGCATGCGCACCGTCTGCGAGGGCGTGGAGACGCAGCAGCAGCTGGCCGCCGTGGGCCAGGCCGGCTGCGACGAGGTGCAGGGCTACCTGGTCTCGCCGCCACGGCCACTGGCCGAGTTCGTGCGGCTGCGCGGGGGCTGGCGCAGCCAGTCTCCACTGCGCGTGGCTGTGCACTGAGGTCCCGCGGCGGGCACGCCGCTTGCTCCAATTGGGTTGTGTACGCAAGTACATAACGATTTGTCGTAAAGTCGACAGGCATGGAGTCCCGCATGCGGCTTGCTTTTTCCGCGCGCCTGGCCGCGCTCGCCCTGGCCATCGTCCTGCCAGCTCAGGCTGGCGAGGTGTCGGTGGCCGTGGCCGCCAACTTCGCCGCGCCGCTGGAGCGCATCGGCAGCGCCTTCGCGGCAGCCACCGGCCACACGCTGAAGGTGTCGCCTGGCGCCACCGGCAAGTTCTATTCGCAGGTCGTGGCCGGCGCCCCCTTCGAGGTGCTGGTGGCCGCCGACGACGAGACGCCCCGGCGGCTGATCGCCGAAGGCCGCGCCGTGGCCGGCAGCAACTTCACCTACGCCATCGGCCGCCTCGTGCTGTGGAGCGCGCAGCCGGGCCTGGTGGACGTGCAGGGCGCCGTGCTGGCGGGCACGAAGTTCAACAAGCTGGCCATCGCCAACCCCAAGGTCGCGCCCTACGGTGCGGCCGCGCTGGAGGTGCTGAAGGCCAGGGCGCTAACGGCGGCCGTGACACCGAGGCTCGTCACCGCCGAGAGCATTTCGCAGGCCTACCAGTTCGTGGCCACCGGCAATGCCGACATCGGCTTTCTGGCGCTCAGCCAGGTGGCGGTGCCGGGCAAGACGGCGGTGGGCTCGTTCTGGATCGTGCCGCAGAACCTCTACGGCGAGATCCGCCAGGATGCCGTGCTGCTGAAGGCCGGCGAGAGGAACGCGGCGGCGGCGGCCCTGCTGGCCTACCTGAAGACGCCGGCGGCCCGGGAAGTGATCAAGGCCTTCGGCTACGCCCTGTGAAGCCGGAGCGCCCATGACCCCTGCGGACTGGCAAGCGATCCGGCTCACGGCGGCATTGGCCGCCGTCACCACGGTGCTGCTGCTGCTGGCCGGCACGCCGGTGGCCTGGTGGCTGGCACGAACGCGCTCTTCGCTGAAGCCCCTGTGTGCGGCCATCGTGGCCATGCCCATCGTGCTGCCGCCCACCGTGCTGGGCTTCTACCTGCTGCTGCTGATGGGGCCGCAGGGGCCCGTGGGCCAGCTCACGCAGGCCCTGGGCCTGGGCCGGCTGCCCTTCACCTTCGCAGGCCTGGTGGTGGCCTCGGTGCTGTACTCCATGCCCTTCGTCGTGCAGCCGCTGCAGCAGGCCTTCGAGGCCATCCCCGAACGCACGCTGGAGGCCGCCGCCACGCTGCACGCGGGGCCCTGGGACCGCTTCTTCACCGTCGCCCTGCCGCTGGCCCGGCCCGGGCTGCTGACGGCCAGCGTGCTGGGCTTTGCGCACACGGTGGGCGAGTTCGGCGTGGTGCTGATGATCGGCGGCAACATCCCCGGCGAGACGCGCGTGATGTCCGTGCTGATCTACGACCACGTCGAAGCCGCCGAGTTCGCCGACGCCCACCGGCTGGCCGCCACCATGGTGGTGTTCTCGCTCACCGTGCTGTTGGCGCTGTATGTGCTGAACCGCCCCAGGGAGCGCCGCAGGGCATGATCGCCGCCACGCTGAATCTGCCGCGCGGCGACTTCACGCTGGACGTGGCGCTGCGATTGCCCGCACAGGGCGTCAGCGCGCTGTTCGGACCCTCCGGCTGCGGCAAGACCACGGTGCTGCGCGCGCTGGCGGGGCTGGAGCGCGCGGGCGGGCGCGTCGCGTTGGGCGACGAGGTCTGGCAGGACGACGTGCAGCGCGTCTTCGTGCCGCCGCACCGCCGCGCCATCGGCTACGTCATCCAGGAGTCGGCGCTCTTCCCGCACCTGGATGTGCGGCGCAACCTGGACTACGGCCACCGCCGCGTGGCGCCCGGTCTGCGGCGCATCGAGCTGGAGCAGGTCGTGGCCCTGCTGGGCATCGGCCACCTGATGGCCCGCCGGCCGGACACGCTGTCCGGCGGCGAGCGCCAGCGCGTGGCCATCGCGCGCGCGCTGGCCACCAGCCCGCGCCTGCTGCTGCTGGACGAGCCCCTGGCCGCGCTTGACGCCGCGCGCAAGGCCGAGGTGCTGCCCTACCTGGACCGCCTGCACGCCGAACTGCAGATTCCCGTGGTCTATGTCAGCCACGCCATCGACGAGGTGGTGCGCCTGGCCCACCACCTGGTGCTGATGGAGCAGGGCCGCGTGGTCGCGGCCGGCCCGGTGGCCGACGTGATGGCGCGCCTGGACCTGCCCACGGCCCGCGGCGAAGGCGCCGGCGTGGTGCTGGAGGCCCTGGTCGCCGAGCGCGATGCGCAGTGGCAGCTGGCGCGCCTGGACGTGGGCCCTGGCCACTTCAGCCTGTGGGCGCGCGACCACGGCCTGCCGGAAGGCCGCGCCGCCCGTGTGCGCCTGCTGGCACGCGACGTCAGCCTGACGCGCGCCCCGCAGACCGGCACCAGCATCGGCAACCAGCTGCGCGGCACCGTGGAAGCGATCGCCGACGACGAGCACCCCTCGCTGGCGCTGGTGCGGGTGCGCGTGGGGGGCAGCCCGGTCGTGGCGCGGCTCACCCGACGCTCCGCCCATGCGCTGGACCTGTCCGTGGGCATGCCGGTGTGGGCGCAGGTCAAGACCGTGGCCTTGATGGAATGAACCCATGAGCGATGGCGCCCTGCTCAGCGGCGAACTGCGCATCGCCGGCCGCCTGGACGCCCGCTTCTTCGCGCTGTTGAGGGCCTTGCGCGACACCGGCTCCATCAACCGCGCCGCGCGCACCGCGGGCCTGTCCTACAAGGGGGCCTGGCTGCTGCTGGAGACGGCCTGCAACCTGGCGCACGAGCCGCTGCTGGAAACCGCCACCGGTGGCCCCGGTGGCGGCGGCACGCGCCTGACCGCAGCCGCGCTGGGCCTGCTGCAGGCCTGGGAGGCGCTCGAGGCCGAGCACCGCGAATTCGTCCGCGCGCAGGAAGCGCGCCTGGCCCAGTTGCCGGCCCTGCACGGGCTGCTCAGGAGGATGTCCATGAAGACCACGGCACGCAACCAGTTCGCAGGCACCGTGAGCGAGGTCGACCTCGGCCCCGTGTCGGCCAGCATCACCATCGAGCTGAAGTCGGGCGAGGAGATCACCGCCACCATGACCAGCGCCGCGGCCAAGCGCCTGAAGCTGAAGAAGGGCAAGGAGGCCATCGCGCTCATCAAGGCCTCGGCCGTGGTGCTGGTGACCGACTTCGCGGGATGGGCGCTGTCGGCGCGCAACCAGTTGGCGGGCACGGTGTCGCGTGTGGAGCGCGGCGCGGTGTCGTCGCTGGTCGTCGTCACGCTGCCCGGGGGTTCCACCATCACCGCCAGCGTCACCCACGAAGGCGTGGAAGCGCTGGGCCTGGCGGTGGGCTCACCCGCCACGGCGGTGTTCAAGGCCTACGCGGTGATGGTGGCGGCGCAGCCCTGAGCGGCTGCGCGTCGCACACCCGACAATTTCGACATGGCAGCGCGGCCCCGCATCGGGCGACGGCGCCAAGTGACTGATTCATCGGGCCTTTCGCCCTGGCACGCGTCCTGCGATATCTCCCGGCAAGCACCGCCCTGGGAGCGCCATCGATGGACCCGCTGGACAACAAGCCGATCTACCTGGACTACGCCGCCACCACGCCGGTGGACCCGCGCGTGGTGCAGCAGATGGTGCCCTACCTGTATGAACAGTTCGGCAACCCGGCCTCGCGCAGCCACGCCTACGGCTGGGCCGCCGAAGAGGCGGTGGAGATCGCCCGCGAAAGCGTGGCGCAGCTGATCGGCGCCGACCCGCGCGAGATCGCGTTCACGTCCGGCGCCACGGAATCGAACAACCTGGCCCTCAAGGGCGCGGCGCGTTTCCACCGCGCCAAGGGCAGGCACCTGATCACGCTGAAGACCGAGCACAAGGCCGTGCTGGACACGATGCGCGAGCTGGAGCGCGAAGGCTTCGACGTCAGCTACCTCGACGTGCAGGAAGACGGCCTGCTGGACCTGGAGGTGCTGAAGGCCGCGCTGCGGCCCGACACCATCCTCGTCAGCGTCATGTTCGTGAACAACGAGATCGGCGTCATCCAGGACATCCCCGCCATCGGCGCGCTGTGCCGTTCGCGGCACATCCTCTTCCACGTCGACGCCGCGCAGGCCACCGGCAAGGTGGCCATCGACCTGAACACCTTGCCGGTGGACCTGATGAGCCTGTCGGCGCACAAGACCTACGGGCCCAAGGGCATCGGCGCGCTGTACGTGCGGCGCAAGCCGCGCGTGCGCATCGA